>NZ_AP027055.1:1621363-1945635 GCF_027924905.1 Limnohabitans sp. INBF002
AATGGCGGCCAACACATGGCTGGCTGTCGGTGGCTCAAAACTGATTTCACGCCCCAAAGCCGACAGCTCTTTCTCATTCAGGTGCCCCAGCAACATCTCGACATTCTTGGACAACCAAGGGCGCAAGCCAGGAATGGGTGACAAAGTGGCAAAGGTTTTGAGCTTGGGGAATTCACCACGCAAAGTTTCGACCACACGTTTGATGAGCGAGTCGCCAAAGCTGACCCCCTTCAAACCACCCTGCGTGTTACTGATGGAATAAAAAATCGCCACGGTTGACTTTTGCAAATCCTCCGGTGCGGCCAATTCGTCAAGCAACGGCATGATGTTGTCTGCCATCTCGTGCAGCAAGGCCACTTCCACAAAAATCAAAGGCTCGTTGGGCAAGCTGGGATGGAAGAAGCCGTAGCAGCGGCGGTCACTGTCCAAACGGTTTTTCAAATCGGCCCAACTGCGAATGTCGTGCACCGCTTCGTACTTGATGAGCTTTTCAATCAGCGAAGCGGGAGAATCCCAGCTGATGCTGCGTAGCTCTAAAAAGGCCACGTCAAACCAAGTAGAGAACAAATTCTCTAACTCCGCGTCCAGCGCCAACAACCGCTTGTTGCCTTTGAGATGTGGGAGTAACTCAGCACGCAAGTCCACCAAAAAGCGCATGCCACCTGCCGACGCTGCAAAGCGTTGCAACAAACGCGTGCGAGGCGAGACCAAGGCACGGCGCAAACGAATCTCAGCAGGGCCTTCATCCACGGTGCCCAAGGCTGCGTCGTAGTCGTCGCGCGCGGCACGCACCTTCACGGCGTCTGGTCCAAACTGCTCACTGATGAGCAGCCACAAATCTTGACGCTCTGCGGCCTCGGCTTTGGCATACCAATCGGCCAAGGCTTTGGCGCGGCGACCGCCCTCCACTTCGCTCACGCGTGGGTCCACCACGGCTTGCAACAGGGTCAACGTGCGGCGCAATGAACGCGGTGATAAGGCCTCTTTCTTTTGTCGCAATGTGGCATCCAGACGCTCACGCGTGGAGCGGTCTTCAGGCTTAGATACCTCACCAGCAGCCGGAGCCGAGTTACGAAGTAAATTGATTTTGCTGCTGAGCCAAGTGGTCGCGTTCATTCCTGTTTTCTTTCTGGCGTCAAGCCGTCAACACACTGCGTTTGGCGAAGGCCAGCTCACGCAAAGCCTCGCGCTGTTGCAACAAATGATTGCGCATGGCTAGGTCTGCGCCTGCGGCATCACCCGCTTTGAGTGCAGCAAACACCGCCAGGTGCTCTTTCAAACTCTGCTTCAAACGCCCGGGTGCATGCAGCTGTTGCAAACGCGCAAGCTTCAAAATTTTGCGCAAGTCGGCAATGGTTTGTGCCAGCCACTTGTTGTTGGCCAGCTGGATGATGGCTTCGTGGATGGCGAAGTTGGCTTCGTAATAGTCGTTGATGCGGCCTGCTTCGGCGTGCTGCTTTAAGCGCTGGTGCCACACCTCAAGCGCCTGAACATCGGCTGGCGTGGCGCGTTGGGTGGCATCAAAAGCGCAGCGCCCTTCAAGCAAGGCAATGACAGGAAAAATGTCATCAAGGTCTTGCTCGGTCACCTCGTTCACGAAGCAACCTCGACGCGGTTCATGGCGCACCAAGCCTTCGGCCGTCAGCACCTTCAGCGCCTCGCGCAACGGCGTGCGCGAGATGGACCACAGCTCACACAAAGTCACTTCGTCAATGAAGCTGCCGGGCCTGAGCTGGCCGTCAAAGATGTAGTTGCGCAGCTGCAAAGCCACATCGTCGTGCAAGGAGCTAGGAAGTGTGCGCATTGGGTTTGGGTTGATGCATCTCTGTAATTACACGTAATTATGAGATTCAAACAGCGAAAAACCAGCCCTAATTCGCAGGGACTTTCCCTCAAAGGATTAACCCTTAAATCGAAAAATTAAACGGGATTTGTTTGGCGCACCGCGTGCAGCCACAAGGCCACACCCACCAACACCATGGGCACGCACAGCCATTGGCCCATGCTCATGCCCAGTGCCAGCAAACCCAGATGCGCATCGGGTTCGCGGAAGTATTCGGCCACAAAGCGCAAGCTGCCATAGCCGATCATGAACACACCAGACACCGCCCCCACAGCACGTGGCTTGCGGGCGTACAACCACAGCACCACAAACAGCAAAAGGCCTTCGCCTAAGAATTGGTAGATCTGTGAAGGATGACGCGGGATGAGGCTGCCACTTTGTGGAAACACCATGGCCCAAGGCAAACTTGGGTCTGCCGCCCTGCCCCACAACTCGCCATTGATGAAATTGCCCACGCGACCTGCGGCCAAGCCCGTCGGCACGCAAGGCGCAATGAAGTCGGTCACCCACAACCAAGGGCGATGACGCTGCCACGCAAACACCGCCGTGGCCACAAACACGCCCAACATGCCGCCATGAAAGCTCATGCCGCCTTGCCACAAAGCCAACACTTCGAGTGGATGCTCAAGGTAATACGCGGGGTTGTAGAACACGCAATAGCCAATGCGCCCGCCCAAGATCACGCCCATCACACCGTAAAACAGAATGTCTTCGATGTCTTGTTTAGACCACGACCCCAGCACCACTTGCGCGGCATAGGGCTCATGCGTCAAACGCAAGCGCGCCAAACCCACAAACAAAGCGAATGCAGCCAAGTAAGTCAGGCCGTACCAGTGAATGGCCAACGGGCCGACAGCCAACGCCACCGGATCAATTTGCGGGTGAATCAACATGCGCGCTAAGCCTGTTGATTAGTCGAGCATAGACAAATCACGCACCGCGCCTTTGTCTGCCGAGGTGGCCAGCAAGGCATACGCTTTAAGTGCAGCAGAGATTTTGCGAGGACGCGCCAACACAGGCTTCCAGCCCAGCTTGTCTTGCTCGACACGGCGCTTGGCCAGTTCTTCATCACTCACCAACACATTGATGCTGCGATTCGGAATGTCGATGCGAATGCGGTCGCCGTTCTTCACCAAACCAATCGTGCCGCCAGCCGCCGCTTCGGGCGAACAGTGACCAATCGACAGACCAGAAGTGCCGCCAGAGAAACGACCATCGGTCAACAACGCACAGGCCTTGCCCAAGCCCTTGGACTTGATGTAGCTCGTGGGGTACAACATTTCTTGCATACCGGGACCGCCCTTGGGGCCTTCGTAACGCACCACGACGATGTCGCCTGCTTTGACTTTGTCGCTCAAGATGTTTTCCACGGCTTCGTCTTGGCTTTCCACCACATGGGCAGGGCCTTCAAACACCAACAGGCTGTCGTCCACGCCAGCCGTCTTCACCACGCAGCCATCGAGCGCGATGTTGCCGCGCAACACGGCCAAGCCGCCTTCTTTGTTGAATGCATGGTCGAGCGAGCGAATGCAACCTTCGGAACGGTCAGTGTCGAGGCTAGGCCAACGGGTGTTTTGGCTGAAGGCCACTTGCGTCGGAATGCCTGCGGGGCCGGCCATGTAAAACTTTTTCACAGCGTCTGATGGGTTGCGTGCAATGTCCCATTCGTCGAGCACTTCCTTCATGGTCTTGCCCAACACGGTGCCCACGTCGGTGTGCAACTTGCCTGCCCGGTCCAGCTCGCCCAAGATGCCCATGATGCCGCCCGCGCGGTGCACGTCTTCGATGTGGTACTTGTTGGTGTTGGGTGCGACCTTGCACAACTGAGGCACGATTTTCGACATGCGGTCGATGTCGGCCATGGTGAATTCAATCTCGGCTTCTTGGGCAATCGCCAAGATGTGCAGGATGGTGTTGGTCGAGCCGCCCATGGCGATGTCAAGCGCAATCGCGTTTTCAAAGGCTTTGAAGCCCATGGAGCGTGGCAACACCGATGCGTCGTCTTGTTCGTAATAACGTTTGCACAAATCCACAATCGTGCGGCCGGCTTGTTTGAACAGTTGTTCGCGGTCGGCGTGTGTTGCCACCACGGTGCCGTTGCCTGGCAAAGCCAAACCCAACGCTTCAGCCAAGCAGTTCATAGAGTTGGCGGTGAACATGCCCGAGCATGAACCGCAAGTGGGGCAAGCGGAGCGTTCGACTTCAGCCAAATCGGCGTCTGACACTTTGTCGTCCGCCGCCATCACCATGGCGTCAATCAAGTCGAGCTTCTTGAATTCCATGACTTGCGTCTCTGGGTTGGCCAGACGCACTTTGCCCGCTTCCATCGGGCCACCCGACACAAAGATGACGGGGATGTTCAAGCGCATGGCGGCCATCAACATGCCGGGGGTGATCTTGTCGCAGTTGGAGATACACACAATCGCATCAGCGCAGTGGGCGTTGACCATGTACTCCACCGAATCCGCAATGATGTCGCGACTGGGCAGCGAATACAACATGCCGTCATGGCCCATGGCAATGCCGTCGTCCACAGCGATGGTGTTGAACTCTTTGGCCACGCCACCCGCGGCTTCAATTTCGCGAGCGACCAGTTGGCCCAAGTCCTTCAAATGCACATGGCCTGGCACAAACTGTGTGAACGAGTTGGCAATGGCGATGATGGGTTTGCTGAAGTCGTCATCCTTCATGCCTGTGGCGCGCCACAGCGAACGAGCACCCGCCATGTTGCGGCCAGCGGTAGAGGTCTTGGAACGGTAAGCAGGCATGTGAGGGCTCCGGTCAAAAAAGCGTCAATAAAAGTCTTGGTTAATTATCGCCCACGCATCACGCCTTCCCCGAAGCCAACATGCCAAGTCATCACCCCGGGCGGGGACAAACGTGACCGCACACAGACCGATATAAACTGGCACAACGTCTACGACTTAACGCATTGAAGGGGCCACGACATGAAAAAGAATCTTTTAACTTTGCTCACCTTCGCTGTCACCTCGGTGTCTGCCCCCGCTTGGGCTGACCAAGCTTTGGCCACATCCAAGAACTGCATGGCCTGCCATGCGACGGACAAAAAACTGGTTGGCCCCGCTTTCAAAGATGTGGCCGCTAAATACGCCAGCGACAAATCTGCCGCAGACAAGCTGGCCACCAAAATTCAAAAAGGTGGGGCGGGCGTGTGGGGCCCCGTGCCTATGCCCGCCAACACACAAGTCAATGATGCAGAAGCCAAGAAATTGGCCGCTTGGGTCTTGACCATCAAGTAACGACGTCACCCCATGAGAAACCGCTGCGCACCTCAGCGGTTTTTTTATGCCCAAACGTCACGCACAAGCTGACAGCATCCCGACAGGGGCTTTGAGTAAACTCACCCGCTGTTATTACCTCTGGCCTTTTTCAGGACTTCATCCATGACCACGATCCGCCAAAACGACCTGATTGAATCGGTCGCCGCTGCCCTGCAGTACATCAGCTACTACCACCCCGCCGACTTCATCAGCCACTTGGCCAGCGCGTACCAGCGCGAGCAAAGCCCAGCCGCCAAAGACGCTATTGCGCAAATCTTGACCAACAGCAAGATGAGCGCCATGGGGCACCGCCCCATTTGCCAAGACACGGGCATCGTGAACGTGTTCTTGAAAATCGGCATGGACGTGCGCTGGGAAGGTTTCACCGGCAGCTTGGACGACGCCATCAACGAAGGCGTGCGCCGTGGCTACAACCACCCCGACAACATGCTGCGCGCCTCGGTGGTCGATGACCCTCAGTTCGCGCGCAAAAACACCAAAGACAACACACCCGCCGTGATCTTCACGCAAATCGTGCCTGGCAACAAAGTGGACGTGACCGTGGCAGCCAAAGGCGGCGGCAGCGAGAACAAGTCCAAGATGTACATGCTCAACCCCAGCGACAACATCGTCGATTGGGTGCTGAAAACTGTCCCCACCATGGGCGCGGGCTGGTGCCCTCCTGGCATGTTGGGCATTGGCATTGGCGGCACCGCTGAAAAAGCCGTGCTCATGGCCAAAGAAAGCTTGATGGACGACCTCGACATGTACCAGTTACTGGAGAAATCCAGCAAGGGCGAGAAGCTCACGCAAGTTGAAGAACTGCGTTTGGAGCTATACCACAAGGTCAACGCGTTGGGCATTGGCGCACAAGGCTTGGGCGGCTTGACCACCGTGCTCGACGTGAAGATCAAGATGTACCCCACGCACGCGGCCAGCAAGCCGATTGCGATGATCCCCAACTGCGCCGCCACACGCCACGCCCACTTTGTGATGGATGGCTCAGGCCCTGTGTATTTGGAAGCGCCCTCGCTCGACCTGTGGCCCGATGTCAACTGGACCCCAGACACACAAAAGAGCAAGCGCGTGGACCTCAACACCCTCACCAAAGAAGAAGTGGCGAGCTGGAAACCTGGTCAAACTATTCTGCTCAACGGCAAGATGCTCACCGGCCGCGATGCGGCGCACAAACGCATCCAAGACATGCTGGCCAAGGGCGAGAAGTTGCCCGTGGACTTCACCAACCGCGTGATTTACTACGTCGGCCCCGTCGACCCTGTGCGTGACGAAGTGGTTGGACCAGCTGGCCCAACAACAGCCACCCGCATGGACAAGTTCACCGAGATGATGTTGTCTCAAACTGGCTTGATCTCGATGGTGGGCAAAGCCGAACGCGGCCCAACCGCCATTGAAGCCATCAAGAAGCACAAGTCGGCCTACCTGATGGCAGTGGGCGGCGCGGCTTACCTCGTGTCCAAAGCCATCAAGCACGCCAAAGTGGTGGGTTTTGCCGACCTCGGCATGGAAGCCATTTATGAGTTTGACGTGGTCGACATGCCCGTGACCGTGGCTGTGGATTCAGGCGGCACCAGCGCCCACATCACCGGCCCTGCTGAGTGGGAAAAGCGCATTGCCACGGGTGAATTCAAAGGCATCGGCATCAAATCCAACTGAGCCTGCGACGCTTAAGAAAAAACCGGCTCTCTTTGCAGAGGCCGGTTTTTTATGGTTTCAAACATCCGAAGCAATGGCGCTTCGATTTGTCGTCTTGTGCGTCAGTGCAAATGGCGTGGCTTGCGACCACCATGACCGCCACCACCGTGACCGCCGTTGGGTCCACGCGGAGGGCGACCCAAATCGAGCGAGTTCACCAAGTTGTCAAAGCGCTCTGAAAAGAGCTTGTCAATTTCGTTGACCACGCCGCCCAATTCGGCGCCGTCAAAGTGGCGCTCCATCAGGTGAATCACGTCGTTGACCAACATGTCGCGTTGCGCTTGCATGATATCGGCAGGTGTGGGGCCTACAAACAGCATCATGAAATCATCGCGTGAGTCTTGGCCACGTGAATCGTCCTCTTCGTCAAAGTCGTTGTCATAAAACGTGACTTCAATGGGCGCACCCGCGGCGGTGAGCTCGTTCAAGCTCATGCACATTTCATCCAAGCTTTGACGAAAATCGTCATCGCCTGAGACTGTCCAGCACATCTGCAATGTGCGCTCTTCGGGGTTGAAACGAATACCGGGCTCTTCGGGGTATGAGCTGCTTGCGCCGTCCTCAAGCGATGAGGCGCCTGCGTATTGCCACAAAGGGCGCAACGCGTCTTGCAACTGTTCCAGGCCAACTTCGGCCTGTAGGGGAATCAGTCCATGCACATGAATTTCATACGCGGCGTTGTAGCGTGCCATGACGAAACTCCTTCCTTGTGCCTATTGATGGTGCCCGAGACCGGAATCGAACCGGTACGCCCCTTACGGAAGCGAGAGATTTTAAGTCTCTTGTGTCTACCAATTTCACCACTCGGGCAGTGTCGTTGTGTGCGCTGATTTTACGCCAGCCACCTCTGTGACGTGCGCTAAGCAACGCTGATTTTTCATATTTTTAGTCTATATTGGCACTGGAAATTTTTAAGCATGCCTTAAAACTTGAAACCGTTGAACAACCTATAGGAGAGCATCCATGACACAGCGCACCACACACCAACTTTTGCTGGCCACCCTGCTGGGCTTGTGCCTCAGCGTGTCACATGCAGCAGACAAAAAAGAAGCTGCAGAGCCCGTGGTTAAAAAATCAGATTCAGGCATCTGCCATGACAAAACCAGCGCCTCTTTTGGTAACACCAAAAAATTCACAGGCTTTGCCTCAATGGACGAGTGCATCAAGAGCGGTGGCCGTCCCGTTGCCGGTCAAGCAGCGGCTGAGCCGATTGTGAAAAAATCGGAATCCGGCATTTGTCACGACAAAAACAGCACCAGCTACGAGCGCACTAAAAAATTCACCGAATTCAAAACCCTGGATGAATGTGTGAAAAGTGGCGGTGCACTGCCTAAAAAGTAAGCGAGAAGTCCACGGCGCAGGAGGTCAAAGACCTGCGCTGTTGCGTGCCACTTCGTCAAAAATCTTTTGGCGAATTTCGTTTTTGCGGCGCAATTGCGATCGCTTGTTAGAAGGCACATCTTGCTCTGAGCGTGCGACCCATTGGATCGGTAAATTCCAATGCACCTTCGACAAAGCCCCCGTGGTGCCCATTTCTGCCCACAGGCCGTCGTAGCTCTGGCCCACACGCTGAGACAAACTGCGATAACCGGAATAAACGTGGGCGACATCAGATACACCCACCATCCCCACTAACTGCCAGCCTGAAGCCAAGCCCTGCAACGCAGTCATCAAAATATTTTGTGGACGTGTGCGCTCCATTTTTTGCGTGACGATTTTGATTTCTTGATTCAAAAAACGCTGGCCTTGCATGTTCCCAATTGCCATGACAAAACCGGGCTCTTGCATACCCACCATCTGAGCAGGCAAGATGCTAAATGCAGCACGCATCACTGCAGCGCCGTTGAACTTGAGGTGAAGCTCAAACTCACCTTCACGCCCTAAACCTCGTCCAGGCTCGATATCAATGGTGATATCACCCTCGGGATAGCTTTGTTTGAAGAACGTGTACGAGCCGCGCTTGTAAAAATCAACCACCGCTTGGGCTGAGTGACGCGCCATCAACCACTCAAAATGCGCGAGCATGGCGTTGGTCCGTGCCTCAACCCCTAGACCGCCCCACAGATAAGGGCGCATGGGACGCAACATCACCGGCAGTTCGGTGTGCGTGAGTTCAGCCAATCCATGGTCTTGGAAGAAGCTGTGAATGCGTCGCAAATGTGCTTCACACCACCAATAACGCAAACGAAATTTCAACCGACGCTTGGCAGTCTGCAACCATCCACCAGAACCGTTGTCGGTCAGGCGGAATAACTCTTGCGAGGTGGGTGCATCCAAACTTCTGTGGGTCATTGGTGTTGCTTCGATAGATACAAAAAAGCCCCTGCAACATGTGTTTCAGGGGCTCTTTGAAATTGGAGCGGGAAACGAGGCTCGAACTCGCGACCTCAACCTTGGCAAGGTTGCGCTCTACCAACTGAGCTATTCCCGCGTGGAGTGTTTAATTCCGAAGCCGTAATTCTAATCTCAAATTCACCCGATTTCAGGACTACGATCAAGAAAATTTAAAGATGGTGATGCCCCAAGATTCAGCAGGCCCCAAAATCAACGCCAACGCGGCGCCTTGGTGGATAGCTGCGCCAAACGAATACACAGAAAAAACAGCAAGTCGCGGGTTGTCATCGACAGAAGCGCTGGAACGCATCCGCAATTTTGGCCCCAACACACTGTCGCGCCATCAAGGTCCGTCGCTGATTCGCCAGTTTCTCGCCCGCTTCAAAAATCCATTGGTTGTGGTGCTGTTGCTGGCAAGCTCCGTGTCGGTACTGACGGGTGAAATCACAAACTTCATCATCATCAGCGGCATCGTGCTGCTGAGCGTCACCTTGGACTTTGTGCAAGAGTTCCGAGCCAATGCGGCAGCGGACAAACTCCGGCAATCGGTTTCGGTACGAACCACGGTGCTGCGTGATGGCCAATCTGTAGAAATACCGGTACGCGATGTGGTCCCTGGCGATGTGGTCTTGTTGAGTGCCGGCAGTTTGGTGCCTGCAGATGCCTTGGTATTAGAAGCCAATGACTTCTTCGTCAACCAATCGTTGCTCACGGGTGAGGCCTACCCCGTGGAAAAACATCCCAGCACCTTGCTCCCAACGTCCACCGACTTGCAAGAAGCCAGCAATGCCGTTTTCATGGGGACCTCGGTCATTGGTGGCAGCGCACGTGTATGGGTCGTCAAGACGGGCACGCAAACGGCAATGGGCGACATTGCAGACAGCATTCAAAAGCCCACGCCCGCCACCTCGTTTGAAATAGGCACGCGTCGCTTTGGCATGCTCATCATGCGATTGACCGTGGTGTTGGTGTTGTTTGTGCTGTTGGTGAACGCATGGTTTCATAAACCTTGGTTGGAGTCGTTCTTGTTTGCGGTGGCGTTGGCTGTGGGCTTGACGCCAGAGCTGTTACCGATGGTGGTGTCGGTCACGCTGTCACGTGGTGCCATTCGACTGGCCAAGCTCCAAATGATTGTGAAGCGACAAACGGCGATCCAAGATTTGGGCTCTATGGATGTGCTGTGCACCGATAAAACAGGCACGCTCACGGAAGCCAAGATTCGCCTTGAGCGCCATTTAGACCTCAGTGGCCAAGACAGCCCCCGTGTTTTAGAGCTGGCTTACATCAACAGCTTTTTTGAAACAGGTTTGAAAAGTCCGCTCGACGAAGCCATTCTGAATCACCAAACCATCGACGTCAGCGCTTGGCAAAAAATTGATGAAATCCCGTTTGACTTTGAGCGCCGCTGCGTCTCGGTATTGGTCGATAACGGCACGCAACGCTGGCTGGTCGCCAAAGGTGCGGCCGAAGACATTGTTCGCTTGTGTACGCATGTAGAAATCAACGCGGAGGGCTGCATCGCACCCAGCGAAGTCAACGATGCTCGCTTGCAAGCGATTCGTGATCGCTACCACGCACTGGAAAGCGACGGCTTGCGCGTGCTCGGTGTGGCGTGGCGCGAAGTGCAGCGCGATCACGCCATGGCCGTGGTGAACGATGAATCGGCCTTGGTGTTGGCAGGCTTTGCCGCCTTTCTTGATCCTCCCAAAGAAAGTGCAGCCCCTGCCCTTGCGAAACTTCAACAAGCGGGCGTCACCATCAAGGTGGTCACAGGCGACAGTGATTTGGTCACGCGTCATGTGTGCGCGCAATTGAACATTGAAGTAACGGGCGTGTTGACCGGCAAAGAAATTGCCCAACTCGACGACCAAGCGCTGCAACGCCGCGTAGAAACTGCGAACCTGTTTTGTCGTGTGAACCCCGGGCAAAAACAGCGCGTCATCTTGGCGCTCAAGGGCAATGGCCATGTGGTGAGCTATATGGGCGATGGCATCAACGATGCACCGTCGCTGCACGCAGCAGACGTGGGCTTGTCTGTGGACTCAGCCGTTGATGTGGCCAAGGCAGCCGCCGACATCATCATGTTGAAACAAGATTTGAATGTGTTGCACGCTGGCGTCTTGGAAGGACGCCGGACGTTTGGCAACATCATGAAGTACATCATGATGGGCACCAGCTCAAACTTTGGCAATATGTTCAGCATGGCGGGAGCGGCTTTGTTTTTGCCCTTCTTACCGATGTTGCCCACGCAAATTTTGCTGAACAACATTCTGTATGACATCTCTGAAATTCCAATTCCTTTGGACGAAGTGGATGCCCAAGAGACAGCCAAACCGCGCGTGCTCGACCTCGACTTCATTCGAAACTTCATGCTGGTCATCGGCCCCATCAGCTCGGTGTTCGACTTCTTGACTTTCTATGTACTGCTGGAAGTTTTGAAAGCCGAAGAACAACTGTTTCAAACAGGGTGGTTTGTGGAATCGCTTTGCACACAGGTGTTGGTGATTTTCATCATTCGTACGCGCGGCAACCCGTTCAAGAGCAAGCCGCATCCGTTGCTCGCCTTCACCTCAATTGCGGTTGTGGCCACGGCCATCGGGCTGCCGCTCACACCGCTGGGATCGCATCTGGGCTTTGTGGCACCCCCTGCGTATTTTTATGGCATCTTGGGGGCGATGGTGGTCACCTATCTGGGCGTGGTCGAGGTGGTGAAACGCATTTTTTACCAACGCGCCTTGAGCCATCAATAGCCCAAGGCTTTGGCAATTTTGTGACGCGGCACCGTAGTTTTCGGACACTTGGCCTTTGGTAAGTCAAACCACTGGCGCACGTCCTCTTCCACCCCCACGCCATGCATGTAGTTGTAAATGGCCTTCTTCAGTCCAAGGCCTAAGGTGTCGTGGTCTGTGCCGGTTGGGTCGATGAAAGCAATGTCGTTTTTCGCAAAACTCACCTCTGGAAGGGGCACCACTTGCACACCGTAGTCAGCGGGGTTTTGCCCCACAGGTGAATGCACGGTACATGCAAAGCGATGGAAGAAACCGCTTTGAATACAGCCGTTCTCAAACAGTTGGCGCACGTACTCCAGCGCATCCACGGTGTCTTGCAGTGTCTGCGTCGGAAAGCCGTACATCAAATAGGCGTGCACCAAGATGCCTGCCTCCGAGAAGCCTTTGGTGACTTGCGCCACCTGCTCGACCGAGACGCCTTTTTTCATCAAACTCAAAAGCCGATCTGAGGCAACCTCCAAACCGCCGGACATGGCGATGCAACCGCTCTGCGCAAGCAATTCAGCCAACTCGGG
The DNA here is from genome assembly GCF_027924905.1 of Limnohabitans sp. INBF002. Taxonomy (NCBI): domain Bacteria; kingdom Pseudomonadati; phylum Pseudomonadota; class Betaproteobacteria; order Burkholderiales; family Comamonadaceae; genus Limnohabitans; species Limnohabitans sp. INBF002. The sequence continues at coordinate 1,633,839 of NZ_AP027055.1, forward strand.
CGTGAAGGTTTTTTCAAATCGAATATTGCCCCACCAAGAGATATGAACCTTGCGGCGCAACAGCTCTTCGGCCAAAGCTTTGAGGGCCTTGGGTGGTGCGGCCTCATCTACAAAGTGAAAACCGGTTTGCCCTGTCTCGGCCACGATTTTTTCAATGCGATCGACCAACGTGCTTGCCGATGCCGTTTCGTAGCGCGAGATGTAGTCCAGGCTGACGTCGCAAAAACTGCACTTCTTCCAGTAACAGCCGTGGGCCACCGTCAGCTTGTTCCAACGGCCATCGCTCCACAAGCGGTGCATGGGGTTGAGCATGTCAAGCAGCGACAGGTAACGGTCCAACGGCAAGCCATCCCAAGTGGGTGTGCCCACATCCTCAAACGGCACATCGGGCTCGGCCCAATTCATCAAGCGCACTTCGCCTGCATCGTTGCGCACAAAGGTACGCACCAACCGCTGCACGCTTCGTTTGCCTTGCAAGTGCTCAAGCAAAGCCAGTAAAGGCCGCTCGCCGGCATCGAGGCTGATGAAGTCAACATAGTCAAACACGCGAGGCTCGGTCAGCTCGCGCAACTCGGTGTTGACAAACCCGCCGCCTAAGCCAATGTGGATGTGTGGGTGATGGGCCTTGATGGTCTGCGCCATGCGAAAAGCTGCGTACACCGCGCCAGGAAAAGGCACGGAAAGCAACACCAACTGCGGCTGGTGTTTGGCAATGACCGCCAGCGTCAAAGCTTGAAGTGTGTCGTCCACCAGCGTGGGGGCGGCGGCCAAGGCTTGGGCCAAGGGCTCGAACGTGGCTTGACTGCCCGCCAGCTGTTCGGCGTAACGCACAAATTCAAAGCGGCTGTCGACTGCATCGCGCAACACATCGGCCAAGTCGTTCAAATACAAAGTGGCCAAGTGGCGTGCGCGGTCTTGTTGACCCAACGCCCCAAAGGCCCAAGCCAAGGGGTCACCACTGCCTTCATCGTCATAGGCGTCCAGCGAAGCAAAGCGCGGGCCTTCCGGCAAAAAGCCACGGCCTGCAATGCGGTGGCTCAACGTGGCATCACGCCCTTGCAAAAATGCAAGGGTGGGGGCAATGGTGGATTGGTAGCTCTCGAAATAGTCTAAAAAGTAATTCACGCTGGCGCTGCGCTGGGCCTCTGGCTGCGCCAAGGCAGACGCTCGCACTTGGGCCAAACCGTTCGGTGTGAACAACTCCAACACCAAGGCCAAAGCCAAATCCTCCTGCACAGCATCCACGCCCTGGGAACGCAAAAACCCCGTCAGGTAGGCGGTGGAGGGGTAAGGCGTGTTGAGCTGCGTCATCGGAGGGATGAGGCTCAAAACGCGAAAGGTGGGGGCTGGCAAGTGAGATTCAGACATGATGTGCACCCATTATCGGTGCCCCCTGTTGGCCGCACGGGCACCATCGGATATCTGTAAAAATCAACAAAACCTACAAAACCACTCAAGGTTATAGGTTTGATGCCGAACTCCAATGGCTAACTCTTTTTTCAAACTCAACAAGGACACCACTGTGAGCCACATGACCCCTACTTGCGCCTGCTGCGGCCCGCTTCAATTGGCCGGCAATCACTCACGCCGAGGCTTCTTAGCGGCCGGCGCTGCCACGGTGGCTGGCGGCATGATGGGCATGATGCCCTTCCAAGCCCAAGCTGCAAGCGGCAACTACGAAGCCATGCTGGTCAACTGCATTGACCCGCGCTTCACCACCCTGAGCTGGCAATACATGGGCCTGTTGCAAGGCATCAGCCGCGACAAGTTAACGGACAACTACAGCCAATTCGTGATCGCAGGCGGCCCCATTGGCGCGGTGCACCCCAAGTTTTCTGCTTGGCACAAAGCGTATTGGGACAACTTGGACATCACCGTCTCGTTGCATCACATCAAGCGCGTCGTGGGCATCACCCACCGCGATTGCGGCGCGGCCAAACTGGCGTTCGGTGACGACAAGGTGGCTGACAAGCACGATGAAACCGAAGCGCATGCAGAGGCTTTGAATGAGTTCCGCCGCCAAGTTCAAAAGCGCCACCCCAAGTTGAGCGTCATCACCGGCGTGATGAGCTTGGACGGTCGTGTCGATTTGATCGGCTAAACCGCTAAAGCCCTAGCACCTTGCGCCGATACAAAGGGTTCAAGGTTGCTATGGTTTATGACCGCTCTCGCCACCAGCCCGAAGTTTGAGGGCGCGTGTGGACTCCAATTCACCGCCGAGAGCGGTCCCCTTTTATTTGCACGCTACCTCATGGATGCGGTAGTGCTTGATGTCATCAAAGCGCAACGGCGTTTTGATGAATTGCTTGGCAAACTCTGAATTGCTGCCTTGAATGAAAGCGTCTTTCATCGTGTGCGTGATGAACGGTGTCTTCCCTGCCCCATCGCGGTAAAAAATACGCTCGGTCAACTGAATCGTTTGATCTTGGCAATTCAGCTCATAAGTCGATTGCTCAGACGCGTAGTTGTACAAGGTCACTTTCACCACAGCTTTCGGCGTGTGATAAGGCACCTTGGCATCGACGGGCAGCTGCGAAAACGTGCGCAGCACCTTCACCTTGCCTTTGTCCTCCACGGGCGCGAAGTAATACTCGTTCGAGGCGTGGTTGTTGTTCGTGAAATACACCCAACCGGCCCAAGCCGAGGGTTGCATGGCAATCACGAACAGTATGAGTAAATATTGAGGCATAAGGTGTTGAGATTTTATGACGGTCTAAATCGTGGAAAATCATGCACATGACTGACGCAACTACACAACGCCCCGCCCTGCCCGACCACCTGTCGATCGACCCACGCAGCCCACACTATGCACCTGCGGTGTTTGAACACGAGATTGGCATTCGCTTCAACGACAAAGAACGCTTCGATGTGGAAGAGTATTGCTTGTCTGAAGGCTGGGTCAAAGTTCCTGCCAACAAAACGCTCGACCGTAAAGGCAAACCTCTGCTCATCAAAATCAAAGGCAAAGTCGAAGCGTTCTACAAGTAAGAACACCAAGTATGAGTAAGGCGTATTTGATCGGCCAAATCACGGTCACCAACCCGCAAGCTTATGCGGTGTATTCCGCACAAGTACCGCACACCATTGCGGCATTTGGCGGCAAATATTTGGTCCGTGGGGGCCATGCCACTCAATTGGAGGGGAAAGCCCAAGGCGAACGCAACGTGGTGGTGGAGTTTCCGAGCCGTGAAATTGCTGAAGCTTGGTACAACAGCGAAGCCTACCAAGCCATCCTTCAACACCGCCTCAACAACTCCACAGGGGCGCTCGCTTTGGTCGATGGTTACGACCTATGAAGCTGACACGAATTCAAAAGATGGGCCTCGTCTTCTTTGTTTGCACCCTACTGCCAGCCTATTGGATTGCCAATTGGCGCTACGAAGCAAACTTAGCCAACCTCACCGAAACGCTGAACAAAGAGCAGGCACTGCACCTCAGCACAGACAAGCTGCTGCGCAATTGCGAAAAAAATGCCGAGGGCAAAGCACACCCCTACGATGCAACGCATCAAATCTGCAACCAAGGTTCGGACATCCATGCGCGTACGGATCATGCAATGGATTTGTTAACGCAAGAAAAAGCAAACAATGAAACCAAGTGGTATCGCAACTTTGCACTTTCTATCTTGTTCTTTAACCTGCTCGCCGCGGCCCTTTACCGCTTGAATACTTACCTCAACCGAGACGTTGGATAAGCACAGTCAACCTGGCTAATAAACAGGCAAGAAAAAAGCCGTTACTGCGAACAGTAACGGCTTTTTATTTGGAGGCGCGACCCAGAGTCGAACTGGGCTAAACGGATTTGCAACGTATATAAGTCTAAATTAACCTATATAAATCAATAGGTTATATATACATTCTTGAGCCGTGTAATAAAACGTGTAATAAAAGTATGGCTCTAAAAACAAGAACCGAACTCTATCCAGCTATTTTTAATCTTCGACCGTTCAAACACAGGCAAGCATCAAAACACTAAATCTGAGCAAACTTCAGAACTACCAATGTGCCGGTTTTTTAGCGGGTTTCTTGTTCGTATTGACGTTTTTAGGCAATTGAGAGCTCTCAAGCTCTGCATCCAGGATGTGCTGACGAACCCAATGGACTCGCTTGGTTAGGCGCTTATTTGAAACTGCATCACCAGAAAGCCCCTTTTCTCGCAGCGGGACAACTAGACCAATCTGGACATTTGGCGCATCTTGACGAACCAGCTGCAAGGCGGGCTCAAGATCGCTGTCATTCGTACAAATGACTTGGTGGTCACACTCACCTCGCACCGCATCTCTGTAAACCTGCAAAGCCAAGTTCACGTCTGTCTGCTTTTCCTCGATCATCCAGACAGGTGCTAGGTTCTGCTTATCTGGCTCAGCCCCCTCAACATGCATTGGCATGTTGGTTTTGCCAAAGATGTGAAACCCTTGAATGATCTGAATCAAGTCACCATGAATCGCTTTTAAGGCACGGTGATATTGAGTTTGGGCATGTTCAGATGCAACGCCATGCCGAGCATAGGAAGCTTTGACAGGTGCAGTGAAGTACTTGATGCAGATGACATTTGCACTGGGATCCTGCGGCTTAAGGATTTGATCACGGAACAGCGCCCCCACATCTAGCCATTTATGAGGCGTGCCCTTCAACCTTGAGTAATAGAGGTTGTAGCCGTCGATGTAGATGATGGTTCGTGACAAGTTCTGCGCCTAGAAAGTGAAAAGGCCATCTTGCGATGACCTTTTCGCCCTAAGCCTGAGCCAACCTAATGACACCGCGAAGGGATTGTGTTTTTATTCTAGTGCTAGTTTGTGAAGTTTCGCGAACCAATTCAACGTCATTCACACCGTTTGTAGCGTTTACCTTACACATTGCTCTACACTGCACATGTGCAGTGTAGAGCATTATGACTATTTTTGCAATCTTTTCAGTTCTGCAACTGAGCCTTTGCAATTCGAAAACTCTATACGGAACACTCTTTAACGCACCCTCGGGCATGAGCATGACTGGCGTTTTCATTTAACTCCCTTTAAACGGAGAACATCAATGAAATCCAAGCAATGCGTGAATTGTGGAAAAACCTTCAAACCAGCACCACAAGCTACCAAGCAGACCTACTGCAACTCAATGGCTTGCCAAAAAGAGCGCCGCAAGAAATGGCAAACAAACAAACTCAAGACTGATCCAGACTACAAAGAAAACCAAGCACGCGCTCAAAAAGCTTGGGCCACTCGGAATCATGATTACTGGCGCAAGTACCGAGAATCTGAACGCGATCATGAAATCCAGCCTGCAAAAGTGGCTCAAATTCCAATCAAGCGGGAACTCTCCAACAAAGTAAAGATGGATGCGCAATCATCTGGAATTCCCTTTGCGGATGGGTTGTTCACGCTCAAAGTCATCGCTCCAGTACCCAATGTAAAGATGGACTCATGGATTGTCGAAATCACTAGATTTGATGCGGGTTCTAAGCATCAAACAACAGATATCAAGAGATGACTTGATAGCCATCTAAGGCTCTTCTGGCTACCTTATGCCCTAAGAGCTTTTGAAACTCCTTCTCGTCATGGCACAAGAGATGGTTGGGGTGTGCCACATTCAGCTGATGTGGCTTCAGGAGTCAAAAAAAGAAAACTGAAGCGATAAAAAAATGCAGTATGGCACCCCCTCAAATGTTGAAGCGACTCAGAAGTCAATTTTCAAAGCAGTCAGATACGTCCGCATGTCTACTGAACACCAACAGTACTCAACGGAAAACCAAGCCGACAAGATCACAGAATATGCGGAAAAGCGTGGCATCGAAATTATTAGAACGTATGCCGACGAAGGTAAAAGTGGACTTCGGATTGAAGGACGGCAAAGTCTTCAAGAGCTCATAAGAGTAGTTGAGTCAGGGCAAGCTGATTTTCAAATCATTTTGGTTTATGACATTAGCCGCTGGGGGCGCTTTCAAGACGCTGATGAAAGTGCCTATTACGAATACATCTGTAGACGTAAGGGTATCCAAGTCGCCTACTGCGCAGAGCAATTTGAAAATGATGGCTCTCCCGTCTCCACTATTGTGAAAGGTGTAAAACGGGCAATGGCTGGTGAATACAGCCGTGAGCTCTCAACAAAGGTGTTTGCAGGCCAATGCCGTCTCATTGAAATGGGATATCGGCAAGGTGGTCCAGCCGGATATGGATTGCGACGCGTCTTAATTGATCAAACTGGATCGATGAAAGGCGAACTAACCCGAGGCGAACATAAAAGCCTGCAAACAGATCGCGTTATCTTGATGCCAGGGCCGGAAGAAGAAATCAGGGTCGTCAATCAAATCTACGACTGGTTCATCAACGATGGCATCCTCGAAGCGGAAATTGCCACTCGACTCAACGGTTTAAGCATAACAACTGACTTAGATCGACCATGGACACGCTCGACAGTCCATCAGATTCTCACAAATGAAAAATACATTGGCAACAACGTCTATAACCGTATTTCATACAAGCTCAAAAAGCTTCGCGTGATCAACACCCCGCAAATGTGGATCAAGAAAGAGTCAGCATTTGAAGCCATTGTTCCCACTGAAGCGTTTTACACGGTACAAGGAATGATTCGTGCACGTACTCACAGATTTACCGATGAAGAGTTAATTGACAAGCTTCGGATGCTTTACCGAAATCGTGGCTACTTGTCTGGTCTAGTCATCGATGAGACAGAAGGAATGCCCTCCTCGTCAGCCTACATACAAAGATTTGGAAGCTTAATTCGCGCTTATGAAACGGTTGGTTTCACACCAGACAGAGACTATCGCTACTTAGAAGTTAATCGCTACCTACGACAAATGCACCCGCAGATAGTTAATGACACTGAAAAAAAGATTAATGACATCGGCGGATACACCCAACGAGATAACAGCACCGAACTAATCACTGTGAATAAAGAGTTCTCAGTGTCGATTGTTCTTGCGCGATGCCAGGCATTTGAAACCGGTCGACTTAGATGGAAAGTTAGATTTGACACAAGTTTGCAGCCAGACATAACTGTTGCTGTCAGGCTGAACCAGGACAACTCCTCTGCTTTGGACTATTACCTATTGCCGAGACTTGATTTTGGTTCGCAAGGCATCAGCTTGGCTGAACGCAACGGAATTGAGTTCGAAAGCTATCGCTTTGAAGACCTTGAATATCTATACGGCATGGCGGAGAGAACCCGCATTAGGAGAGCAGCGTGAATATGATTCCGCGTGAGGGTGAATTGAGATTGATCCCTATTGATGCCATTGAGGTACTTAATCCAAGGGAACGAAACAACAAAATCTTCGAAGAAATAGTTGGAAACATCAAAGCCATTGGCTTGAAAAAACCAATCACCGTGACATCTAGGCCAGGACCAGATGGCGAAGAGCGTTATTTGCTTGTATGCGGTGAAGGACGAATGAAAGCATTTAAGGCGCTAGGCGAAACAAGCATTCCCGCAATGATTGTGAACGTTAGTGATGATGATGCATTCATCATGAGCCTAGCTGAAAACATAGCACGAAGACACTGCCGTGCCGTCGAGTTGCTTGCTGGCATCCAACGTTTGCGCGATCAGGGATATGACAAGTCGACTATTGCTGAAAAAACTGGTCTAAGCACTGACTACATTCAAGGAATTCTTCAACTTCTTGGCAACAAGGAAGATCGTTTGCTAACCGCAGTAGAAGCAGGAAAAATCCCCTTGTACGTAGCCCTAGCAATTAATGGAGCAGGCAATGATGACAAAGCAATACAAATAGCTTTGCAAGAAGCATATGAATCGGGGAAGTTGAAGGGAAAACAACTGATAAACGCAAAGCGTTTAGTTGAGAAGCGCCAAGCATTAGGTAAGACATTGGGCGGCTACCGCATCAAAAACAAACGTGATGCTGGCGTTACATCTTCAAGCTTGGTCAGAAGTTATCAACGTGAAGTTGAAAGACAAAAACTACTTATCAAGAAGTCAGACTTCACTCAACAAAAACTCATGTTCGTAATCGGAGCACTACGGTCTTTGCTTGCGGAGGAAAGTTTCTCCACCCTATTGCGTGCAGAAGGTTTAGACACACTACCCACTTTTTTAGCTGAACGTGTTTGGCCTGTAGGAGTCTCCACATGAATCAAGTCGCGCTTGGCTTCATCCCTGAACCCATGCTGGTTCAATTTGAAAAAATACTCCCATCACGCAAATTACCGGGAAACATTGACGTCTCTCGAAAATACAAGCAGGTGCTCGAATCTATACGTTCGATAGGACTAATTGAACCTTTAACTCTTTGCTCGGCAACAACTGACTCAGGTATGCACATACTGCTTGATGGACACACTCGCCTTCATGCAATGCGAGAGCTTGGATTCACTGAGTCTCAATGTCTGCTAGCGACAGACGATGAGACCTACACATACAACAATAGGGTTAATCGACTATCAACTGTCCAAGAACATTTAATGATCAAGCGGGCTATAAATCGAGGAGTATCACCAGAAAAACTTGCAAAAAGTCTAAACATTGACCTTGGCAACATCATGAGAAAAGTTCGTTTACTTGACGGCGTTTGCACAGAAGCTGCTGAACTTTTAAGAGATCAAATTTTCTCAATAAAAATTGGCGGAATTCTTCGAAAAATGAAGCCAACTCGGCAAATTGAGTGCGTCGAATTAATGCTCTCTGCAAACAACATTACGGTGACTTATGCGGAAGCACTTCTCGCCGCATCCCCTGCATCATTACTTACTGATGAACTTACGCCCAAAAAAATACGTGGCGTCAGTGCAGAGCAAATGGTCAAGATGGAACGAGAAATGGGAAATTTGCAAGAGCAGTACAAACTAGTAGAAGACTCATACGGGCAAGATGTGTTGAATCTCGTTCTTGCTAAAGGTTTTTTGGTCAAGTTGCTTGATAACCCAACAGCATCTAGATACATCAAACAATTTCAACCTGAAGTTCATGCCGAATTTGTCAACATCATTCAGACTGATTCATTAGACAAATGAGTCAGTTCAATAAATTTGAATCATTAACGGTCAGAGAGAGACAAACCGTTGAGGCGTTTCCTGAAAGTCAGCTACACAGAAACATTCCCACAGCAGATCCGAAATGCCTATACGGACTCGTCGGTGATGTTGCTCTTGCGGGAAGTGATGGGAATGAGACTAATCCATTCGCGATAGCACTCAATTTTCTGAGCTACATATCCTGTGCGTTAGGTCGAGGGATTTATCTGCCAGTGGGAAACACCGCGCATCACCCTCGCCTATTTGGTCTTCATGTTGGCAGATCTGGGCGCGGCCGCAAGGGTGACTCGCTTTCTCTAGTCATAAAAATTCATGAAGCTATCAACTCACGAGACCCATGCATTAGCCCTCAGATTCACCGTGGAGGTCTGTCGTCTAGAGAGGGACTAGCAACACTAATTCATGATGGATTCAAACAAGGAAATCAAGAAGTCCCAGCAGTAGAAGATAAAAGACTCTGGGTTGTCGAGTCAGAGTTTGCGAACATTCTTCAGCAAGGCCGCCGTCAAGGCAACACACTATCTACGGCACTACGTGATTGCTGGGATGGGGTTTGCATTAAACCAGCAACAAAGACTAATCGCGTATTTGCTAGTCGCCCACATGTTTGCATGAGCGGTGCGATTACTCCAGATGAACTGATATCGCTCCTTGGAGCTAGAGAATTGAGTAACGGCTTTGCAAATCGTTTTTTAATAATTTGGGCAGAACGAACGCAAATTACAGCGTTCCCCCAATCAACGCCAAATGCAACGATATCAGAGCTTGCCGAACGAACCTTGAACGTACTAAATTTTGCAAAAGTTGGGGGCTCATCCCATAAAGAAAACCAGATTCAAATGGCGATAACCCCTGAAGCCAAAGCGAAGTACAACGCCATCTATGTAAAGCAATTATCTCAAGATCACGGCATTGAACGTGTCAATGCAATGCTTGAAAGGCGTGCTCCACTGCTTTTGAGATTAGCTATGGTTTTCGCCATGTGCGACAAGACAATCCATATTGAAACGGCGCATCTAGATGCAGCAAACGCTTGGATCAACTATTTCACTGACTCAATTCAATTCGTGTTCACGACAGCCAGCGAATCTGTTCGTACAACCGAAGCCATTGAACACTCTCACTTATTGTTGAAATTTTTGTCACAACGAAAGACAGCGACGCGCAGTGACATAAGTAGACATTGTTTCAAGGGACATGCCAGTAAATCACAAATTGACCGCTGCCTAAACTACCTTCTGTCTACATCTCCACCCCAGATTAAAGTAGAAAAAATGGCGCGCTCAGACCAAAAACCTGGCGCTCCATCGCATTTGTACACCTTGATTTAGCCAAAAATTTCGCAAGGTTCGCACACGAAAAATCGTTATAAATCATTGATTGATAAATAATTTCGCTAGATTCTCAAACTTCGCATTTATGTACCACTCAGCTCAATCATTTACCCTAATGGCCATTACACCACTAGCGATTATTTTGTACATGTGCTATCGGTGCTGCGCCATCTTTGTAGCGTTGCTTCTTCAAAAATTGGTGCTTTGTGTTGACGATTTCTCTTTCTAGTCGAGAAATCAGACCTACCTTTTCCCCACTCAATCAGTAATGCCATGCTCCTTTAAGACATATTGAAGAGCTAGTTGAGAGTAGTCATCGCCAACTCTTGGTGCAATCTTCCCTTCAAGTTCTAACTTTCGACCAAGCTCAGCCAGTTTAGTGTTGATTGGTATCAGCTGGTGCAGTGAAGCCATATAAGTGATTGACTGCGTTACGTCTATTGCAAACTTATCTAGCGGCTTTGTCTTGTCAGTCACCCCAGGCTCAGGACGAGCAACACCGTCTTTTTCGGATTGAAGTTTTTGACACAACTTGAGTAACTCAACACCAGTTTGAATTTTTTCTTCGTAGCTCATTTTTATTCCTTAGTATCTAACAGCCTTCAACCGCCACCAATCGCGCAGAACTACACTCGTCTCGGATTGCCTTTAGCCCTTGGTAAACAGGGCCATGATAGAAAGTTTCCCAAGCATCTATGGATGGGAACTCCAAGATCACGACTCGCCTTGGCTTCCAGTCACCTTCATAAATGCGGTGTTCACCGCCACGCGTCAAATACTTTGCCCCAGCTTCGGCAAGCGCTGGTTTAACTAGATTCATGAAATCCTGGTATCGAACTGAATCACGAATTTCGACATCAAAAATTACATAGGCACTCATGCACACCTCACTTAAAAACAAATTTCAGCCGCACGAACTAACTGGACTCAAGCATTTTTGTAGCGTTGTTTCTTCAGAAAATCGGTGAGCTTAACTAGATCACTAACCCATGGACCATCTTCAAATCTATGGACGGTCAGTTCGCATATATGTTTTACGCCGTATTCACGTCTGCGACCTTTCAAGCCGTAGTCGACTAGCACATCCATCACACACTTACCGTTGTGGATCACGTACATGACATTGAATTTGGCGTAATCAGGAGCGTCATCAAAAGTTCCTGAACTCTTGTCACACACCACTAGTTGAATTCGTTGGCCACCTGTGTATCTGATGTTGCGCTGATCTTCAATCTCATTGATCATCAAGCTTCTCTTCAAATCGGGCGCAATCCCTTTTGTATCTGTGAATGCATTTTCTGGAATCAAAACAGGCGTATTCAAAATCCATGCAACGTTATCTGAAAATTTGTATGCTTCTAATTTTTCACGAAATGCACGCAACTCAGGGGGCAGTGTGGGTTCTGAAAAAAAGTAATCCATATCCATAAGACTCACCCAACTAACCCTTCATTACAAAAGCAAATCGCTCACGAAGATAAATCACTGTGGCTGAAAGTGACTCCGCGTTCAATTTATTGCGGCCGACGAAAGCATCCCACAACGCGATGCGAGTTCTTCCTTGCGCGAATTGATCGCTCAGACCTACTGGGATCACTGTCGGCATCGCTGTCACTCTTCTGTTGAACGTCGCATGCACCGCTTGCTCAAGAATTTGCTGATCCAAGTCAGCATTTCGCAGCAACACCCACAAGTCAAAGTAATCCTTCATGCGGCTGTTAGCCATACCCAGCGAAACAATCGCTTCAAACTTCTCCGCAATCACTGTGTACTGCGGATAGACACGCAACTCAGGTGCTGGCATGTCTTCGAGCATGACAGGGTATATTGCCATTTCTGGCGCTGGCGTAACGGCATCACCATAGCCAACGTCAACTTGGACAGTACATTTAGCGCCGTCAATCGTGCCTACGACTGTCACTCGTGTGCCTGAGTAATTTGCGTCTTTGCGAATCTCTTCTGCAGTGATGCTTGCTGACTCAAAGTTGATACCGTCTTCGACTTGAATTGCGCATAAGTCTTCAAACACTTTGATGAGGTGTGGAATCTCTGCCATGCCAAAACCCAACAAGTCGATGTCGCGTGTTGGTCGTAGTGGCACGTCGTACCAAAGATCAAATAGCAAAGCCCCCTTGAGCAAGAAGCTGTCACGATGCTCAGACACAGCCAATCGATACAACATCCGCTCCAATGCGTAGCGCGTCAACAGGAACTGTGTATTGACGTTATCTGCTTTGGCTTTATTGTTGATACGCGCTCGAACAGAAGCGCCAATGTTTTTCACCGTCATACCAAGCTCTCCATGTAGGGGCGCATGACGTTGGCAACTCGGCAGTGTTCAGCCGCTTGCCATAGCTCGTCCATCGTGACCTTCTTTTGCTGCCAAGCATCTCTCAGGGCTTCAAGTGCCACATCAAGCCCAATCTTGTTTCTAAACTTGAAACAGTCTGCAATTGTCTTGGCGACATCCGTCACAGGGATTCGCACCACACCATCGACTGATGCTGTCTTAATGCCGTATTCCACGTCACTCATACGCACGACATGCAGTGGCGGGTATTCAATGTTTGGAGCACGCGCCTTCTGACCAACAGCAACCCACACCTCATGTGGGGACTGCGTTGTTAGCCCGTGCAGCTGCAATGCGGTAAGCAAACAAAAAACCAAGCGCGGATACTTAATTGCAATTGGGCCCAGGTCGTCCAGCTCTGTCGGCTTACGCCCTGCTGGTGCGTAAACACCTCGGCCTACTTTGACCAAGCTGCCTGTCTTGAGGAGTTGCTGAAGAGTTCCCCCAGCTGCGCCGACTAGCGCCAGTTCACGCGCACGAACAAAGCCCTGCTTATTTGCAAGGTCGAGGGCTGGGTGTTGAGAGATCGGATGCATGCCCATATTTTACGTTTTTGTCTGTACTTGTCAACAAGTACATGCAATTTCATAAAACAAGAATTTAATTAGGAGGACTTTGAACACCACTGACCACACGAATGCTCAGCAGCCACAGCAGGAAAACTGCTGAGCTTCACAACCTTGCGCTCCTTGGCTGGTTGCTGGAAGTACTCATACCCACAATGCAAAGTGGGATGCGCCGTATCACCGCGAAGCACATGGACGCAGCACTGACAACCGCCCTTCTCTCGTGTCTTCAACTGCACCTCTGGCATTACTGAGCCCCTAATCTTGCGATACTGTTCTTTCATACAGTATAGTGCGCCCATGCCAGTTTTGTCAATTTCAGCAGATCAACCAATTCAAATAAGCCCCAACAGCCTGTGGCTAGAGCTGTGCGGGTGGAAAGTATCCGCAGGTTTTCCCAGCCCTGCTGCCGATCACACTCAAAAACGAGTTGATCTCAACGATCACCTGATTCGCAATAAAGAAGCAACATTCCTCTTCCGTGTTCGCGGTGACTCTATGACGGGCGCTGGCATCTATGAAGGCGACACACTAGTAGTTGACCGCAGCATTGAGGCAAAGCACAACAGCATCGTTCTAGCCATCTTGAATGACGAGTTCACAGTCAAGCGACTTTATCGACGAGGCGGTGTTTTCAAACTGGTTGCAGAGAACCCCATCTACCCTCCCCGCGTCATCAAACCCGAAGAGGAGCTGACTATCTGGGGTGTAGTGACCTTTAACCTTCACAAGTTGTGCTGATGGACAAACAGCCTGCACATCAAATCGACTCTCAAAGCTTGGATGCCCTGCCCCGTAGTGCAGGGGTTTACATCTTTCGTGGAGACGGCACGCTACCACTCTACATTGGTAAGAGCGTGGACATTCGCTCACGCGTGCTATCGCATCTGCGCACGCCAGATGAAGCAAGGATGATTGCTCAAACCAGAAGAATCGATTTCATAGAGACTGCTGGTGAGATTGGCGCTTTGTTGCTTGAAGCGCAAATGATCAAAACGCACAGCCCTTTGTTCAACATTCGATTGCGACGACTGAGGAACATGAACTCCATTCGTCTGACTCAAACTGAGACTGGTGCGAAACCTGAAATCGTCAGCAGTAAGGACACAGAGATTGGACAGGTTGAAGGTCTCTACGGACTATTCAGCTCACAACGATCTGCGCAAGAACGACTGCGCGAATTAGCCATAGAGCACGAACTCTGTAACGCGTTACTGGGCTTGGAGAAGCTAAGCAAGCGAGGTTGCTTTGGCCTGCAAATAAAGACATGCCGTGGCGCTTGCGTTGGACAGGAAGAGCGGCAAGTTCATGACCAACGCCTGTTCTCTGCCTTGTTGGACATGAAAGTGCATGCTTGGCCCTATAAAGGCGCAATCGATTTGATAGAGCACACAGACGGGTGGACACAAAAGCACCGCGTACATAACTGGAGACACCTTGGCTCATGGTGCTCCAAAGCACAAAGCCATCTCGACTCCGCTCAGACGTCCTTTGATCTTGATACCTACAAGATCCTCGTCAAGCCAATCATGCTGGGAACTGTCACTGTTGAAGAAGTATGAAGCAGCAGCTCGCCTTGATCGATTGCAACAACTTCTATGTGAGTTGTGAAAGACTCTTTCGTCCAGACATCCGAAAGACTCCTGTCGTTGTACTGTCTAACAATGATGGATGCGTAGTCTCACGCTCCAATGAAGCCAAAGCCATTGGCATACGCATGGGACAGCCTTGGTTTGAATGCAAGGAACTGGCAAAAGAACATGGCGTTCTAGCCCTGAGCAGTAACTACGCTTTGTATGCCGACCTTTCCAACCGTGTGATGTCGATCTTGTCGACTTACTCACCAAGACACGAGGTTTACAGCATTGACGAGTGCTTTGTTGACCTGACAGGCACGGCCAAACTGAGGGATGTCAGTTACCAAATGCGCGAGCACGTCATTAACTGGTCTGGCATACCTGTATGTGTAGGCATTGGCCCAACAAAGACTTTGGCAAAGCTTGCAAACTTTGTGGCCAAACGCCACCCACGATCTAAAGGCGTCTTCAACTACAACGATCTCAATGAACAGCGACAAGCCAAGTTACTAGGACAAATCACTGTGGATGAAGTCTGGGGCGTAGGCAGGCGAATTAGTAAACGGCTTGCAGAACACAACATACATACAGTCGAAGAACTGAGACATGCACACACTCCAACACTTCGCTCAGAGTTTGGCGTCGTAATGGAAAAAACTCAGCGCGAGCTACAAGGAATTGCATGCATTGATTTACAAGAAGTAGTGCCTGACAAGCAGCAAATCATCTCCAGTCGCTCATTTGGCAGCATGGTCCAGGATGTGGACGTACTCAAAGATGCCATGAGCACATTTGTAGCTAACGCATGTGCCAAGCTCAGAGCGCAGGAATCTCATGCAGCATTGATACAAGTGTTCCTGCACACCAATCGGTTCCGCAAAGACTTGCCCCAGTACATGCCATGCCTAGCTATTCCACTGCCCTACCCGACCAATGACAGCTTAGCGGTTAACAAGTGGGCCGGATTTTTAGTAGAGCAAATGTATAAGCCTGAGTACCAGTACAAAAAGGCTGGCATCGTGTTGAGTGAGATCTCACCTGTCACTCACTATCAAGGTGACCTGCTAGCGCCTGAAATTACAGAGACTGGAAGCACTAAGCTGATGACTGCCATTGACCAGTTAAACCAACGCTTTGGGCGCGGCGCGGTAAAGATATCAACACAAGGCGCTCACAAAGGGTGGCAGATGAAGCAGGAGAGAAAGTCACCTTGCTACACAACTAACTGGAATGAGCTTCCACATGCCCAATGATCAGCTAGTACTGCATGTCCAACAAGTGCATGAGCACTCAGTACCGTCCATTCATTAGGTCAACACCAATCGCCATTAATACTCAATTGGCAACCCTTAGCTAAAGTACGAAAAACTTGACTAAGGTCGTCAAGAAAAGAGTCGTGATCGCCAATCTCAGCTGCCCCAACATCCGCAACTTCCATAACAGTCAGCTTATCTGATCCAGACTCAGATTGGGCAAGCGCATACCCTTCAGGCCAGCGCTTGCTCATATACGCAGCGATATGGTTTTCCCAGCGGTCATAGAGGCTCTCGTTACGACTAACAATTTCCCAGGCTTCGTCGTATAGGGATTCTTTGTTCATGCTCTGCTCCGTTCGTTGAAAGGTCAAATAGGTAACTAGCGAACCGGCTTGGGGATTCGGCTAGACAGATGTATTTCACCTTAACGGAGCGTAATTAGGGGCAAATAATCTCTTTGAATTGGCTATGTTAGTTGGCCACCATGTTGAATTTATCCTCGAACCATCACGAATGGCATAGCGCCAAAGACTCCCGAAATTTCATCATCTTTTGGGTATCCTAGTAAGGAAGCCTCATCCCAAACCTTGTCCATTAGCTCGACTTCGTGAGAAAAGCGTTTAACGATCTCTCTCGCAATCATCGTCTGAATAAATTTAACCAGCCTTGACTTGGCGCTATCCCTATCAAATCGAATACGCTGAACATCCAAATGCTCATTCAGATGGATAAGTGCAGAATTTGAAATTTTCAACCCTTGAGAGGTCACACTGCTCCAATAGCCATCACTCATTCCCATCGCCCGGCTGATAGACCTAACAGTCGTTTCAGGAAAAGCTTTGCACATAGCTCCATAGAGTTCTTCATCAAAATTGATCATCATGACCTCCTCATTGCATAAAGTATTTATGCGCCGAAATGGACATCTCATGGTGTTACGAATTCACTCACGATTGGAATCGGCATAAATACTGCATGAAGACTTTCACCGCATTGATCAAGGCCACAGTCAACGGTAACGTTCGCGCTGTTCCAACTCAAATTACAGCGCAAAACTCTACGGATGCACGATGGCTACTACAGGCCATTTATGGTTTTCACGCACTGGTATCTGCTCCTACAGAGATTCATGAAGATAATGAGATCACTGAAATCATCCAACCTAAGACACCAGAACAATTGCGATTGGACAACCTCAGGGCGGCCAAGGACAGAGCTAATGACGCACTAAAGATTGAGCGAAATAGGCAAGCCAAGCAGCGCGCAATTAAGACTCTCTCGAGCATCAACAATCCCAAAATTTCTTCAAACTTATAGTCAGAAAAAAATCCACCTAATCGGCGATCACTCTGATGATTCATTTAATCAGCTGAAATTTTTGCAGTAACAACGTAAGTCACTTATTCATTTCCGCTAGACCAACTTTTGGCGAAACATCCTCAATCTGTACACCCAGCTCAATGGTTACCGGCTAGATGTAGACCGTTGATGAAAATTCACATCCTGCAGCCCTTCGCTCTGCATTTTCCAACCGTGCTTTATGCTCTGCCTCGTACAAAAGCACGTCCTTGCTCACCGATGTGTACTTAAACAGCTGAGTAGACTCCAAACGCCAGTAGTGATTCATTGTTTTTTCTTGTATCTCCATCTCAATTTCACTCTTGAGATCAGCACCCAATCGGTTACGAAAAAAAACAGCGTCATGCACATTTGCCAGCGGTTTTCTTCCGTGGCTTGCCGCAACTTCACGCAGTACGTTCATGACCTGCGTTTCACTTTGTTGGTAATAAAAAGCCAGGACTTTTGATTTACTCAATCGCCCGCTTGAAGTCTGAAGGAACGGACTTGTCAAGATATCGCCTGCGTCATTTTGAAAGTGGTTGAATATGTAGTTATCCAAACAATTCTGCTCCTGTATGAACTTGCGTATCGTTGCGTCTCCTAGGAATCTCTTGCGCTCCTCGGAATTCTTAATGATGTCAACAAGTGCAGAATTTTTCCATGCTCCAGTCATGTCGTACCACCCTGTTGTAGTAGCTCTGGCACCAAAACTGATCGCTGTGACAGCTGCCTTGAGCAGCTTAGTCTGTAATTCTTTTGGAACATTGGTGCCCTCCAAAAAAGTGAAGTGCCGCATCGTCCGCATGAAGTCTGCTTTATCTTCCAAATAACCCGTTGTTACAGAAAATGCTTCACGCACAGTACGACCGTCCTGATTAGCCGCAAGAACACTTTTGGCAAAGCCCATCTTCCAACTAATCACACTAGATCGAATGTCATACTCCCAGCAATCACCCAAGATAGCACTACGTAGCTGTTTATTCACGTTTTGAATACTGGTGCCTTCGTAGTAAATGCGACCAAAGAAGCTGGGCCTCTTTCGTTGGTAGTACCAGCCACCTTCACTAATTGCAGTTGCCAATATGGTTCGCGCCTGCCTAAGCGCCAAGGATTTGCTCTCAACTTTCATCAAGCTTGACTCATCAGTAAGCCATTGAATGTAGGCTTGCAATGACTTTTGATTGACTTGCAAGGCATCGTACTCATCAGGACTCCAACGTTCTGCAGTATTCATACACCCAGATACAGCAACACTTAGCGGCTCTTCGAGCTCATCCCATTCTTCTGTCATCACCACTAGTTCCGTCAACTTAACATCGGAGATTTTTCCTGTCAGATTTGATCCTTGCGTAACTGTTCGCACCAGCTCTAAACCGTTTTCCCTAAGCCACGCATGCACACGCTTTCGGTTTTCGCCAATCTGCCCACCTAAATTTGCCAAACGTTGTAATGAAATGCTGTATGCGCCTAACTTTCTCTGCACAGGGCTTTGCCCATGCATAAGCGCCTGACACACCAACCCCTCCAAAGTTTTTACATATTTAGCTAAAGCTCTTTTGGCCGAATTTTTAGGAAGCGGAAATGCCGCAGCCAAGGCCTGCTCAACTTCAGGCCGAACATTAATCTTGATCATTTATCCCCCTTAATTTGCGTGGGTGGTATTAACTTATTTATCCCGTCACAAAATAGGTGTGTGCATTATGCAAAGTAGGTGTGTTAAAGAAAAAGTAACACGCTTATAGTAATTAAGCCGACCAGCCCATTGCGGACTTATTACTGCATACTTGGATTGGTCACTTGCAGTTCATATTTTTTTTCAAACTAACGTAACTTGATATTCTTCGCCGTCTTTGTAGGTATCCTGCATTTGATCAGGTTTGCAGTTACTAAGTAGACTGAAGATGATATCTTCCAGGCCATCGTTCTGAATTGCATTGACAAAATCAACAGGCGTTGATGCATTAGATAGATCAATATCGTAGTTGGTCAATAATAAATTGATCAAATCGTTTGTGGATTTTTGATCCAATTCAAAGCTGCAGCTAGTAACAACAACTGTCTCACGCTTAACAGTAAATTTCATCCTCTTTGCTCCTAGAAAAAAATTAAAAATTTCCAACACGGACGACCATAAAGCATAGCCAATACCAATTGGCTAGCTATCCGCACTTAATGCATTGGAACATTGCTCCAATGCATTAGCGCAAGTAATATGCTCTTGTAATTTGTACTGTCAACCAAGTAAGCTCTGCTTAAGTCTCATACTATCACGCACAATCTTTGAAGAGCTAGCGCCGTTGAATTCTTCCACCATGCTCTCGTTGCCTTCTTTAAAGAATGAGATTCGACTTACCCAACCCTGCGGGGTCAACTGCTGCAGTGTTGAATTGTTAATTAACAATCGTCGTGATGCAATCGCCCATAAATCGACACGATCACCAACTTTTTTGGCTGTTAACTCAAGAGTTTTTCCATAAGGTGTCCTCACGAGCTTGTTACGTTGATAACTGCCATACCAAGCTTTAATTTCTGGATGTTTGTCGAAATCAAATGCAAATCGCCATATTCCACCCAAATATTTAGCAACTTTTAAATGATCTACTGGCGCCCGACTTTTTAATTGATTAATTAAACTCGTTTCTGGCAACTCAGGAATCATCGGTAATGCACTAGTCGGATATGAATCTTCCTTAGTTAGCCAAACCAAATTTTCATTCGGCAAACCCACGATCGCGGGAGCAATTGCATTAATTTCTTGGTTCAAAATAATTGAACCAACTTTATAACCCTTTGTATAATGATATACTTTTTTCATTTTCAATCCTTAATTTAAAAAACTCAAATATTTGAGCAACTCCATACTCTGGCATCGCTTCAATTTACTTAATTAACAGGTTAGTTTGTTACCAACTTAATCATTGGAAAGTATCACAGCCAAATCATGAATCCAATCATGAATGTTATTTCTAATATGATCTCTCATCTCTTCTTTTGCACTATATAAATAGTCATTACAATCATTTTCTAGCGCAATACTCAGCTCATCAATTAATGCTTGCTCCCTAGCGCAATCAGGATCAACCTGCAAAAGTACATCATTTCCAGCACTGCAAAACCCTTTATGTTTGGCAAATGCTGACTTTGTTTGATCACTAATTTCAATTTCTCTACCCAATATCTCTATTTTCATAGAATCACTCCTTGCTTATAATTTAAGATCCATAATTTGATATTTAATAATCCATCCATTTACATATCTACCTCCGTAAAACTGATGATCGAACTGTAATAAAATGAATGCCGTATTAGGATAAACAATGATTTAAAGAAGATTTTGTTAACACGTCCAATTCACAAGAAACCCTTACGACAAAAAAATCTTTAATACGATTTAAATTTAAAAGTGCCAATCAACAATAGATACAGATTTTGAAATTAATGACACTAAGTGAAATAATGAGCTCAAACTAACTCAGCTAAAGTCCAAAATGATTACAGATGAAGAACTTGGCAGATTGAAGGCGATTCCCCGATCATTCAGAAAACCACTACCCTCGGAAGAAGAAGCTCGCGAAGTTGAAGGGAGCCTTTATCACATGTGGTGGCGCTGTCTGCGAGCAAGTAGCAAGTACTTGGAATGTTGCGAAGTGGAAGGTCGTAACCACGCACTTTCCCAAACCTACGCAAACTTTGGAGATGTGCGGGTTAAATGGCCCATATGGTGGAGACGTACGGGAAGAGTTATCTTTAGTGAGCGACATGACTACCCGAAGGTTCGCGCAATCACCAAAGACAGAGCACTTACAAAACTGAATGTGGAATCCGAGAGCTTTCTGATCTTGGATGTTCCCTTGGGACTACGTAGGACAACCGTCCTTGAGCAGATCAATAAACTACTAGATGAACATCACCCAGGTCGTGATTTAGATGTCTGGGCTCAAAGCACTGCGAAGGTCAAACTTCATAAGAGCAAGTTACATGAGAAAACTTTGCCACAGTTAGTACTTGTAGCCGAGATCCTGCACAAGAAACCTGAGATCTTGTTATATGAACTTGCAGAAGTTGCTGGACTAGCTGAAATTCATCTTGGTCGATCTGTACAAGAAGAATTAACCAAGAGAGAGGAACATCAACGCAGAGAAATGGCTGCAAGCAGATATAAAGACCAAGCCAATAAACTTGTTATAAATGCAGCTCACGGCCGATTTCCGTGCATTGATTAGTTTTTATTGCACGTCAATCAATATTGGTTCACAAACGCGTTCTAAGTTTTCATTTAAATCTTGAAAAACGGACTCGATTGCTTCGCATATTTCATCACTACGTGTAATTTCATTTTGGTCAGCGTAATCGTAAATGGCCCCGACAATCATTTCATTAATCTGAACGATCTGAGCAGTCCCTCTAGCGCCTATAACGTGCAACTTGCTAGCTAACCCTTTAGCAATTTCATCTCTTCGAGAAGAAGATAACCGCAGCACTTCAATTTGACTGAATTTATTTTCACAACAAGCACACTTCATTACCAAATAATTTCCCATAACCAATCTCCTGTAAAGTTGAGATTGATATGATCATTCAAAGCAGCTTAGAAAAAATGAAATATTCATTTTCAAAGGGCTCAGTTAACATTAATTTCAATACTCGCTGGGCAACATGATCACCCAGTGCTCACCGTCCCAACAGGCGTACAAAGTAATACCCTGCATCGGAAAGTCTGTATAAGGGATCTGTTGACGAGCATGCTCTTTGCCGTTTCCATCCTCGTAGTACATGGTTGCCTTGCTGTTCTTCACTGTCATACGCACTTGAACAAACCAGTCCTGTGTCCCAATTTCGGACAGATGGCTTGCAATCGCATCCATCATCCAGAAGCACTCAGCCTCTTCAGCCAGATACTTGGTGCCATCTGTGAGCAAGTGTCTGCGACTGATTCGGTAATAGCCCGTTGTGCCAATAAATTGCGTAAGTTGGGTTGAGTCAAATTTCTTTTTCATTTCACGCCTCCAACTTAGCCAACTCAGCTTGTCTATTGACTTGCTCTTTTGTATAACTATCCATTTGCATGTCCTCTGTTGTTTGTGTAACTACAGTTTGTTTTCAGACGCACAGATGGACAACCGAAAAATTGGTAACCCGATAACTTGGACGGGTACCGAGTAAAAAACACCAGGGGTTGAAAAATCCGATTTCAAAATTTTTCGCAACCCAGAAATTTTGGGATGCAAGACCCATTCGGGCAGCAGTTGCAAACCGCACTACTTTCAAAATTTCTCTCATATCTAGCAAATTTCTACGCGTTAAAACGCCCTACAGCACGTCGATTTCTGAGCCCGAATACTTTGAGTGCTGAGAACCCAGATCAGCGCTTGTAGGGCTTTCTATGCAACCTGCGCTGGTTATCCACAGCTCGCGTGAGTTATCCAAAAAAAATCACGAAAAATGCTGCTTTTAATAGATTTCAAAGTTTGGGCGTTGAAATCATTGAAGAAAAAAACCGCTAAAAAGTTATCCACAGTCAGTTCGTTTCGCCCTGCTCCAGCTCAGAAACCCGACAGTTTGGACGGACTCAGGTTGTCCAGATAAATATATGAAAACACAATGCAATTAACGCAAACACATGATTTAGGAGAGACGAAATGGCACAAGCAAAAACACTCACAGCATCAAAACTGGATCAACTACTGAACTACATCAATACGCGCAAGTACGCAGCCCGTAACAGAAGCATGATGCTGCTAACGCACTGGGCAGGTTTGCGTATTGGTGAAGTTGCTTGTTTACGCTGGTGCGATGTCACAACCACAGACGGAAAAATTAAAGATGAGATCCGCTTGCTGCCCGACATGACCAAGGGCCGTCACGCTCGTACTGTGTTTATAAATGCCAAGCTAAAATCTGAATTGCAAGCCTACGCAGCACAAACAAAGTGTGTAGATCGTAGTTACCCATTTTTTGCAAGCCAAAAAAGCGTCAAGGCAGGATTTAGCGCAAACAGCTTGTCACAAACATTTGCCCTGCTGTACGAGGGTGCTGGGCTTGAGGGCGCAAGCAGTCACAGTGGGCGCAGAACGTTTCTTACAAACCTTGCCAACAAGGGTACAGCAATTCATTTGCTCAAAACGCTTGCTGGTCACCGCAGCATCCAAACCACTGCCACTTACCTGTACAGCAGCCCCGCGCAGCTGCGCGCTGTTGTTGAGTTAGCCTAAGCTTTAGCTCAAAAAAAAGCTCACTAAAAGTGAGCTCATCTTTCTCAAGTAATAGGCGCAATTTAAGAGTCGTCTGTTACAGCCTCAATTAAAGCAGCACCAAGGTGTGAGTAATAAGTGTAAACAATATCACTTACACACAAATATTTTGTACGTCGATCCGATCCCAAGTGAAAAGCTTTAGCAAGACCATTCTCTCTAATCGACCATAAGGAACGGTGAATTGTGCAAGGAGATCCAAGCTGTCTAGAACCCATAACATCTGTAATCTTTAATGGTTGATTTATCGAAGCTCTTACAGAAATAACCTCAAGAAGCTTCATTTCAAATTGACTGATAGCGTGCAACTGCATGAACTCTTCTTCAAGCGCATTTTTTAAATTAGTAAATTTCAAATAACTGTTCATCTTTAACGCCTTACGTGATCAATAAACGATGAATTTGTTCGCATGCAACCCTGATGCCATCTTCTAGTGTGAAAGATTGCGCACTGTCTCTTAACTTTCCATCAGTTTTTTTAGAGTCAGACAACACGCTCAACACACCCGCAAGTAGTTCATCTTCGGATAGCTTTTTAAAAGGTAAGACTTCTGCAACACCGATTTTTTGAGCCCTTACTGCTTGGTCAAATTGATCTAGTGTTCTAGGAAGAATCAAACTTGGTTTACCAGCAGCAATCACCTGCATAAGCGTTGCCACGCCTCCGTGATGCACCACGCATTGACATGCCCTAAAGAGCACTGAGTAATCAGCAAAGCTACACACATGTACAGGCATTGATTGGCCAAAATTTAATGGGACACCCTCGCGCTTTATGAGTACAGCCCTCACACCAAGCTTTGCAATTACCTTGAGAGCCAAGTCATAAAAATCTTGTGGGTCCACCCTAGCAACAGAACCTAATGTAAAAACAACAGGTGCCGGACCAGATGCCAAAAAATGTTCAAGGCCTACATCGTGAGTCTGATGCGCTACACGGATCGTTTCTTTCACGAAACCACACTGAACCGTCTTCGCAGGCCAATCAGCTTGAGGTTTAGCCAGCAACGGCGAGAACAAAGCCAAGTTCAACCAAGGTGAGTAACGCCCTGCAAACAAGGGGTGTTGATGGGACAACCCAAGCTCTTGCTCTATCTGGCGGTAATCCACATAAATCACGTCTGATAGTTTTAAGAAAAACCACCGTAAGACAGCTTTCCACCAATTTGGCAGCACCGAGTCTTTGCCTAGCCAGCGCAAGCCATGCAAATAAGGTGGGTCTGTGAATGAGATATACGCCATCGGCGACACACCCGAAAAGACCCAAGGCTTGCCCAGCGCACGTGCAACTAATGGCGCAGCCAAACTGGTTTGAGAACCAATAATCAAGTCAAAGCTAGGAGCCAACCTTTGAATGCATGCCACTTCTTCGCGTAGGTGCCAACCAAGCTTGCGAAGCACTTTCAAACTTCCCAAAAGGCTTTGCGATAAACCTTTAAAAGCTTTTGTGTTTTGCGCATCAGCATCTTGGCCAACATCAAATGCCACGCATTCAATGCCTTGTTTTTTCACAACGCCTAAATTTGAAGCATTCACAACCATCAAGACCTGATGACCGTTTTTTTGCAGACCATGCGCAAGGGCGATGTATGGCAGTACATCTCCCAAAGAGCCGCGTGTACAAATCAGAATTTTTGACAAAGGGTTGCTTTAACTGCTGAGCATCAAAAAATGGTTTGGCTGTCGAGCTTGGATTTGCGAATCAAGTCCACCACCGGCTGCTCCCGCTTGTTCGCGCGCTGGCAGTGGCCCGGTTGAAACTTATCGGTAATGCGAATCACCACTTTCGCCCAGCGCTTGTCGCGCTCACGCCACGCATGAGAAGAAATCGATTCCCATGCGTAGCCATTAAAAATAGTTGCATTCACAAAGTTATCCATTGCACGAACACCTGCACGTCCTCGTGAATTAGGTCCGAAAATACCAATCCAAACAAGAATCCAATAACCAAAAACGGCTAAAGGGATCAACGCGCACAGAAGAATAAAGCCAACCGCCCTCTCCCTCATACAGCTTCGCTTCGTCTATGTAGCTTCAGCCGCACCCCGTTCGCTGAACGAATCGTCAAACGCCCCACAGGTTGTGGCTCGTGCTCTGGCAAGGCTGAAATCCGGTAGTCACGTACCAAGCTTGCCAAGATCAACGTCGCCTCTTGCAACGCAAAGGCCGCGCCCATGCAGACCCTCGGCCCCATGCCAAACGGCAAGTAGGCTTGCTTCAATGACTCGCGTGAAGCGTCGTTGTCATAACGATCGGGGTTAAACACATCAGGGTCATCCCACAACTCACGGTGTCGCTGAATGAGCCATGGCGACACCACCACTGTCGCCCCCTGCTCTACCGTCTTTTTGCGCATGGGGCATACAGAAGTAGATTGCCTAGCCATGAACCCCACAGGCGGAAACAGGCGTAAGGTTTCTCTGAACACATTGCGCACCAAGTCTAGGTAGCGCATGTCTGACAGCTCGGGCTGCCTATCTGCCAAATGCATCACCACATCTTGGTGCATGCGCTCTTGTATATCGGGTGCGTTGGCCATCAAATAAGCAGCCCAGGTTAAGGCGCTGGCCGAAGTTTCGTGCCCTGCTAAAAACAACATAGCCACTTGGTCTAGCAACTCTTCAAAGCTAAAACCCTCGCCTGATACTTCATCTTTGGCATCTAAAAACGATTGCAAGATGTCTGTGGTGTGATTCGGCTTAGCTGCACGGTGCGCATCAAAGCGCGGGCGAATCAGTTGCCCTAACAACCCGCGAATGGCAGCTGCCGCACGCCGACTGCGCCAAACATCCCAAGGCCACACCAACCAACGCAGCCCGTAGATAGACGGCAGCATCAGCCGAGGCGCAATGGCCTGAAACCTTGCAAACTCTGTGAAGATGCGCTTGGCATCAGCGCCCTCCATGGGCACCGAAAAAATAGTGCGAAAGATAATGTCTGCCGTCACATGCGTCATCTCAACTTCTAGGTCGTACTCCGCCCCATCTGGCAAAGCAGACAAACGCGTCAGCATGTCACCAACCGCTGCTTGCATCACTGGAAAAGCCACATTAAGGCGCGCCTGTGCAAATGCGGGGTCCATCATGTTGCGTTGCTTGCGCCATTGGTCACCCGATGTCGTAAAGATGCTTTCTCCCAACAAAGGCTTCAAGGCCTCACCTAGCAAATTGCTTTTAGGGAAAGCCTCAGCCTGCGTGTCCATCACCTGCTTCACCAAAGTAGGTTCGTTCACCATGTAAAGGTCTAAGCCAGGTAAGTGCACCTCGCCCATGCGCATGCGGTAGCTGCGCTCATACAAGGCATCCAGCCACGAACGTCTGGCGCTGAAAAACATCAGCAAGGCTGAAGCCTTGCTTTGGCGAGGCTTGGGGTACACAGGGCAAAAATGGCGCATCACAACTTTCTCTTCAGCATCACTTGTATGCCCTTGGCTGATCGCACAGTCAAACGCCCCACCACCTGTGGCTCAAACCCCGGTACGGGCAACACGTCGTAGTTCTTCATCACAGCATTCAAAATTAAAGCGGCTTCTTGCATGGCAAAGCCTGCCCCAATGCAGGCACGTGCTCCCAAACCAAAGGGCAAGTAAGTGCCTCGCACGGGGGCGTTGTCTTTGTTCAAGAAACGTTCAGGATTAAACACATCGGGCTCACGCCACCAGCGTCTGTGCCGATGCAACAGCCACGGAAACACCAGCAAAGCATCACCCTTCTTCACCTTAGCACCGCGAATTTCTTGGTCTTGCATCGCCTCGCGCGGAAAGTAGCCAACGGGCGGGTACAAACGCAAGACCTCTCGAAACATAGCAGCCACAACACTAAGCTGCCGCATCTCTGTAAAGTTCAGTTCACCCGTAGGGGCAACCTGAAGTAATTCATCTACCAATTGTTTTTGTAGCTCGGGTGCCTCGCCCAACACATACAAGCACCAGCTCAACGAACTAGCCGATGTTTCGTGCCCTGCCAAAAAGAGCATGCACACTTGGTCTAGCACCTCTTGCTCGGTCAAAGCAGCGCCGTCTTCTGGGTCTATGGCACAACGCAAGCCAGACAAAATGTCAGCACCGTTTTGCTCTTCGCAAGTGGTTAAAAACTCAAACCGTCGGCGCACTTTTTCACCCAAAAAGGCTTTGATCACTGCCGCGTATTGGCGACGGCGATAGTCATACCAAAGCACTGGCAAACGCAGCAGTTTGCAAACCATCACCTTTTGCGCAAATTCTTGGTAGCGGGTGAAAGCAGCAAACAGGCTAGCTGCTTCGGCCTCACCCAACGGCGCTGAAAAAATGGTGCGGTACACGATGTCTGCCGTCACATGCGTCATGGCGGCATCGACATCTAGGGGCTTGCCAAGGTCCTGCTGCTCAAACCGCAACAACATATCGTGGCACGCCTGCTGCATGAGCGGGAACACCAAACTCAAACGAGCATGACCAAAGGCCTGGTCCAGCATGCGCCGCTGCCGCTGCCACACTGCGCCATTGGTGGTGAATGGGCTAGAGCCAATCAACGGTTCTAACGACTCGTGCATCAAACGGTGTTTGGGGTAGTTGGCTGGCTCTTTCACCAAAATGCGCTCGACCCACTTGGGGTCGTTGACGATGAATACACGCATGGCTGGCAGCCAAAAGTGGCCTAGCAGCATCTCGTAGCTTTTGTGGCTGAGTGCGTCTATCCACGAGTGGGCCACTCGCCAAAAGCCCAGCACCCCCACCTTGCTTTTTTGTAGCGGCGTAGGAATGGGTGGTGTGAACTTAGGCATGCGCCCTCTCAATGTGCTGCTCAAACAATTTGGGGCCATACAGCACGTCAAACAAATTAAAGTTACCCGCTAACTCTGGCGCACGCAAATACAAAAAATGCGCGTCTAGTTTGTTTTGCCAAATCAACGCCCAGCTTTGAGGGGTGTACATCTTGAAAAAACTGGCACTGTGCAACACAGGCATCAGGGCCTTGCTGTGGTCCACATCTGTTTTGACCAAGGGGTGCGCACGGTAAAAACACAGTGGGTCAATCTTGGCCGTCACATCCCACCACAGCAAATGTGTATGGAAGCTCAAGCGCTGCAAAGCTTCTTTGAATAACTGGGCTTTCGGCCTTGGCACCATGGCAATGAACGGGTAGCACTGCCCCAAAGTCAGCACCTTGGTTTTTCGCCCCTGCTGCAACGCCTGCCAGCGTGGGTCTTGCAGCAAAGCATCCACAGCGCCCACCATCATCAAGGTGCCAATGCTGTGGCCCACCAGCAGCACCTCATCCACTGGGTCTTCTTGTTGGCTCTGTATCACGTGCTCTACCCATTGCTGGGTACGTTGTTCTGCACCCTCTATGCCACTGCGCCCCATGCGAATGACATACGTAAAAATTCGAAGCAGCCAAAACAAGCCCCTGCGCTCGCCATACACACCCAGTACCACCACCAACCCAGCCCCCATAAGCCAAGCAAACACTTGCCACACCCATTGCAGCCATTGGGGCGCCGACATCAACGCAGTAAGTGACTGCAAACCCAAAGCTAGCAAAACACCAAGCAACAACAAACCCAGCAAATAGGCCCCCGGCAATATACCGGTCATATAAACGCCCTCAAAAATTTGCTTCACCCGCGACAAATCCACATCAAAAATAATGCCGCGATACGCAAGCCAAAACTCTTTGGCTAAAGCCCAAGGGCTTTTGCTCCAATGGTTGCGGATGATGTCGTCCCAACTCATAAACACATGCTGGGTTTCAACCGACTGAGCATCTTTGCCGCTGCTTTGCCAGCTGACTGTCCAATGGTTGAACAGCTTGCCCATGCGTCTGCGGCGGCCAACACTCAAGTTGCCGCCCTGCACCTGCGGCTTGGCTGCTTCTTCTTCACACAAGCGGTGGTAACAGGCCGCACCTCGTGGGTCAAAACCGCTGAAATAATGCACGCGGCGGTGTAATGAAGGCTGCTTTGTCACAACCGCCCTGTCCAACTGTCAAACAACACCTTGGCCTTGCGCAACTGTCGGCGCACAAAACCCACACGCAGTTTGTGCAAACCACCATTCGCTTCTAAGGCTGCACGCTGTTCAACAATGCGATGCAACACTGCTTCACATGTGGTGTAGCCCTTTAAATCCCAATCCCAATAAATGGGGTAATGCAGCAGAGCCCCTGCTACCAGCTCATCCAAGGTCAAACGGCGCTGCCGTCTCTCAAACGCAGTGGCGTTTTCTGCGTAGTCTTCGGTGAGGCCCCAGCCTGCATAAAAAGGCTGGCCATACGTCACAACCTTTTTACCGCGTAGCAAAGCATCAAACCCTGTCAACGATGTCATGGTGTGTACCTCATCGCTGGCTTCAATACAACTCACCACCGACACACCCGCCTCTACATGGTCTGCATACTCGCGTGCGGCCGCCAAGGCCACGCGCCCTTTGCGGTTGAGGCTCAACACATCTGGGTGTGGCTTGTACACAATGAACGCATCAGGCCGAGCCTGGCGAACAGCACGCAGCAAATCTAAGTTGGTCTGCACAGAGGTGCAGCCTAGGCCAATAGAGGCATCGGTTTCTACCTGCCCTGGTACCAGCACCACCAAACGCCCACGGCTTGGCCATTGCACAGTTTGTCGCGGCTCTAAGTTGTATTTGGTAATGCCGTGTTCAACGATGAACGCCCTCACCTGCTGCGCCCGCTGCACATCGTCTGACGTGAACTCTCGATTGGCCAGCAGGTGTTCTAAATCCGAAGGACGTGTGGCATCAAAGTAAATGCCGCGCTCATCCAGAACTAAAGACTGAGGACGAATGAGGTCGGAGCCCAAACCTACTGAGCGAACAAAGCCGTCTTCCAAATGGAGGAGTTTTAGTTGCTTGTCTTGCGCGAACACACAAAGCTCAGGGGGAGGACTAGCCCCCCAACAAACTAAAGTTTCTTTAGGTTGAGGTGAAAGCTTTTCTAAACCACTTACATTTGGAGCAAATTGCACCAGCTCACGATGCAAGCCAAGCATGGGCTTTAGGTTAGCCGCCTTCCAGCGCCGAAAACCAACACCCAGTACACGCCCTTGGCGTTGCTCACCGTGCATGCGATTGGCCATCTCTTTTTGGCATGCCAACCAATCGATCACATTCAAAATGCTGCCCCGCTGGTGCGTGACCGGATTGAGGTAACGGGTGTAGTGGATGTAAGCCGCCGCAAACAACTCGCGCATCGATCGGTGGCGCGTGCGCCGCTCCCAAGCAGGTGAATCTTTGCAACGGTCATCCGTCACGCCCCAGCCTGCGTACCAAGGCACCCCAAAGCACACGACAGGTTTGCCCGCCAGCAAGGCCTCAAAGCCCATGGTGCTGGTGACCACATACACCTTGTCCATGTGGCCGAGCAAGCTCATGGGGTTGACCGCATCGCGCAGCAACACGGTGCGATCATCAGGCTGCACCTGCGTCAAATAGCCGCCCTTGCGGCCTGAAGACACTTCGGGGTGCGTCTTCACAAAAATAGTAGCGTCTGGGTTTTCTGCCCTGGCCGCTGCAAACATGTCTGCGAAAGTTTGAGCCGACGCACCACCCAGCGACACGCTCATGTCACCCATCGTTTGATCAACCACCAACACACGCTGCATCAACCCTTCATTGCTCGAGTTCCCCTCGTCATTGCGATCGAAGTGAAGCAATCTCAGATCAAAGTCTGCCGCGTGGTTGTATTTACTCAAACCTTTTACACGCAGCACGCGCAAGGCTTGATCTACCAGCACCTCATGGTCTGATAACACGTCATGGGAACTGGTCAGCAAAACCTCCAGCGCGCTGGGGCGGGAACAGTCGTAATAAATGCCTGCATGGTCCAGCACCAAGGCCAGTGCGGGGACAGCTTGGCCTGTGCCAAAGGAGCGTAAAAACCCATCCTCAAGGCAAGCCACCTGACTACTCCCGACCTTTGCGCACCACTTGGCAGATGCCATGCTGCGCTTTCTGCCCCAGCCCAGCCATGCGCCGTCTTGGCCTTTGCGCCATGGCCATGCGCTGGCGCGAGGCTGTTGGCCCAAAAACGAAGCCAACAAAGGCAAGCGCAGCAAGCCCATGCTCCAGAAGGGTAACCACCACTGACTGGCTTGTTTCAAATGCCAGCTACCTCAGCTATCTGTTGCAAACGGTGCTGCCATGTGTGGTGCTTGAGCACATAGTCGGCGCCCGCCAACGCACGGTCACGGTCGGCTTTGCTCAAACCGTCTTTGGCTATGCGCTGCATCAACTCGGCACACTCTTCTTGGTTGTGAACGGTGACCACATAGTCTTTAAAAAACCGGTCCACCGAAGGCGACGGATTGGTCACAGCCAAACCACCACAGGCCACAATTTCGACCAAACGACGCGAAAACATGGTGGGCGAATCGTCTACCGTGTTCACGTTCAGGGACACCATGTGATGTCTGTAAATGTCGGCCGTTTGGGCGTAGGGCACGCTGTTACGAATTTCCAGCCAAGGCAATGCTGGATAGCGGTAATGGTCTGCCTTGCGGCCAGAGTTGCGGTCATACACCGTCAAACCTAGTGGCTGGGCTGCGGCAAACATCAAGTCTTGCCACTCGCGGCGGTTGTTATGAATGTGGTGGCTGTAGCTACCCACAAAGTTGGCACGGCGCAGACTGGGGGCCTGAGGCAGCGGGTGGTGAATGGCAGGCTGCACCGCAAAAGGCAGCACCCCCAACTTCACGCTTGAACCCAAGCGCTCGCGGTAGAGGGGAATGCAATTTTCATCAACGGTAAGCACGGTGTCGAACAGCGCCGCACTGTCAATGAAACGCTCAAAGTGCACACCGTCCTCTTTGTTCCAAAACACAGTGGGGATGCCCAAGTCACGGGCACGGGCAACCAAGTGACGCAACTTGCTGTTGTTACGGTTGGGATGGTCGGGGTAGGACGCGATGCCGAACTTCCACTTGTTTCGCCAACCATTCCAAGCAGACTCAACAAACAATACATCGGGCCGATACAACTGCAACGCAAAATGCCTGCTAAAAGGCGTGAGGTGGAGGACCGAAGTTTGGAGAGCCAAAGCATTAGCCGTTAAATCATCTGAAACGAGCGCTATCTTCAAATTGAAACCATCAAATAGAATATTCTTAATTCACAATTTCTGTATCTTAGAGATTTTGCATCACTCTAATAAGGGCGGATTCAGAAGTCGACCTTTTAAAGAGTTAGTTTTTTAGCTGCGCGCTCCTAGACTGCTCTTCCGGGCAGGTCGAGAAATAACATCTCATACGGCGGATCGAGAAAAGCACCCCACGCTGGGGACTTCAGGAGTTTGTAATTAACCCCTCCCAACTTCTCAATAAATGTCTCATCGAAAATATTGATGTGACCTTTAGTCAGTATTTCTGGGCGCTCCTTCCATGGGGCTAACACAAAGACACGCTTCTTCGCGAGCGCCTGCAGTTTAAATATGAATTTCTCAGGATTCGGAACATGTTCGATGACGTGAGAGCAAGAGACGTAGTCAAAAATACTATTAAGATCGTAGACATCATCCTTAATGTTTTCTTTGATATTTTCGCCAACAAAATCCATCAGCTTGTGATATCTGCTGATGATATCGAGTGTGCTAAGGTTTAGTTTGTAGTCAAGAGTCCAACTGCTATGCATGTCGGCGAGAAAATTAGCCGCAAACCCTGCGCCAGGTCCGACGTCCAGCCAAGAGTATTCAGTAAATCTTTTGTTTTCGGTTAATCGTTCCCAAATCATTGGGAGCATGGAAATCAGAAATGCATATGATTGCGCACCATTTTTAGAAAGAATTTCATTTGGAGTTTGGCCACCAAGCTGATCAGCTAAATCAGTTACAACAAGTCTTCGCAACTCTTTGTAGAGATCAAAGCGCTCAGACGAGGAAAGGGAGTCAATTAAGTCGACTAATTCTATTTTTTCATTTAATAATTCTCAGTTATCTCATTCATGTTCTGCTTCTATTGCCATAAACCCCTCAATCCCCAAGTAACTTTTCGACTCACCACAAAAAACAGTTAGATACAGGTTGATCCAGAGTTTTGTTGTGAGCGCTGTCAGTTTTGACCTCAATAGTCAGCCCCGTTAGTCAGGGTCACATAACAGGCACGCCTTACATAGCTAATATTTCTAGATGCATATACCGAACAGTTTACGGACTCGAAGAGACTTTGTAGCTTTCGCCTGATGACATCTTGGAAAAAATTTAGCTAACATTATCTTTATTGAATACGCATTGGTCACTATTTATAAAGAAGCTAAAATATATTTTAGCTAATTTTTTCTATTTTCAACTCAGTCATTTTCATCATCAACCTAGCACTTTCGTGAATATCACCAATTCTGGATTTAACAAAAAATGGTGGAGCAATTTTTAATCTATCAAGCTCACTTCCTTCTTCGCACAAGGCCCATACTGGAGTCCCACTTCCTATGTAGTCACTTAACTTCGATGGCAAATAAGGGTTAATCCACTTTATATTCTTAGTCTCTGTATCATTAACCACTAAAACATCAAAGGACTTCGAGACTGCCAAAAAGTCAAGATATGGAACTATTTCATTAACGAGCAGGTTATTATTAAATTTATGATCGACATTTACAGACTCAGGGCTCGGAGTAAAGATATGGACCCTAATTATTTCTTTTATCTCATCCGACACGATAGCGAGTGATTTCATTAAATCACCAATACCACGGTTAACATAAAATGAACCGAAATATCCAATATTAAATTTTGATTTCTCTAGTGGATAATTAAAATTCGATAACCTATAAAATTTTTCGGGCAATGTTGGATGGCTTAACACTAAAGCTCTTTCCTCAACCCTACTTTTTAATCCATGATCAGACAGCATATTTAACATATAAGCTTTCTGAGACTCGTTAGTGAAAATAATCTGATCAGAAAAAACATAAGGCAACATCTCACACCAATAAAAAAGACGAGCCTTGCCGTCAATCTTAAATACACTTTTTTCAATTGCGTTTGTGAAACCATTCACGGCAAGCCAGGCACTATCCATATCTATGAGTCTTTCCTGGCCCTGAACATCAATGCGAAGAGGATCAGAAAACTCCGCAACCCATCTTAATTTCGGATACTTTATTTTCAAAAGAGCGGCAGCAAAATGTGAGCCAGGCCACATTGACCTACTATAAACATCGGTGTATTTTTCAATATTTCTCTCAGCAGCAGTTACCGCTTTTTTACAAAAGTCTTCTATAGCTTTCCAGTTAGCGAAACTAGGGAACGCCTGAATTTCTTGGAAGTTACCAACATATGGCTTCACTAAATCCCAGAGACTATCGTCTCGCTCCCGCACGCCTTTCATAGTATTTGAAATCACATCAACGGGCTTATTGTTTTGAATAATCCGCTTGGCACAGACTATTCCAGCAGTATCTATGTATGGCGGAAAACAGTAAGAAATTACTAAAGTATTTGACTGTTTCTCGTTTACATACTGGAATGCCCTAGGGCTGATATCTAGTCGCTCTGCAAAGTCTTTAAATTTCACCCATTCACCGGGGTTTTCCAACAAGTATCTGTTTACAAAACCAAGCTGAGAGTTGACTTTACCAATTATGAAAGCCTTCATTTCATCATTTGATACAATTTTTTCAAGCTCGACTACAACTTCCAAACGCTGCTTTACATTGAATTCAAATGATTTCGGTTGCCTAGAAACGGAGTTATCTTTTACACGACGATAGTAAATCGCATCATTTTCTTTATTAACAATACTAAAGCAAGGCTTAAAAAGGGAAACTAGCTTTGTAAAATAGACTACATCTTCGCCACTCTTGAGTTGATTGCTATATTGAATACTCTTTGCGATACCTGTTGGAACAAGCTTGCACGCATTTAACGTAATCGCTGAAGTTATGCTTTCGTACTTAACTTGCCCATCTATCACAGCTTTATCAATTTGCTGGTTAATCGAGCTTTCAAAAAAACCAAAGTCGTTAAAGTCTTTAATATTAGAAATAACAATATCGCTGTGGATAGAGTGAGCGAGGAGTCCTTGCAAAAACCCCTTCGATACAAAATCGTCGTCGTCGATAAATGTAACAAACTTACGTGTCGCAAGTGAAAGCCCATGATTCCTAGCGGCACCGGCTCCAACCAACTCGTTACGTGTTATCAATAGATTTATTTCAGGATTTTCGTTCTTGAATTTACTTAAAATATTTTCGGTGCCGTCATGCTCACCATTAAGTATAACAATAACTTCAAAGTCTTTTTTTGTAAGTGTTTGCAAAGCTAAACTATCCAGGCACTTTTTTATTGTGCCTGCACCCTTACAGCTGGGAATGATTACGCTTACGCCATTTTTGTAAAGGGCATCAAAAATTTCTGTCTCAATAAATGAAACTTGTTTATTTTTTATGTTTTCCTGCTTAAGCTCCTTCGTTTTTATTTCTGCTTCTATTTTCTTCAAGGGCATCACAGATTTCTGCTCATCAATTCGCCTCTCACACATACGGATATTTACCAAAAAGAGTGCTTCACCCATTTGGATTCCTAGGTGTTTATAAATTTTTAATGCAGCTGAGTAGTTGCCTTCACGGTATTTTTTTAATGCTAAAGCCACATGTGAAATTTTCATTTTTTATTTATAAGGATTTAGATTTTGACTTCTATTAGTTATTACTAGGTTTTATCCTAGATAGTATGTGTTGTACCTGTTTGTGACGGTCTTACAGAAGGCCGACTACATCAATAACTAGAGCGTGGCTGCGTATGCTGGCGACGGCTTGTACAAAGAGGCGGTGCTTGATGAGTACGCACACCACATCTGCGGTCGTGAGCGCGTCGTCCAGGCCACTGAATGAGAGCTTGGGAATAGCAAGCTTTTTTGGCAGCACTGCGATATTGGGCTCTACCGCAAGAACCTGGCAACCGAATTGGGCAATATTCTGGATGATTTCTACGGCAGGGCTTTCGCGCAGATCGTCAATATCGGGCTTAAAGGCTAGCCCTAGGCATGCAACCTTGATATCGGCCATGGTGCTGCCGGGCCTGCGGGCGAGTGCGTCGGCAATGGCTGCTTTTACTTTCCCCAACACCCATTCGGGCTTATGGTCGTTAACCTCGCGCGCGTTGCGAATGATGCGTGCTTCTTCGGGCGTGGTATCGACAATGAACCAAGGGTCCACGGCAATACAGTGCCCTCCCACACCCGCGCCGGGCTGCAGGATGTTGACGCGTGGGTGCCGATTGGCCAGCTTAATCAGCTCCCACACGTTAATTTGCAGCTTGTCGCAGATCATGGACAGCTCGTTGGCAAAGGCAATGTTCACGTCGCGGAAGCTGTTTTCGGTCAGCTTGCACATTTCGGCCGTTCGCGAGTTGGTGACGATGCACTCGCCTTCCACAAAAGTTTTGTAAAGGGCAATCGCCATGTCGCTGGCTTTGCGCGTCATGCCGCCGATGACTCGGTCGTTGCTGACCAGCTCTCGAACCACATGGCCAGGCAGCACACGCTCAGGGCAATAAGCCACTTGCACGTCAGCTTGCTCCCCCGCTTGTTGCGGAAAACTCAGGTCGGGTCGGGCGGCCGCCAACCAGTCGGCAAGCTGCTCTGTGGCACCCACGGGTGATGTGCTTTCTAGCACCACCAAGTCCCCTTTCTTCAGCACAGGTGCTATGCCATGCGCTGCAGCTTGTATGTAGCTGAGATCGGGCTTGTGCTCACCTTTGAATGGGGTGGGCACAGCAATCAAAAATGCGTCGGCTGGTTCTGGCTTCGTGGTGGCACGCAGATAGCCTTCGGTCACAGCTGCGTGCACCAATATGTCCAGATCGGGCTCCACGATGTGGATCTTGCCTTGATTGATGGTATCGACAGCGTGTTGATTGACGTCAACGCCAATGACTTTAAGTTTTCTAGATGCAAACAGGGTGGCGGTAGGCAGGCCGATGTAGCCCAAGCCGATCATGGAGATGGTGGTAAAGGTATTCATATTTGGTGACTTTTATGCTGGTAGCAGCTGCCCTTGGGGCTGTGTGGCGAGCATTTGGGCAATGCGCTGTGAGGCTTGTCCATCGCCATAGGGGTTGTGTGCTCGTGCCATGCTTTGGTAGGCCACTAGGTCATTGAGCAATAGCTGGGCCATATCCACAATGCGCTTTGTGCCTGTGCCAACTAAGCGAACAGTGCCTGCGGCCACAGCCTCTGGCCGTTCGGTGGTGTCGCGCATCACCAGCACGGGTTTGCCCAGAGATGGGGCCTCTTCTTGCACGCCGCCCGAATCCGTCAAGATCAGACTGCTGCGTTGCATGAGGTATACAAAAGGCAGGTAGTCTTGTGGCTCAAGTAGGTGCACATTGGGGCACTGACCTAATATGCGGTTGACGGGCTCTTGCACATTGGGGTTGAGGTGCACTGGGTAGACCACTTGCACGTCGCCCCGCTGCGCCAGCTGGGCCAAGGCTTGGCAAATGTTTTCAAAGCCTTGGCCAAAGTTTTCGCGGCGGTGACCTGTGACCAGCAACATGCGCTTGGCACCGTCCAAAAAGTTGAACCTCTGCGCCATGCTGGTTTGCAAGGCAGTGTCTGTCTGCACCCGCTCCACCACTTGCAACAGGGCGTCGATCACTGTGTTGCCCGTCACCGAAATGTTTTGGCTTTCAACACCTTCAGAAAGCAGGTTTTGGCGTGACTGCTCGGTGGGGGCAAAGTGCAGGTCAGCCAACGCGCCAGTGAGTCGGCGGTTCATTTCTTCAGGCCAGGGTGCATATTTGTTACCGGTGCGCAGCCCGGCTTCTACGTGGCCCACCTGCACCTTGGCGTAATAGGCCGCCATGCTGGCCCCTAGGGTGGTGGAGGTGTCGCCATGCACCAGCACCATGTCGGGCAACCATTGCTTGAACACATTGCGCAAACCCAACAGCACATTGCTGGTGATGTCCGTGAGGTCTTGCCCGGGCTTCATGAGGTTGAGATCGAACTCGGGCTTGATGCCAAAGAGTTCGAGCACCTGGTCAAGCATTTGCCGATGCTGTCCAGTCACACACACTCGCACGTCAATGCTGGGTGTGTTTTTTAGGGCTTTATAAACCGGAGCCATTTTGATGGCTTCGGGGCGTGTGCCGAACACCAAGAGAATTTTTTTCATGACTGGGCCTTGGTGATGAGCAAACAGGCCTGTTTTTCAAACTGTTTGAGTTCTTGTTTTTCAACTTGGCGGCCTTGCTGCTGAAGGTGCGCCTGCCACAAATCAACGATGTTCCGTTCGTCTTGACGGATATAGTCGTCCATGAGGTAGTGCACTTCGGCCCTGCCTTCAAAGGCCTGCTCTATGGCCTGCATGGCGGGGAACCGTGCCAACGGGTCTGTGGCCGCAGGTGGGCCATCTACAAATACGAGCAACTTTGGGTTCGGCTTGGTAATTGACTGCCTGAGTTGCTGCAGAGTGTCTTTACAGTCGTAATAGAGAGATGGTTTGTTTTGAGCCCCTGATGTTTCAATGAGGGGCGCGTAGACAAGCTCCACGGATTCGCTCAACTGAGCTTGATGCAATTGAGCTTGTGTTTGCTGCAGGTACGGCTCGAGGTGTTCGAAGCTCAAAAACGGTGTACTGGCGCTGTTGTCAGGTTGGTCAGCCGCCTTTTGAAGCGCCAGCGCAATGAGCTGTGTGGACACTCCGGAGCCAAATTCCACAATGGCATCAAAGCCACCTGTTTCGACCAACCGGATGATGTAAACACCCAGATCAGGGCTAACAGGCCAGCCGTGCATGTCGGGCAACACCATGCGATCGCCACAGTAGTTTTGAAGGCGCAAGAACGATTCAATCTGACGCAAGCTGTTTTGATTTTGGCTTTGTAGCTCTTTTTGCAGTTTGGTTTGAAGCTCAATCAGCTTTTTGTCAAACCCTGTATGGCTGTGCTGCATGGCTTCGGCCACTTCTATGGCCAAGCTGTTTTCCAACTTAAAACCCGTGTTTTGCGGGTTAAGGCTGCCAGAGCCCGCCAGCCTGATACCTATGGCGTAGCTAGCTGAGTTGGCTTGTGTTTTTAAAAAAGCCCTGAATTCACCGTTTTGGGTTGTGAATGTGTGGCTGTTGATCTTTTTGTTGTGTTGGTCATATTCAAACAACCAAACCACGGGTTGGATAGGGCCTTCAAAAATAACTGTGCCCGTGAATTCATAGGCTTTGTTGGGCTCAAGGCGCAATGAATTCAGCTTGGGTGCAATGTCAAAGTCACCCGCCTCGTTGCTAACCAAATAAGCAGGGGTATTGCCTGGTAGGTCGTACTTGACTAGACCTTGCTTGTTTTTGTAAATACCGTCTGATTTGCTGTTGAAACGAAGTTGTGTGGATGCTTCAGAGCCTACGGTGAGGGTGGTTTGCAGCAATGTTTCGCTTTGCAATAACTTAAATTTGATGCTGTGAAAATCTTTTTTAATAGCTGAGTTCTCGGCTTCTAGGGCTTGACGCGTTTGATCTAGCTGGCTTTGGAGCTCGACCTTGGCTTTGGCTTCTTCTTCTCTAGCTTTCGTCAGCTCGTCACAACAATGACGCATTTCCGCCAACACTTGGTCTTTGGCCTTTTGCTCTGCCGCCCTGTCTTGGGTCTCGGCTTCTAGGGCTTGACGCGTTTGATCTAGCTGGCTTTGTAGCTCGACCTTGGCTTTGGCTTCTTCTTCTCTGGCTTTCGTCAGCTCGTCACAACAATGACGCATTTCCGCCAACACTTGGTCTTTGGCCTTTTGCTCTGCCGCCCTGTCTTGGGTCTCGGCTTCTAGGGCTTGACGCGTTTGATCTAGCTGGCTTTGTAGCTCGACCTTGGCTTTGGCTTCTTCTTCTCTGGCTTTCGTCAGCTCGTCACAACAATGACGCATTTCCGCCAACACTTGGTCTTTGGCCTTTTGCTCTGCAACCCTCTCTTGCGTCTCGGTTTCTAGGGCTTGACGTGTTTGATCTAGCTGGCTTTGGAGCTCGACCTTGGCTTTGGCTTCTTCTTCTCTAGCTTTCGTCAGCTCGTCACAACAATGACGCATTTCCGCCAACACTTGGTCTTTGGCCTTTTGCTCTGCCGCCCTGTCTTGGGTCTCGGCTTCTAGGGCTTGACGCGTTTGATCTAGCTGGCTTTGTAGCTGAGCAGGATCGCGCACAAACAGGACTTTGCCAATAGCGCTGTTTCGTTCTGCAAAGGCTGCCACCGCTTTGAAGCCGGAGCCATTCAAAACCGCATGCACATCCGTAAGACTTGCGCCACTTGGGGCGTCATTTGCAAGCAGAACACGCGCCAACACAACTTGAGTGCTGGCGGGCAAGCGAGTGCTCTGCAGCAAATTAGCAGCGGGAAGGCAGTCCACCAGCAGCCAACTGGCAGGCAACAGGTTGGCCAGTTCCACGCTTTCATTGAAGTTTTCGCTTTGCAGCAGTAGGCCTGGCCACAAGGGGCGCAACGCTTCTAGAGGCAACAAGCTGTTTTCGGCTGCTAGGCTATATTGATAGAACACGTGCTCGCCCCGTGCTGGGGTCAGCATGTCGGGCAACAACTGCCAATCAGCGCACGCCTCAATTCCTGCCAGCCGCTTGGCCAGCTGGGCCATGCTGGGGGCGTGGGGTTCCAGCAGGGTCACGGCAGGGGCGCCCTGCCCTGCATCACTAGTCAAGTTATGCAGCCACTGCACAAGAGGACCAGTTCCATTGCCAGCACCTACCAGGGCTACTTGCTTGGGCGGGTAAACCTTAGCAACTATGGTTAGCCAGGAAGGCAAGTTGCTAACTGAGGTCACATGCGGTTTGCTCATAACCTCGCCTTTTTGAAGTTGTTAGCTGTGCTTGCTAACGCAAAAGGCAAAACAAACCAGCCCCATGGAGTTTTGTTGTATTTAAGAAAAGCTTGTCCTAACTTGTACGAAAGGTGCTGCTTGTAGCACTCTGCCTCGTAGGCATCTGCATATGAATGAATAGGGGGTAGGCTTTGATGAGCCTTTTTAGACATATCAACACGATAGGCGCGCACTTCACGGCGAAGCGCAAAAGGCATTCGCAGCCATCCCCCCAAGCTACGGCTGTTGGCAATGAGTATGGCACCTAGACGGTATGTGAGTTGTTGCTGGATGCGATCAGCTGCGCCATAGAGCGTCGCTTTTGGTTTGACTTGATTTTTTTTGAGTGATTGATTTTCCAGGTAATAACGCTCTAGCTCTTCTTGCACTTGGTGTAACTGTGTCAGCAGCAGGTCGCTTTCTTCCTCAAGCTCTTTCAATTTAGGTGCGGGCAAGGCCTGCACTTGAGTCGGCGGATTGGCTAACAACTTTTTAGATTGATCCAGCTCATTCGCTAACTTGGTAATTTGACTTTGCTGTGCCTGCAGCTGAGACAGCTGCGTTTGCAGTTTTTCATACAAGGCCATGACCAAATCAGCGGTAGCTTGTCGCTGCTGAATCAACTGGAGCCAAGCAGTGCCAGGATGCACATCAGAGGAATCGACCGGAGGGTTAGAAACAGTTGAAGCAGCTTCAAGCTCTGCAAAAACTTGCAGCGCAACTGGATGGTCTTGCAGTAGCTGTTGCAACAGGTGCTGGTCTAAATCAGTGTCTCCACCAAACCAAGCAGTGATTGAGGGTGCAGCTATTTCTGGCGCCTCAGAGATAGCCAAAGCCAAATTGGCTTGCAAAGGTAAAGGTGCTTTGCCATTCGTTTCAAGCGCAGCAAGAGCAGCACCATCTAGTTTTGGCACTTTGCCATGGAGTTGCGTACCAAGCTGTTCTAAATACAACTGCAACTGCTCACGTGCACAGCCAGCGTTGACCAACAAGCAACGAGATGTATGACGCGAGTAAAAACTTAACATCGCTCCGTTGTAGGCTTGCCAGTTTTCTAGCAAGCGAGCCATTTCCATCTCTAGCGGTTTATCTACCAGTTGGGCAGACATGGCTTGCAATGCCTTGTATGGATGGTCATACACCATCACAAATGTGGCGTGGGGGTCAAGCTCAGCCCAGTAGTCCAACCAATAGATGTTGCGGGTATCAGCCCAACCCCAGAGGGGTTGTTGCAAGTTGCCGAGCATCAAATCCATGGCCAAGCCACTCCAAATAGCTCCGGCTTTGACAGGTGCAAAGTCGTCTTCCGTGGTTGCCTCATTGACATCTGCGCATTGGTGCGCTTGGCAAAGCGTTTGCACGACATCTGCAGGCGTTAGGTTGTCGCGCTTAGAGGGTCGTGCTGACTGCATGCCCGATGACAACAACAAAGCCTCGACCTCGTGTAGCCCGGAAGAGGCATGCCCGAGCAAAATAATCTTGTTCATTTAAAGTCCAAAAACAACTTTTGCGCTCACCGCAATTTGGTAAATCACTTGGGTCATGTCTTTCCAGAACTGACGGTCTTTCTCATCCACCTTTGGTAGCACCAACACTTGGTCACCCGCGCGAACATTCACACTCGACATGTAGCTGTCTGGCTTGGTTTGCTCAAAGCTGCCATCGCGCCTAGCCACTACCACTCGGCTGTTGTCTGCGCTCTGGGTGTAGCCGCCTGCTCTGTTGATGTAGTCAGCTAAGCCCAGCTTCTTCTCAAAGGCAACGGCGTTTGGAAACAACACTTCGCCACTGATAAGCACCAAGCCATCTTTACGAGGTATGCGCAGCACATCGCCGTTTTCCAGCAACAATTGGCCGCGGTCTGCAGCTTGGGCAATTTGCACTTGGCCCAAAGGCTCTATCTTTTTGGCGCGCTCGACCCATTGCAGGGTGAGGTCGGCTTCGTCTTTGCGCAGACGGGCTTCGTCGCTGCTGCCACTGCGCGCTGTTAGCAAGGCAGCTTCTAGGCTACGCAGGCTGGTAGCCAACATTTCTTTTTGGCGTTGCTTCACACTCTGCCTGAATAGCTGAAGGCTTTCTGCCTCGGCATCGGGGCGTAGCTGAATGTCTTTCATCAGCTGCCCCAGCGGGGTGCCGTAGGGCAACACATATTCTTGGGGGCTGGTGTGTTCCCCCTCTACTCGCACGGTAATGGTGCCGGGTAGCTTGTCTGCCGTGAACTCAAGCTCGTCGCCATTGATCAGGCTAACGTCGGCAGCCTTGGCCAAGGGGTAGTACTCGGTGTTGCGCACAGTGCCTGTGTTGCGTGTGATGCGCACATGGGTAGCTGATGCTTGGGGCTTGGCTTGGGCAGCCAGTGTTTGCACAGTAGGTGTTTGGGTGGTTTGAAACTCAAAACGCTTCGCACTTTGCACCAAGCCGCCCACCATGACGGTGTGTTGACGAGGGGGCACAAACACCACATCTCCATCGCTGAGCTGAATGAGGGGCATGGTGCCGTTGAGCATGAAGTCATACAAGCTAGCGGTGGCACGCACCTGCCCTACCCGCTTGACTTGCACATCAATGAACGTGCCACGATCTGGATCGATACCACCGGCTTGGTCAAGGAAGTGCAACAGGCTGTCCATGCTAGTGCCGTTGTAAAGGCCGGGGCGATTGACAAAGCCGCCTACAAATATGCGCACGGGCTGAGCCTCGGCCAAGCTGGCGTAGCTAAAGACGTTGGACTTGAAAGACTTGCCAATCGATGTTTCAAACAAACGCTGCAAGTCCTGGTTGCGTACACCCACCACGCGCACAGGGCCTGCGTGGGGCACAAACACATTGCCTTGAGGGTCAACCACTAACAATGCTTCAAAGTTGAATGCACCCCAAAAGCGGACTTGAATTTTGTCGCCCACGGCCACGGCGTATTCGGGGTTGAACTGTGTGGCACCCTGCCTTGCAAATGCCCCCGTGAACAAGTTGGCGCCAAAGGTATCGCTTTGGGTATTTTTTAGATAGTCAGCTTGCTGAGGTGCTTGGGGACGAATTTCTGCAGGTGCATTTGCAAGCTGCGGGGGCAATGTGGACGCACCCACATTGGCAGCGGGTGGCTTGGTGGTCAAGCCCAATGCTTGGTTCACAC
This sequence comes from Limnohabitans sp. INBF002, assembly GCF_027924905.1. Taxonomy (NCBI): domain Bacteria; kingdom Pseudomonadati; phylum Pseudomonadota; class Betaproteobacteria; order Burkholderiales; family Comamonadaceae; genus Limnohabitans; species Limnohabitans sp. INBF002. The sequence continues at coordinate 1,678,420 of NZ_AP027055.1, forward strand.
CCAATGGGTCGGTGTAGTCAGCCGCTTGAGTGGATTGCGCTATGCACACCACACTGCCCAGTAGCAGCCAGCGAAGAGATAAGAAACGATGGAACATGTTTAATCTTTATGGTCTTGCACCACAGCCCACAGCAAATGTGCGATGCCCGCCAGCAGAAAGGCCGTCAATAAGGCCACCAAGGTGTTGTAGATGCGCCGAGGCTCAAGCGGGTATTCGGGCAAGGTGGGGGCTTGGACGACGCTGATTTTTTTAATGGTGCGCGTGGCTTCAATACGGCCACGCTCTAGAGCGGAGAGTGCCGTTTTATAAACAGCATCCGCAAATGCGGCTTGCATTTCTAAGCGCTGATACTCTTCCACTGTTTTGTTCAGGGGCTTGCCGGTGGGCGAGGCTAGCTTGGCTTGCTCTTGCAGCATTTGTTTTTCGACTGCGGCGATTTGCTGGTTGAGTTGAACCACACTGGGGTGACTGGCGACGAGGTATGACTGCAATGCGCTTTTTTGAGTTTGCAGCTCAGTCAAGCTGGCTTGCAGCTTGGCCAAAATGGCAACGGTGCTTTCTGCCGTGGCCATGGGTGACGCGAGGCCTTTTTTGTTTTGGTAATCAAGCAGGGTTTGTCTAGCGCTTAACAAACGGTCGTGCATTTGCACAACTTGTTTTTCTAAGAAATCAACCTGCGTTTGTGCCAAGCTGTTGGCAACGTTGTTCATGAACGCTTCGCCTTCGAGCACGAGTTTTTCTGAAATCGCTTTTGACATCTCGGGCGTGTAGGCCTGGGCATTGACCACCAATACGCCGTCATAGTCGTTCAGCTCTACAGACACGCGGCTGAGGTAGTAGCGGTGCAAACACTCGACTGGTGCGTTGGCGAATAAAAATTTAGAGAATGGGTCTCGACGCCAGTGGCTGAAATGGCTTCGCAGGTCAAGTTCTTTATCTAGCTTTTGCAACAAACCCACTGATAGAAGGTAGTCGCGCATCATGAGCTGGTCGGCACGGTTTACACCAGACACACCGCCAATCAAACTGGCTAGGTCACCCGCTGTGGCACCCGTTGACAAATCAGTGCGCTGAATGACGATGTGCGCTGTAGACACATAGCGATCAGAAGCCAGCACCAGCCAATAGGCCGCCATAGCAACAAAAAACGCAAAGGCTGCGGTCCAAATGGGCTGAGCAATAGCAAGTTGCTTGGCTCGCAACTGGCCTGCAGCCCAGTCTCGTTTTTTCAGAGCCTGCACTAATGCCTTGGGCATCATTGAGGAAGGCTTTCTTTGTAAGCCACCAGAGCATCGTCAATGTTTTCAAACCAGTGTGCTTGGCCTTTATTCAGCCAAATGCCAGACTGGCAAAACTGCTTCAACGTGCCCTCAGCATGCGACACCATGATGAGCCCAGCTTTATCAGCCAACCCCTTAAAAGCCGCGGCAGCCTTATTGGTAAAAGATGCATCGCCAGCGGCTGTGACTTCATCTGAAATATAGACATCGAATTCAATGGCGAGAGACAAGGCAAATTGCAAACGCGACTTCATGCCTGACGAGTAGGTTTTGACAGGCTCGTCAAACGATTCACCCAACTGCGCGAAGTCTTGGATGTATTGCAAACGGTCTTGCAGGTCTGCATGCGATGTGTGGCCATGGATGCGACAAACAAACTTGGCGTTTTGCCGACCAGAGAGTGAGCCCTGTAAACCACCCCCATAGCCCATGGGCCAAGAGACACGGCATGTCCGCTGAACACTGCCTTTGTTTGGCTGATCAACCCCGCCCATGATTCGCAGCAAGGTAGATTTGCCAGCACCGTTGCCACCTACCAAGCCTACGTTGACATTGCGAGGAATGGTGAGGTTGACGCCTTGCAGCACCCAAGGCCCTGGGCCATGGTCTGTTTGGTAGCGCTTGTGTACGTCTGTCACCACGATCATGCTGTCACCAACCTCACAGCAAATCTGCGCATGAGCAACAAGCCCATGAAGAAAAGCACCAACGCAAATGCAAACAGATACGAGACACTCAAACCCGATACAGGGTGGTAAGTGGCAGAAAAGCCAGCGCGTGCAGCCTCAACCCCTTGGGCTACTGGGTTGTAAAGCAACCAATCACGGTATGGCAACGGAATGCTTGCCAAGGGAACCATAACACCAGAGATGATGTACATGGGTTTCATGACAAAGTTCAACACAATTTCTAGCTCAGGCACGAGGTCATGCAAGACGGCACGCACCAAGCCCCAACCCAGCGCCAAAAGCCACAAGCCAAAGATGGCGACAAACAATTCAAACGGGTCATGCGGCAGCACATCGTGCCCAAGCATGGCGGCTGTACTAAAAATAACAATCGCCACCACACTCAACAGCAGCACCTCAAGGAAGGCACGGACAAACATGGTGTCAATCGGCTGCACTTGGCGATACGAAAATAGCGATTTATTGGCGTTGATGGCATTGGCTGTTTGACCGCTTGCACGCTCGAAGGTGAAGTATGCCAACAAGCCCACCACAATCCAAAGCCCCGTATCAAAACCGCTCACAGAGTGAATGCGAATGACCGTAAAAATAATCACCAAATACGCAATGTGAAAAATAGGCTCCAACAACAACCAAGCCCAAGCACCGCGACTAGAGAACAAACGCGCCAATGCTTCGCGCAAAAACAATGCGCTCCACACAGACCACATGACTTGCCAAGGAGAACGGGTAGCCAAGCTGTTACCGCCAATCAATCGGGATGTTGCGCGTGGCATAGCCACACACAGGGACTTGTGTCAGGTTTTTGAGCTGCAACACAAAGTCTTCTGAAAGCTCTGTCTTAGCGGGTATGGACTTGATCCAAAACTCGTCCAGCTCCCCCTCAAACACCAAGCCTGGCCGTTGATAAATGGCAGCCCCCATGACCTTAAGGGGTACCTGCGATTTCAAAGCGCGCACACCCACCGTGCTGTTGATGGTTATCACGCCAGCCGAATGCTTGACCAATACAGGTGTGTCGCCTTCGACCAAATACACGATGCGCGAATCGACCCCATATGACTTGGCGATTTGACGAATGAATGATCGATAACCGCCCATGCCACGACCGTGGGGATGTTCACGAAAAACAAGCATCGCCGGCTTGGGCGCATGAATGGAAAATGAACGAATGAGTTTGGACAAGAACTCCTCAACTGAGCTGTAGCTAGAGAACAACCTCAACTGGGCATCACCTTCAAACTGCAGGGGTACGAAGTAAAAATAAGCCCTGCTATCAAGCAACTGTTTCTGCTTGCGCATGTCAATCTTGAGATGGCTCCATTTTCTGAACCACGAATACATCCAATAGCCAAAGTAGTGCAGCGGTGAGCGGTGTCTGTGATGCTCGTAGCTAGGAAATTGCCAATGCCCTAACAACATGTGCGCGTAATGCTTGGCCGCAAAATAAGTTGAGTTTAAAAATGGATGCTTGTCTGTCGCACTGGTGATGTGTTCTGGCACACCATCCCAGCTAAAGCGATCGAGCGTGGAGGAATTGCCATTCACGCCGTCTAACTCCATCGTCACAAAGCCGGGCCTGAAATAACCCTCTTCCAAAACGATGACTTGAATACCGAGTTGGTTTGCGGCCTGAAGCGCTTGCTGGTGGTACGAGCGCGACTGGCCAAACAGAACCACGACGTCAACCTTAAGTTGAACGCATTGCGTGACAAAAAAGGTGCTCCATTCATCGAGCTGGCCTGCAAATTTGATGGGATTGATGGCTTGACAGTCATGCAGGTCTCCGCCAGAAAAGACGATGCGGTGTACTTGCTTGTTTTTTGCAGTCAACCACTGAGTCAGTCGGTCAAAAAATGGCCCAACAGGCCCTTGCAACAAAAGCACGGTTTTGGAAGCTTTCAACACAGCCAGTGCTGGGTTCTCGCTGACCTTTTGCTTTGAAATCAACTCTCTCTTCACCACTTGCTCTACTTTTTAGCGCCTGCGACTCTTGACTAAGTCTGAGTTTTTGATTGAGTTCAAAAGCCCAACAAAGGAGTCAATCTGTTCCGGTGTTATCTGCTCAATAGAGCTAATGTCTAAGTACTGCAGTCGGGATGCCTCTAATTTGTTTTTCTCGTGCTGCAGCTCATCGACAAATACCTTCGTCATATCCAAGCCGAGCCACCTGATGAGATGTAAGAGGTGATCTAAATCAGGAAATGAATCCCCCTTAAACCACTTCCGTACAGTCTCCCTGCTCACCTTGAGACCGTATTTGGATGACAGATACAGGTCGCGTGCGAACTGTTCATTCGACGGAACCGTTTGGTAATGGCTACCGCAGCACCGCCTTAACTCTTCCGAGAAGCGATGTTTGACGAGCTCAGGTGTACTTGTCATATCTGTATGTATTTTTGTTTTTAAATTGGCAACTATTAGTTGCTTCGGTTACGTTTTCGCAACTTTGAATTGCCAAAATCCGTAAAAATGAGAAAGATAGAAATTAATGAGAAAAAGCAGATAAAACTTAAGCCCAGGCAATCCAAAAATACTATATAAAACAATAAGTTATAAATTATTAGCATGCATGATTCGGATTTAAAGGACCTACTTTTCTCGTTCAAATAACTGCGCAAGGAGCAATTTTCATTTGTCAATTTCATAAAGTAAATATAACTTCAGTTCCATAGATTAGCAACTATAGTTATTTTTTTGATTTGCTTTTGACGTAAATTAGTTGCTATCAAAAGCACCTATGAACCAAGATCTCAACTCATTTGCAAAACGACTACAAAGTCAGCTTCTACTGAGGGGGAAGCCTGTTAGCCCAACCCTGCTTGCACGAGAGTTCAACTTACGCTGGAGAGGGTCACCAGTTAGTACAAATGCAGCAAGAAAATGGTTATACGGCCCTACTCTGCCAAAAATGGAGAAGATTCAAGTCCTTGCAAAAATGCTCGGAACATCCGCTGAATGGCTACGATGGGGGCCAAATAATGATTTGGTAGCTACAGGATCTGCTCGCTCTAAACAGCCTGTAGATCTAAACTTCACGGAACTGCAATTAGCTGAATCAGTTTTGCACGATTGGTCGCTGTTAACAGATGCAAATAAAAAGCTGATTTCAGCGTTACTAGATTTTTTACTGACGCAGCAACATCTGCACAAAATTGACTCTAAAAACAAGAATTAAAAATTAAGCCATGAATTAGTTAATTCGGCTGACACCTGAGATCTACGAGAAAATCTTCCCAACACCAAAAGGGGACACTAAATCCCGGTAACTTAACCTAGCCATCAGGTTGCAAACGTTGGGCTACGGGGTTTGGCAGAACTAGCGACAGATAGTGTTGACGGTATCGTTACAACATGTAACGCTTCTAACTAGCTTGAAGCCCTGCAAACACCATCTGTACATATGCAGCTTTAATTGCCTCAGCACTACCGTCAACTTCAACAGTAACGTTGCGTCGCCAATTTTTGGCCTTTACTCGCACCTGCCCTACTTTTGTCTCTGCCACGTAATCCACGCAGTATTGAGGAATCAACTCACCCTGAGTCACTGCTGAGCGAACAGTCGTGACGAAACTGCCCTTCAACTCGTTAGGCAACTCCCAGGCTTCGTTAGCTGCAAGCTCAGCTTGTTTTTTAAGTCTCTGAACAGTCAGCTTTACGAGCTCAGGACTCATGTTTGCAACTACTGGCAATTCATCTGCAATGGACTGTCCTGCTTCCAACCTACGTAACAAGCCAGCATAGAAGTCCACTTTCATAAGTTCCTGCATGCAAAGCTCAAACGAACGATTCGCCATACGTTCAAAGTCAAGAACCAACTGATGTTTTGAGGATTCAGTCGTGGCTATAGGTGTAGTCATGTCTAAATTCCTTGATCAGTTGGGAGCTGCTAACGCTGAAGCCTGCTCTAAGGCCTCCTTAAGATCTTCGAACGCGGGCTTGTTCTGCATCACCAGAGCGAGATTTAAACCAGTGCTGAGTTCAGCAAAGTGCATGAGGTTGTCGTTGGGCGCATTGTTCAGAAGTTGAGCCACCGCATCTTCTCCCACTGCTTCATTCTGGCCCGTAAATGCTGCCGCATTCATCAAAGGCTTCATGTGGTTATAGAACTTGGCAATCATGGTGGCACTGGTTCGCACTTGGCTTTGAATCTGCTCAGCTGTTAATCCCTTGGCCACCATTTGTGTAATGGCAAAGTGACGTAAGCTGTACAAGGTACGTTCTTGACCAGTCGTTGGACAGTTGAGCATGTTCAAGTCTTCCAACAATTGCTTGAACTGGGCAATCAAGTGAACAGGCTGTACACCGTCACGAGCTCTGAAGATTCGCGCCTCGTGCTTACTCTCCAAAACTTCGTAAATGGTCTTGCCCTGAAACTCTGGAGCCATTTGACGCAGCTTCTCCAAGTAAAGCCAGCAGCTACGATGCAATACAGCCCCCATAGGCTTGTTTTTCTTGACCGTCTTACCCTTTTGTATGTGCGCGTACAAAACGGGCTCTCCGCCCAGGTTATGGACTTCAATGTGACGCCACTCCAAGAACTCCATCTCAGTGCCTGGTCGCATGCCAGTGGCAGCTGCAAACGGCACGTAGACCGACAAGAGCTCTCGGAGATTACGAGTCCTACCCACTCGCCCTTCCTGAACCCACGCAGGCAGCTTCTCCAGAATCTGTTCAATCTCTTTGGCAGAGAAATCAGGCCTACGTCCACCCTGCTCGCCTGTGTTCTTCAAAACTGGCTTTTGAAGGCTAGTCATATAGCCACGCTCAATGGCGTAATCAAAGACTAGGTTTAGTGCGGCGTTGTGGTTTGCCTGTGCGCTATGGCTCAGCTCACGCCCAACCTTCACTCGCCGCCACTCACAAAACTCTGTGAATACGGCTTGATTGATACGGTCAACGTTGTACCCACCAAAGAATGGGATCAGATAGGTCTTAATCGAATTGATGTAATCGTTGTTGCTGCCACGCTTGGTCTTGTCTGCAGCGACCTTAATCTCCAAGTCACGCTGCACCACCTCAGCTACAGCTTTGAACTTCTTGGAAACTACTGGGTGTCCAGCCTTGGCCAGCACTTTGGCTTCGAACCACTGCTCTTCAGCCAACGCCTTGGCTTTATCTAAGTCCGCAGTACCCGTAGCCTTGCGAATCCAATTACCAATGGCTTCAACTTTGAAGTGAGCTTGCCAGCGGTCACTATCAGGGCGGCGCACCAAACGAATCTCGTTGTCGCGCACAACTACGGTCTCAGGGCTTCTTTCCTTCATGTGTGCAGTTTACGGACCTTTACTCAAAAGAGCAACCAAACTTCACGAATGAAACGTGTAATTACCGTGTAATTGATTTTTGGGCAAAAAAAAGCACTTAGATTGCTCTAAGTGCTTGATTTATATGGAGGCGCGACCCAGAGTCGAACTGGGCTAAACGGATTTGCAATCCGGTGCATAACCGCTTTGCTATCGCGCCATCTGCTTTGACGAAAAAGGGAAGCATGGTGTGCTTCCCTTATCGAATGTGGAGCGGGAAACGAGGCTCGAACTCGCGACCTCAACCTTGGCAAGGTTGCGCTCTACCAACTGAGCTATTCCCGCATAAGACGCATATTATAGCGCATTTTTCAGCCTGTTTAGGCATGCGCTAGAAAAATCTTAATGTTTGATCGCTTCGGCTTTGACGCCCGCAACAGCTGCAGGTGTTGCCGCAACGACAGACACTTCGTCTGGCAGCGGCGTGGGCATTTTCTCCAGCGCAATTTCCAGCACTTTGTCGATCCAACGCACCGGCACGATTTCCAAACCGTTCTTCACGTTCTCTGGAATTTCTTGCAAGTCTTTGACGTTTTCCTCTGGGATCAACACAGTCTTGATGCCACCACGCAAGGCCGCCAACAGCTTCTCTTTCAAGCCGCCAATGGCTGTGACTTCGCCACGCAAGGTGATCTCACCCGTCATGGCCACATCCGCACGCACAGGGATGCCTGTCAGGGCGGAGACCAAGGCGGTGGTCATGGCAGCGCCCGCACTGGGACCGTCTTTAGGCGTCGCGCCATCGGGCACGTGGATATGGATGTCGCGCTTTTCGAGCAACTCTTCCGAGATGCCCAAACGACGTGCACGGCTGCGCACCACAGTGCGAGCTGCTTCGACAGACTCTTTCATCACATCGCCGAGTGAACCCGTACGCGTGATGGTGCCCTTGCCAATCATGATGGCGGCCTCAATGGTGAGCAAATCGCCCCCCACTTCGGTCCAAGCCAAGCCTACGACTTGACCCACTTGGTTATCGGCCTCAGCACGGCCATAGGTGTACTTGCGCACACCAAGGAAGTCGGGCAAGTTGTCTGCCGTGACTTTGACTTGTGGCGTCATTTGCTTGAGCAGCAAAGCCTTGACCACCTTGCGGCAAATCTTGGACATTTCACGCTCTAACGAGCGCACGCCAGCTTCACGCGTGTAGTAGCGCACGATGTCGCGCACAGCGGCTTCGTCCACCGAGAGCTCAAAATCTTTCACGCCATTGTTTTTCATTTGCTTGGGCAGCAAATACTTCATGGCGATATGCGTTTTTTCGTCTTCGGTGTAGCCCGACAAACGAATCACTTCCATGCGGTCCAGCAAAGCTGGTGGAATGTTCATCGAGTTCGAGGTGGCCACAAACATCACATCGCTCAAGTCGTAATCGACCTCCACATAGTGATCGGCGAATTTGTTGTTTTGTTCGGGGTCCAACACCTCCAACAGAGCACTGGAAGGGTCGCCACGCGAGTCCATACCGAGCTTGTCAATTTCATCAAGCAAGAACAAGGGGTTACGCGTGCCGACCTTGGTCAAGCTTTGCAGCACCTTGCCTGGCATCGCGCCAATGTAGGTGCGACGGTGGCCGCGAATCTCAGCTTCGTCACGCATACCACCCAAGGCCATACGCACGTACTTGCGGCCTGTGGCTTTGGCAATGGATTGACCGAGCGAAGTTTTACCCACGCCAGGAGGTCCTACCAAGCAAAGAATAGGCGCTTTCACCTTGTCCACGCGTTGTTGCACTGCGAGGTATTCCAAGATGCGGTCTTTGACCTTGTCAAGGCCATAATGGTCTTCGTTCAACACGTCTTCGGCATTGCCGAGGTCGTGTTTGATTTTGGTTTTCTTGTTCCAAGGCAAGCCCACCAGTACATCAAGGAAGTTGCGCACCACAGTGGCTTCCGCTGACATGGGTGACATGAGTTTGAGTTTCTTCAACTCAGCCTCGGCCTTCTTGCGAGCCTCTTGTGGCATGCGCGCGGCTTTGATCTTTTTCTCGATCTCTTCAATGTCCGCGCCCTCTTCGCCTTCGCCCAGTTCTTTCTGGATGGCCTTGACCTGCTCGTTCAGATAGAAGTCGCGTTGGTTTTTCTCCATTTGGCGCTTCACGCGGCCACGGATTTTTTTGTCAACGTTGAGGATTTCAACCTCACGTTCGATTTGCTCAAACAGGTTTGTCAAACGGTCGCGCACGGGCGACAAGTCCAACACCACTTGTTTGCTCTCAAGCTTCAAGGGCAAGTGCGCGGCAATGGTGTCGGCCAAACGGCCAGCGTCATCGATGCTGGCAATCGAAGTGAGTATTTCGGGTGGGATCTTTTTGTTCAGTTTGACGTATTGGTCAAACTGCTGCATCACGGCACGGCGCAAGGCCTCGACTTCGCTGCCAGCTTCGGCGGGCAAGACTTCGATGGGTGTGACATGGGCTGTGAAGTGAGATTCGCCATCTTCAATGCCATCCACCTTGGCGCGCTGTTGGCCCTCGACCAACACCTTCACGGTGCCGTCAGGCAGCTTGAGCATTTGCAAAATGGTGGAGATGCAACCGACTTCAAACATGTCGGTCACAGCAGGCTCATCTTTGGCAGCGGCCTTTTGGGCCACCAACATGATGCGTCGCTCTGCGGCCATCGCCGCCTCTAGTGCTTTGATGCTCTTAGGACGTCCCACAAACAAGGGAATGACCATGTGCGGGAAGACCACCACATCGCGCAAAGGCAACAAGGGCAGCTCAAGAGGGGTCGCGGGGAGTAAGGGTTGTCCAGACATGGTCAGCCTTCCAGTAAAAAAGGGACAGGCGTTACGCCTTTTTGGCGGCCTCTCGGTACACCAACAAAGGAGGTTTATTTTCGTCGATGGTTGCCTCTTCAACCACCACCTTTTCGACATTGGGCGAATTGGGTAATTCGTACATGGTGTCGATCAGCGATTGTTCAAGGATAGACCGTAAACCACGTGCACCTGTTTTGCGCGCCAACGCTTTTTTGGCAATCGCACGCAAGGCTGCAGGGCGAATTTCCAGCTCCGCGCCTTCCATGGCCAAGAGCTTGCTGTATTGCTTGACCAAAGCGTTCTTTGGCTCGGTCAAGATTTGTACCAAAGCGTCTTCGGTCAACTCGGCCAAGGTAGCCACCACAGGCATACGGCCCACGAGTTCAGGAATCAAGCCAAACTTGATGATGTCAGCGGGTTCAACCTCGCCAAACACTTCGGACAAGCTGCGTGATTCTTTGCTCTTGACGGTGGCGCCAAAGCCAATGCCAGAGGCTTCTGTGCGGTTTTCAATGACTTTCTCAAGCCCAGCAAACGCGCCGCCGCAAATGAACAAGATGTTGGTCGTGTCAATTTGCAAGAAATCTTGGTTGGGGTGCTTGCGGCCACCTTGGGGTGGAATGCTCGCCATCGTGCCTTCAATCAGCTTGAGCAAGGCTTGTTGCACGCCCTCACCCGACACATCACGGGTGATGGAGGGGTTGTCAGACTTGCGTGAAATCTTGTCAATTTCGTCGATGTAGACGATGCCGCGCTGTGCGCGCTCCACGTCGTACTCGCAGCTTTGCAGCAGCTTTTGAATGATGTTCTCAACGTCCTCACCCACATAACCGGCTTCGGTCAGGGTGGTGGCGTCAGCCATGACGAAAGGCACATTCAACATGCGCGCCATGGTTTGGGCCAACAAAGTTTTGCCAGAGCCTGTGGGACCAATCAACAAGATGTTGCTCTTGGTCAGCTCAACATCGTCTTTCTTGGACGACTCTTTGTGCTTCAGGCGTTTGTAGTGGTTGTACACCGCCACGGCCAGCGTACGTTTGGCCGGCTCTTGGCCAATCACGTAGTTGTCGAGGTTGGCTTTGATTTCCGCTGGCGTGGGCAGGTCGCTGCCCTTTTCTTTGGCGGCTTCTAGGCCTGGCAACTCGTCACGGATGATTTCATTGCACAAGTCAATGCACTCGTCGCAAATGAAGACCGAAGGGCCTGCGATGAGTTTTTTGACTTCGTGCTGGCTCTTACCGCAGAAGGTGCAGTACAGCGTTTTCTCGCCAGAAGCGCTTTTTTTATCAACCATGTCGTGCTTATGTTCGTGTGTGCGTTGTCTGTCGTTTAGCCGCGCTTGCTGATCACTTGATCAATCAAACCGTACTCTTTGGACTCGTCGGCACTCAGATAGTAATCGCGTTCGGTATCGCGCTCGATTTTCTCAAGCGGCTGGCCGGTACGCTCAGCCAAGATGCGGTTCAATTGGTCGCGCGTCTTCAAGATTTCACGGGCGTGAATCTCGATTTCTGTGGCTTGGCCACGAGTACCGCCCAAAGGCTGGTGAATCATGACCTTGGAGTTAGGCAAAGCAAAGCGCTTGCCCTTCTCGCCCGCTGCCAACAAGAACGCGCCCATGCTGGCGGCCATGCCGATACACAGCGTGGACACATGAGGCTTGATGAAGTTCATGGTGTCGAACACCGACATACCCGCACTCACCGAGCCGCCGGGGGAGTTGATGTAGAGCGAGATGTCCTTATCGGGGTTCTCGCTCTCAAGGAACAACAATTGCGCCACCACCAAGTTGGCGGTTTGGTCGTTGACTTCGCCCACCAAAAAGATCACGCGCTCTTTGAGCAAACGTGAATAGATGTCGTAAGACCGCTCGCCGCGGCCCGACTGCTCAATGACCATGGGGACCATGCCCAAGGCTTGTGTATCCAGTGCGCTCATGTTGTTTCCTTGTAGGAGGATCAGGCTTGACCCATCAATTCGTCGAATGAAATCGCTTTGGCGGTGACCTTAGCTTTAGACAAGATGAAGTCAGTCACGTTGTTTTCAATGACGATGGCTTCAACTTCGCCCAAACGGCTCATGTCGCTGTAGTACCAACGCACCACATCGGCTGGCTTCTCGTAGCTAGAGGCCAGTTCTTCGATGTGCGCTTTGATTTGCTCAGCGGTGGCTTGCAGGTTGTTGGCGCGAACCAAATCAGCCACCACCAAGCCCATGCGCACGCGCTTTTCAGCTTGTGGGCGGAACACATCGTCAGGGATTGGGGCTTTGTCCGCGTCTTTGATGCCACGGGCCTTGAGGTCAGCGCGAGCGCCTTCGACCATGCGGTCGAGTTCAGCTTGCACGCTGGCGTTTGGCAGGTCGAGTTCAGCTTTGGTGGCCACTGCGTCCAACGCGGCTTGCTTGTTGCGACCCAACAAACGGAACTTGACTTCGCGCTCCAAGTTTTTCTTGATGTCAGCGCGCAAGCCTGCCACGGTGGCTTCGGCCACGCCCAAAGACTTGGCCAATTCGTCGGTCACTTCTGGCAAGTGAGCGGCTTCGACTTTCTTCAAAGTCACCAAGAAATCGGATTGTTTGCCGGCCACGTCTTTGCCGTGGTAGTCAGCGGGGAAGCTCAGGGGGAAAGTCTTGCTTTCGCCCGACTTCATGCCGCGCACCGCATCTTCAAATTCTTTGAGCATCTGGCCTTCGCCGAGCAAGAACTGGAAGTCTTCGGCTTTGCCGCCTTGGAATGGCTCGCCGTCAATCTTGCCTTCGAAGTCAATGGTCACGCGGTCGCTGTCTTGAGCGGCACCGTCCAAGCCACGTTGGGCGAAGGTGCGGCGTTGCTTGCGCAAGATGTCGATGGTTTTGTCGATGGCAGCGTCTGTCACTTCGGCAGACACGGTTTCAACGTCAACACCGGCCATGTCAGCAAATTTCACTTCTGGGTACACCTCGAAGATGGCTTCGAATTGCATTTCACCTTCAGGCGCGCCTTCTTTTTCAGTGATGCGGGGTTGGCCAGCAACGCGCAATTTGGCTTCGTTGGTCGCCAATTGGAATGCTTCGCCCACTTTGTCGTTCATCACTTCGAACTGGGTGGAGTAGCCGTAGCGCTGAGCCACGATGTTCATCGGCACTTTGCCTGGACGGAAACCGTCAATCTTGACTTGGCGTGCCACGCGCTTCAAACGCACGTCCACTTCCTTGGTGATGATGTCCACAGGCAACGACAAGGTGATCTTGCGTTCCAATTTTTCCAAAGTTTCAACAGTCACGGCCATGTGGTTTCTCCTAAATTGGCATGGTCAGCAGCGGCCTTGTGGCCGCTTGCTATCAATCAAATGGTGCGCGGGGCGGGACTCGAACCCGCACATCCTTGCGGACGTCAGGACCTAAACCTGGTGCGTCTACCAATTTCGCCACCCGCGCGGGTTTCTAAATAACAACGGGTGGTCAGGGTAGACCACCCGCTTGAAATCGGTCAGCCTTGCATTTTAGACGGCTTTTCGACCTTAAACCACGCCGCGTACATAGCGGGCAAGGCAAGCAGCGTCAAGACGGTGGCCACCACCAAGCCGCCCATGATCGCGACGGCCATGGGCCCCCAAAACACGCTGCGTGTGAGCGGGATCATGGCCAACACCGCCGCCGCCGCCGTGAGCACGATGGGACGCAAGCGTCGCACAGCGGACTCGACAATCGCTTCCCAGGCGGGCACGCCGCTGGCACGGTCTTGCTCAATTTGGTCAATCAGGATGACCGAATTGCGCTGGATCATGCCCATCAAGGCAATCACGCCGAGCAAAGCCACGAAACCAAATGGGCGGTTCAGCGCCAGCAAAGCACCGGCCACGCCAGCCAAACCCAACGGGCCGGTCAAAAACACCAACATGGCACGGCTGAAGCTGTGCAACTGAAGCATCAGCAAAGTAAAGGTGATGAACAACATCACGGGCATACCTGCCGAGATGGAGCTAGAGCCTTTAGAGCTTTCCTCCACCGCGCCCGCCACTTCAATGCGGTATGACTGGGTGTCGGTCTCCATCCACTTGGCTTCCAGCTTCTTCAGGTCTGGCAGCAGTTGCTGCGTGACCGTGGCGCCTTGTAAGCCTTCAATGATGTCGCATTGCACGGTGATGGCGTATTCGCGGCCTTCACGCCACATCACGCCCGGCTCCCAAGAAAACACGGGTTTCACAATCTGCGTGGCCGGAATCATGCGGCCTGACGCGGTGGGGATGTAGGCATTGGTCAAGTCACTGATGGCATCCCGCTCATTGAGGGGCTGACGCAACACGATGTCGATGAGCTTGTTGTCCTCGCGGAACTGCTCCACGGTCGAGCCCACCAACAAGGTGCGCATGGCCTGTGCAATGGATTGACTGGTCACACCCAAGGCGCGCGCTTTGGCTTGGTCCACTTCCAAACGCACAACTTTGACCGCTTCGTTCCAGTTGTCGTTAACACCACGCGTAGATGAGCTGGCACGCATTTGCGCCTTCACCTCATCGGCGCGTGCACGCAAGACTTTGGGGTCAGGCCCAACCACGCGGAACTGCACGGGGTATGGCACAGGTGGGCCGTTGGGTAATAGCTTCACACGCGCACGGGCTTCTGGAAACTCTTGCGCCAGCATGGCAGGCAAAGCCAAACGCAACAACTCGCGGCGCTCCAAGCTCTCGGGTATCACCACAATTTGCGACACATTGCTCTGTGGAAACACTTGGTCCAGCGGCAGGTAAAAACGCGGCAGACCCGAGCCAATCCATGTGCTCACCGTTTGCACGCCCTGCTCTTTGAGCAAACGCTGCTCCACGGCCTGCGTGACAGCCTCGTTGGCTTTGAACGCCGTGCCTTCAGGAAACCACAAGTCCACCAAAATTTCAGGACGGCTAGAGTCTGGGAAGAACTGCTGCTGCACACGCCCCATGCCCACCAAGCCCAACACGAAAATCAGCAAAGTGATGCCAATCGCCTTCCAGCGGTATTCCACGCACCAAGTCACTGCGGTGCGAAAGTGGCGGTAGAACGGGCCATCAAACAGCTCGTGTTCACCTCCGTGCTCGCCATGGGGTTTGACCTGCAACAGCAAGGTGCCCAAATACGGCACAAAGTACACCGACACCCACCAGCTCAGCACCAGCGCAATCACCGTCACCGCAAAGATGGCAAAGGTGTATTCACCCACCGTGGACTTGGCCATGCCAATCGGCAAAAAGCCTGCTGCGGTGATGAGCGTGCCCGTCAACATGGGCATGGCGGTCACTTCATATGCAAAGGTGGCGGCACGCACCCGGTCGTAACCCTCTTCCATTTTGCGCACCATCATCTCGACAGCGATGATGGCGTCGTCCACCAACAACCCCAACGCAATGATCAGCGACCCCAGCGAAATTTTGTGCAGGCCAATGCCCCAATAATTCATGGCCAAGAACGTCATGGCCAACACCAACGGAATCGTGATCGCCACCACCAGGCCTGGGCGCATGTCCACATACCAGCCGTAGCGTCCGCCTTTGTGCAAACCCAAGGCCACGAAGCTGACCAACAACACAATCAACACCGCTTCAATCAGCACTCGCACAAACTCACCCACCGACTTTTCAACGGCTTTGGGTTGGTCTTGCACCTGCACCAAACTCACGCCGATGGGCAATGTTTTCTCAATGCGTGCCGTCGCGACCTCTAATGATTTACCCAGCGCAATGATGTCGCCGCCTTTGGCCATCGAGACGCCCAATGCAATGACAGGCTTGCCTTGGTGATGAACCTTGACGGTGGCTGGTTCTACATAGCCGCGAGTAACAGTGGCAATGTCACCTAACTTGAGTTGCTGGCCCGAACTGCCGCGAATGGGCATGGCACGCAACTGAGCTTCGGTTTCAAACTGGCCACCAATGCGCACTTGCAGCACATCCAGCGGCGCTTGCACGCTGCCCGCGTTTTCTACCGCGTTTTCTTGGCTGAGTTGCGCCAAAACCGCGCCCACATCGAGACCGAGTTGAACCAAGCGCTTTTGTGGAATTTCAATGAAGATTTTTTCGTCTTGCACACCAAACTGCTCGACCTTGGCCACATCGGGCACACGCAGCAGTTGCTGACGCACATCGTCGGCAAACTTCTTTACCTCTGCGGGTGTGAAGCCCGGGGCGTCAAGCGCATAGATCACGCCATACACGTCACCAAAATCATCGTTGAAAAACGGCCCTTGAACGCCTGGCGGCAAGGTGTAGCGCATGTCGCCAATCTTCTTGCGCACCGCGTACCAAACACCAGGCACATCGCTGGGTTTAGCGGCATCTTTCAGTTGAAAAATAATTTGCGATTCACCCGGCTTGGAATAGCTGCGAATCTTGTCGGCATGCGGCACCTCTTGCAACGTGCGCTCAAGCTTGTCCGTGACTTGCTCAGCCACTTGTTGCGCGGTTGCGCCTGGCCAATACGTGCGCACCACCATGGCGCGAAAGGTAAACGGTGGGTCTTCGTCTTGGCCCAGTTGGAAATAGGCGGCCACGCCCAAAATCATCAGCACGACCATCAAGTAACGCGTCAGCGCAGGATGGTCAAGCGCCCATTTGGAGAGGTTGAATTTATCGTCCATGTTCAACTCACTTCAGCGCCGCAAAGATCGACACTTTTTGGCCAGCGGTCAGCACATGCACACCCGACAGCACCACTTGATCACCGTTTTGCAAGCCCGACGTGACCACGGCATCGTTGCCTTCGGCGGTGTTGACTTGAATGGTTTGTGCCTTCACGGTCATGGTGTTGGGATCAAGCAGCCACACCGATGTGGCGCCCGCTTCCAAACGCAATGCGCTGGTCGGCAACTTGATCGACTTCACGGCCACAGCATCCCCCAGCGACAACGTGACCGTCACGGTAGACCCCAGCACAGGCGTGGCCTCTTTTGGCAAGGCAGCCTTGACCAGAAAGCTGCGCGTCACCGTGTCAGCACTGGCAGACACATCGCGCACCACGGCTTCGAGAACCTTGCCGTCCACCCACTGACGGACCTTCACTTTGGCGCCTGTTTTCAACAAACCCAGTTTGTCTTCTGCCACGGAGAACACCACATCACGCGGGCCATCCAGCGCCAAGCGCACCACCGGCTGGCCTGCGGCCACCACTTGACCTGCACTTGCGTCCACCGACGTCACAATGCCTGCGCCATCGGCCAACAACCGGGTGTAGCCCGATTGATTGCCTTGCACCGAGCTTTGCGCTTGGGCTTGCTTCCACTGGGCCTGGGCTGAGATGTAGGCGGCCTCGCGGCGCTGCAACTCGGCCACGCTGATAAAGCCCTGCGCATGCAGATCTTGGTAACGTTTGAAATCTGCACTCGCCACATCACGGTTGGATTGCGCCGCCACCAGTTGGGCGGCAGCGGCATCGGCTGTCACGCGGTAGTCTTGTGGGTCGAGCTGCGCCAGCAACTCACCGGCCTTCACGCGCTGGCCAATTTCAGCTGGACGGCTGAGCAATTTGCCAGCCACGCGAAACCCAAGGCTCGATTCCACGCGCGCGCGGACCTCCCCTGAAAACTCCAAATCCATCGTCGAACCGGACTCGCCCACGGTCAACACTTTCACCGCCCGCACAGGCTCTTGAGGTTCTGGACCTTTGCCGCATGCAGCCAAAGTCACAGAGAAAAATAAGGCCAGTGCAACGCGCCTTGAAGGCAAAAATGGGGACAACATAAAGTATTGATTTTTTAATGACTGATTGGTTATTAATGTATCCGATTTGGATTCCCCTCTCATTTACAAGGGGGAACGACAATAGGGATTACTTATGTCAAGCATTGAGCACTACGAAAACTTCCCCGTCGCCTCTTGGCTGTGCCCTGCACATTTGCGCCCCGCTGTTCAAGCGCTGTACCACTTTGCACGCACAGCCGATGATTTGGCCGACGAAGGCCACGACCCCGCACACCACCGCCTTGAAGCGCTCGGAGAATACCGCGCAGACTTAACCAACAGCCTCAGCAGCGCCACCACGCCTAGCCAGCGCTGGCCTCAGGTCTTTGACCCACTGCAACGCGCCGTGCAGCAATACCAGTTGCCAGCACAACCCTTGTTCGACCTGCTCGACGCCTTTGAGCAAGACGTGGTCTACACCAGCGTCGGTCAAGGCTACCGAGACCGCAGCGAACTGCTGGACTATTGCCGCCGCTCAGCCAACCCCGTGGGGCGCTTGATGTTGCACTTGTACGGCGTGAGCGACAACACCTCGCTGGCACAAAGCGACGCCATCTGCACAGCACTGCAACTCATCAACTTTTGGCAAGACCGTGCTGAAGATTTGCGCCGTGGCCGAGACTATTTGCCCCTGGGTCACACACTGGCAGAAGAACGTCGCTTTGCCCGCGCGTTGATGCAGGAGGGCAAGCCGCTGGTCCACCGCGTCAAAGGACGTGCGGGCTGGGAGCTGCGTGCCGTGGTGCAAGGTGGCTTACGGATCTTGGACAAGCTGGATGCGCGCGTTGAAACCGCAGACCCCACACAACTTCAGCGCCCAACGCTGCAAAAAACAGACGCCCTTCGCATCCTCTGGCGTTGCATCCGCATGTGAAGCCTGGCGCCTGAAGCCTGATCGGCGTGCCCGATAATCAGGCACACATGACACCTCAAGACTACGTTCAGCAAAAAGCTTCTGCTTCGGGCAGCAGCTTTTATTACGCCTTTCTTTTTCTACCCCCGCCACGCCGCGCCGCCATCACGGCGTTTTATGCCTTCTGCCGTGAGGTAGACGATGTTGTTGATGAGGTGACCGACCCAGGCGTCGCCGCCAGCAAACTGGCGTGGTGGCACAACGAAGTGCGCCAAGCCTTTGCAGGCAAACCCAACCACCCCGTGACCCAAGCGCTGATGCCTTGGGTGGCGGAGTTCGGCATTGAAGAAGCCTCGTTGCAATCCGTGATTGATGGCTGCGAAATGGACCTGACGCAAACCCGCTACCTCGACTACCCCAACCTCACGCGGTACTGCCACTTGGTGGCAGGGGTCGTGGGCGAAGTCTCAGCCAAGATTTTTGGCCAAACAGAGGCGACCACCACCGCCTACGCCCACAAGCTGGGCCAAGCGTTTCAACTCACCAACATCCTGCGTGACGTGGGTGAAGACGCTCTGCGTGGCCGCATTTACCTGCCCGTCAGCGAGCTGCAACAGTTCGACGTGAAAGCCCATGAAATTTTGAACCGTGTGGACTCGGACCGCTTTCAGCAACTGATGCAATTCCAAGCTGCACGCGCACACGCCCTGTACGACGAAGCCTTGGCCCTGCTGCCCGCGAATGATTGGAAGCATCAAAAACCAGGTTTGATGATGGCCAGCATCTACCGCACCTTGCTGCGTGAGATCGAAGCCCAGAAGTTTCCCGTGCTCAAACAACGCGTGGCCCTCACCCCGCTGCGCAAACTCTGGCTCGCTTGGAAAATGCAAGCGCTGGGCCGCTTCTAACCCGCCCTGCCTCGTGTGATGAAGCAACTGACCATCGTGGGTGCAGGCTGGGCCGGTTTGGCTGCTGCCGTGGCCGCCACCCAAGCGGGCTGGCAGGTCACGCTGTTTGAGGCCGCACCGCTCGCGGGCGGTCGCGCTCGCAGCTTGCAACAAAACTTTGCGGACAAGCCCCTGGACAACGGCCAACATGTGTTGATTGGCGCGTACCGCGACACCCTCGCCTTGATGCGAACCGTGGGCTTAAATCCCGAGGCCCTGCTACAGCGCCTGCCACTTGATCTGCGCTTCCCTGATGGACAAGGCCTGAGCTTGCCCGATTGGCCCCTGCCATTCAACCTGCTCGCAGGCGTGGCCCGCGCAAATGGCTGGTCTTTGAAAGACAAAGCCAGCCTGATACAAGCCTCATGGCACTGGCAACGCACGGGCTTCACATGTGACGACACATGGACCGTGGTGCAGCTTTGCGAAGATGCGCGCTTGAGCCCTCGCGTGATGCTGCAGTTGATCGAACCCTTGTGTCTATCCGCGCTCAACACGCCCTTGCATCAAGCCAGTGCCACCGTGTTTTTGCGCGTGCTGCAAGATGCGTTGCTGGGTGGATCAGGCAGTTCTGACCTGCTTGTGCCTCGCATCGATTTAGGGGCCTTGCTGCCAGATGCTTGTTTGCAGTGGCTCAGCACACAAGGCGCCGACATTCGTTTAGGACAGCGCATCACAGCTGGCGCACTGGAGGCCTTGACTCACGCAAACTCCCCCACACAAGCCACCCTCTTGGCCTGCCCGCCGTGGGAAGCAGCCCGCCTGAGCGCCGACCTAGCACCCAAGTGGGCTTACCCATGCGCGGAGTTGCAGCACACCGTCATTGCCACCGTGTATTTGCGTTGCACAGATGCTGGTTTTGCGGGGCTACCCCGACCCATGATGGCGCTGTACAGCGATGCACAAGCCCCTGCACAGTTTGTGTTCGACCGTGGCGCATTGACCGCACAACCTGGCTTATTGGCCGCCGTCGTCAGTGCCTGTTCGGCAGAGCGCGATGAAGTGACCGAACAGGTGTACGACCAAGTGTGCGAGCAACTTGAACTGACGAATCTGGAAGTGGTGCAAACCGTGGTCGAAAAACGTGCGACGCTGGCATGCACGCCGCTGCTGAATCGGCCCGAACCCTTCATCGCACCAGGACTTTGGGCCTGCGGTGACTACATTTGCGGCCCCTACCCCTCCACACTCGAAGGTGCGGTGCGATCAGGCCAACAAGTGGTCACACAGCTCAGCCAAATGGCTGACCGTCAGCGGCTGGGCTAAATCATGCGGCCAATCGTGGCCTTGAGTGTTGACCCACGCGGTTTGCATGCCTGCACGGAGGGCGCCCAACACATCGGTTGTGGCGTCATCACCTAAGTGCAACACGGCCTCAGCTGGCAAATTCAGCTGCGCCGCTGCCGCATGAAAAATGCGCGCATCGGGTTTGGCCACTCCAAAGACTCGCGCGCTGACAGCCGCCTGAAAGTACGGTCCCGCCTCTGTGCGAAACACATCGGCGTTGCCGTTTGACAACCCCACCAAGGGGTAACGCGCCGCCAAGCGTGCCAGCGCGGGTTGCACACCGTCATACAGCTGCACGTTTTGGCGCTCCGCAAAAAACACCTCAAAGGCAGCATCGGCCAAATGCGGCGCTTCGCCAGCACGCAGCAAGCTTTCGCGAATGGCTTCACGACGCAAAAAAGTCAAATCATGCGCTTTGTCGGCATGACGCTGATTGATCTCCGCACGGATCGCTTGCTTCACGCCAGGCTGCGCGCACAACAGCGCAGTTTGCGGGGCGTGCAACGCCAGCCAATCTTGCAAAACCACCTCCGCGCGCGCGATGGTGGGCCAGACCGGCCACAAGGTGTCGTCAAGGTCTAGGGTTATGGCTTGGATTTTGGAAAGGTTCAACATGCTGGGCGAGAATACCGCATCATGATCAAACCTGCCTTCAATCCCGAACCGCCTTTTGCCCACGGTCAAACACCACGCACCGCCGTGCTGTTATGCAACTTGGGCACACCCGATGCGCCCACCGCCCCCGCCGTGCGCCGTTACCTTGCCGAGTTTTTGGGAGATCACCGCGTGGTTGAAATTCCCCGTTTGGTGTGGATGGCCATCCTGCACGGCATCATCTTGCGCGTGCGTCCAGCCAAATCGGCAGCCAAATACGCCACGATTTGGACCGCAGAAGGCTCGCCTTTGAAGGTGTGGACAGACAAACAAGCGCAAGCACTGCAAAACGTGTTCAGCGCCAACGGTGAAGCGGTCAGCGTGCGTTACGCCATGCGCTATGGCAACCCGTCGATTGCCAGTCAACTCGACGCGCTCAAGGCCGAAGGTTTCACCCGCATCTTGGTTGTGCCAGCCTATCCACAGTACTCAGGCACCACCACAGCCAGCGTGTTTGATGCGGTCTACCACTGGGGCTTGCGCAGCCGCGTGTTGCCAGAGTTCCGCTTTATCAACCACTACCACGACCACCCCGCTTACATCCAAGCCTTGGCCGAGCGCGTGCGTACACACTGGGCGACTCACGGGCAACCCGAACGTTTGGTGATGAGCTTTCACGGCGTGCCTGAACGTACCCTGCACTTGGGCGACCCTTACCACTGCGAGTGCTACAAAACAGCACGCCTACTGGGCGAGGCATTGGGTCTGAGCAAAGCGCAATACATGGTGACCTTCCAATCCCGCTTTGGCAAAGCCAAATGGCTGGAGCCCTACACCGAGCCCACCCTGATTGCACTGGCACAACAAGGTGTGAAACGGGTGGACCTGATTTGCCCAGGTTTCACCAGCGATTGCTTAGAAACTTTGGAAGAAATTTCGCAAGAAGCACAAGAAGCGTATCTGCACGCAGGTGGTGAGGTGTTCCATTACATCCCCTGTTTGAACGACAGCGCAACATGGGTGCAAGGCCTGTACGAACTCAGCAAAACACACATGGGTGGATGGCCGATGCAAGCGCCAAACGCTGAGCCATTAGCCACCAGCCGTCGAGAAGCTTTGGCCTTGGGCGCTAAAAACTAAAAAAGCCGCTGAAAAGCGGCTTTTTGAATTGCAAGGCAAAGCGAATCAAGGCGCCTTACTTGCTGCGGGTGCGGGTGCAGGCGTCGCCACAGCAACAGGTGGGTTTACCAAAGATGCTGGTTTTTGAGCTGCGGGGACGACCACAGCTTCTACAGAAGCAGAGGCGTTGGAGGCTGGTGCTTCTGCAGCGCTTGCAGCGTCTGCTGCCTCGGACGGCACAACTTGCAAAGGTGGTGCAGGCTCAGCAGCGGACTCGTCTTGCGGCTGCATGTAAGCAGCCACCGCCAACGCTGCCGCAAACAAACCTGCAATGACCCAAAGTGATGTTTTGGACTTTGTTTCTTCTGGCTGAGCTAAAACAACCGGCTCTTTGTCGGGGGCGGCGATTTGCGCAGAAGGTTCGGCAGGTTCAGCGATCGGGGTCTGTGCAGGCGCGGCTGTCTCAACGGGCACAGCGGCAACATCAGCAATCAACGGTTCTTCAAGTGCGCTTTCGGCTTCAAGCGGTTCAACCACTTGGCCAAAGACTTCTTCGGCCGAGACACCCAACAAGGCGCCAACTTTTTTTGCAGCGGTTGCTTTGACGGCAGCGCTGTAAAAAGCACTCATACCGCCCTCTTCCAACTGGCGAATTTGCTTGACCGACATGCAAGCGCGGATCGCCATATCGCTCAAAGCCCAGCCTTGGGTTTCGCGACGCAGGCGCAACAAATCGCCGTTGATGAAGAGTTCTTCTTGGCTCATAAACACACGAGGCGTGACGCCGTCTCAGTGAGTTACTTGACCAACAAGAGTTCGCCCTTGATGGACGCACCCTTTTGAACCGACAGGGTTTGGTACACCACATGACCATCCACAGAGGCAGACGAAGTCACGATCAACTCATTACAAGTTGCAGTACCAGAGAACTTACCTTTGATGTGCAAGCTGCTGCAAGTCACAACACCTTCGACTTGGCCGCGCGCACCAATGGTGAGCTCGTCCACTTGAATTTGGCCGTTCAAGGCACCTTCCACGTGAATGGCGCCTTTGGCGGCAATTTCACCGCGGAACGAGAAACCTTCGCTCAGGATAGAAGGCTTGGTGGCAGTGGTTGAAATCATGTCCATCATGCTGGTTCGTTGGTTAGATATAGGGGCAGGCGTTGCGACTGCAGGTTGCTGTTCCGACACAGCCTCGTCAACCACGGATTCAATTTGCTCGTCGTCGACGGCAGACGCATTCGTTTGCGACAAATTAACGTTGTTGGTTTTGGATTTGTTGAACATATTGTGCCGTCCGTATAACTTTTTGTGGATTGACTGGATAACCACCAATCAAGATTTCCAAATGCAGGTGCTTACCTGTCGACGAAGAACCTGTACTGCCGATATTGCCCAGCACAGATTCGTTAGTGACTTTGTCACCCAACTTCACTTCGATATTTGCCAAATGCGCGTAGAGCGACTCCACGCCATTGGTGTGGCGAACCACCACGGTGTTGCCGTATTGCGTATGAAACTGCGCCAGCACCACCACGCCAGGCTTGACTGGGTGAACTTTTTCATCGCCCGTCTGACTCAACAAGTCGAGTCCCGTATGGAAGTGTGTTTGTCCAGAGATGGGATGACGGCGAACACCAAAGTCCGATGTCACGCTGTAATTCGGCACAGGCATCACACTGGGCAATGCGTACAGAACTTCGCGCAAACCACGGTTGGTTGACAACTCATCAGCCACTTTGCCACGGAGCAAGGGGTTGCTCTTGACATCGTCTTCCAAGTTGAAACCACCATTCGCCGCATTTTGCTGAATGATTTTGACAATCTTCTCTGTCAAACCAGAAGACTCAAGTTGCGACTTCATGGTCACGTTCTCTTGAGAAACCGCGACCATTGAGGTATCCACAAAACGGCGAATACTCATGTCTCGGTCACGGATGGTCTGCGCCAGCGACACCATTTGCTCGTCACTCATGCTCAACTGGTCGATGCCTTCGGAATCGGACGCACTACTCAGCAAAGCGCGGTAGACCTCTTCGTGCGAACGCTCAAGCTTCGCTCGGCTCAACATGAGACTGATGCTGGTTGCAAACAATACACCAATCGCCACCAACATAGCACCCGTCACCAAAATGCCACCACGCACCAAAATGCGCTGCATGCGGCCACTGACGTTCAGGTAGTGAAGATCACCGTTTTGCTCAAGAATGATGCGCGCATCTTCGTACTGACGCGCCCACCCATTGGACACGAGTCCAGGGAGCATGCGAACAGTGGAAAAGAGTCGGCGCAACATTTAAACCGCAGTCAGTTAATTAAGCGGGCGTCGAGCCGCCGACGTGAATGACGGGGCCGTTGGCATCTTGACTCAAGGTACCTTCGATTTCGCCGCCTTTTTCAATCTCAATTTCTGAGTACTGAACTTTGCCAGCAATTTTGCCGGTGGAGCGAACAATCAAGCTCTTCTCGGAAATGATGGTGTTGTGGAGTTGACCACGCACATCAATGACCTTGGCCGAAACGCGGCCTGTGATCTTGCCTGTTGGGCCGATCAACACTTCTTCTGCAGTTAAATCTCCCTCAATCACGCCATTGATGATGGCTTTTGAGGGAACAGTGAACGTACCTTTGACGACAACGCCGTCACCGATAACAACACTTTCGAGCGAATCAGATTGATTAGACATATGGACTCCTTGCTCAAATTTTAGCAAACAAACCACCAAAAACTACATTAATTGCAATTTATTGTTGTTTATTTGTGAAGAAAAGTTCATTGAACGCAACCACTTAGCGTATTTTTTGAATGTGCTTCCTAACTCTCGAAGAACTGGAATTCGATATAAGTGTGAAAAGTATCAAAGCGACATTCACCACAGGACATTCAAGCCGCCAGTAGTCATAAAAGACAGACGTTGATTGGCTACCATCGGGTATCTGCTTTCATCACTCACCATGAACAACACATTCACCATGGCAGGCGTCATGGGATGGCCTGTGGCCCATTCTCGCTCCCCCGCCATTCACAACCACTGGATTCGTCAATACAACCTAAACGGTGCCTACGGCTTGTTTCCAGTCAACCCCAACGATCTCGAAGCCGCTATTCGAGGCATTCAGGCCTTGAGATTGGCTGGTAGCAACATCACCATTCCGCATAAAGTGGAAGCCATGAAATTCATGGACTGGGTTGACCCACTTGCCCAACGGATGGGGGCCATCAACACGATCGTGGTGCAAGCCGACGGCGCCTTGCATGGTTTCAACAATGACGGTTTCGGTTTCTTAGAAAGTCTGCGTGAGGCGCAGCCCAGCTGGCACGCAGCTGCTGGTCCAACCGTCATTTTGGGGGCAGGCGGCGCGGCGCGCGCCATTGTTGTGAGCCTCATAGATGCAGGCGCAACGGAAATCCGGCTCCTTAACCGAACACGCAGTAAGGCCGACGAACTGGCGGAAGAATTTGGCGCACCTGTCGCCGCTTTCAATTGGTCCGAACGCCGTGAAGCCTTAGCGGGGGCCGCCTTGCTGATCAACACGACCAACCAAGGCATGCACGGACAGCCCGCACTGGACATTGAACTCACACAATTACCAACCTCAGCCTTGGTCTCCGATGCGATTTACATCCCACTAGAAACCTCGTTGCTCGCCGCAGCACGCTTGCGCGGCAACACCACGGTCAATGGCCTGGGAATGCTCTTGCATCAAGCACGACCCGCCTTTCGCGCTTGGTTCGGTGTGATGCCAGAAGTGACACCTGAACTACATCAAGCCATCATCGAAACCTTCTAAAATTGATCCATGTACATTGGACTTTTAGAAGACGAGCCTCACCTCGCACAACACGTTTGCGAGATTCTTGAAAACGCAGGCCACAGCACCAGCGTTTTCAACAATGGCGCAGACATGGTCAAAGCCATTGGCAGAGACACCATCGACCTGTTTGTGCTCGACTGGCGAGTACCTCGCATGTCCGGGCTCGAAGTTCTCAAACACATCCGTGACGTGCGAGGACTCAAAGAGCCCGTGCTCTTTCTCACGAGCCGCACAGATGAACAGGACATCATTGAGGCGCTCAACGCGGGAGCAGATGACTACTGCACAAAGCCAGTTCGCCCCCAAGAGTTTCTCGCGCGCGTGACCGCTTTGTTGCGCCGCACCTACCCTGACCGCAACGACCAAGACACCACCCGCAACTTGTTGAATTACGTTTTCAATAAACTGGACAACTCTGTCCATTTCGACAACCAACAAGTCAGCTTGTCTGAAAAAGAATTCAAACTGGCTTTGTTCCTTTTTGAAAACCATGAACGTGCTGTTTCACGTGAACGACTGATGCAAGAAGTTTGGCATGGTGAAGGTGACGCACTTTCGCGCTCGCTTGATGTGCATGTCTCGTGGCTGCGTAAAAAACTAGATCTTGCAGCGACATCGCCTCACTTGCGACTCAAACCCATTTACGGATTTGGCTACCGACTGATGGCGGTCAATGCAAGCACAGATGCGTAAAACATGGGCACTGTTCATGGGTGCGATTTGGCTGATCGCCGCGCATGCGCAACAGCTGGAGAAGACCGTTGAACAACCCCTGATTGTTTACAAAATACAAACAGGTGACACCCTTTCGCAGCTGTCCCAAAAATACTTGCGCCAGCCTGCAGACCTTGCTGCAATTCGAACGTTGAATCATCTGCGCAGCATTGACTTGCTGCCTGCCGGTGAATTTCTGAAAGTTCCGCGAGAGGCGGTCAAACAAGAACCATCACATGCCACCATCATCAGCATCTCATGCGCAAGGATGATTCGTGCGGGCAGCTCGCTCAAGCCCATCTATATCGGCACGGTTTTGGAAGAAGGTGTGGTGATTGACATTCCTGCTGAATGCTATGTGTCAATGCGCCTCGAAGACAGCTCTATCATTCGACTTCCGTCTAGCGCAGCCATCAAGATTTCAGTCCTGCGTAAAAATGCCATGGAATCAAGCCCAGAGGTACAACTTGATTTGGTACATGGCCGTGTGGAGCTTGATGTCTACAAAGGCCGCTCAAAAACCACACCTTTTGAAGTCCGTACGCCACTGTCCATCACCGGCGTGCGAGGGACCGAATTTCGCGTAGGTTAGCCGATGTCGAGTGGTCGGGCATCCGACAGCTCGTCAACGTCGTTCAGATGCGGGTACTCGTACTTCTTGCGCCCCCCCACGTCTCGCAAGCAAGAACGGATGGATAACTATCCAGAAATTCAGCAAGACTCGACATGCGAACATTGGACTACACGCATCCAATCGATCCTTAATTAGTCACCACACGAACAGGTATTGATCTAATACCTTAACGGTATTAGACATACCCATACTGTCTTCATACGATTCGCTCATCCCAATCATTGTTAAGGAATAGCATGGAGCGTAGAAAGTTTTTGCACTCAACAGGCGTAGGTTTAGGTGCTTCTGTCGTTGCTAGTTCAGCTAGTGCTCAAAATAGTCCTGAAATCAAATGGCGCTTAGCATCTAGCTTTCCAAAAAGTTTAGATACCGCTTTTGGTGCAATTCAGCTGATTTCAAAGCGAGTTGCTGCAGCAACAAATGGGAAATTTCAAATTCAACCCTTTGCCGCTGGCGAGATTGTTCCGGGCCCTGCTGTGCTTGATGCTGTTAACTCCGGTTCTGTTGAGTGCGGTCAAACCTCTAGCTATTATTTTGTTGGCAAAGATCCTACCTTCGCATTTGATACATCGATTCCATTTGGCTTGAATAGTCGCCAACAAACGGCTTGGATGTATGAGGGCGGTGGACTTGAACTAATGCGAGACTTCTTCAAGGACTACAACATCTATAACATTCCATGTGGAAACACAGGCGCACAAATGGGTGGATGGTTCCGTAAAGAAGTGAAATCAGTCTCCGATCTCAAGGGCCTCAAATTTCGCGTCAGTGGTTTTGCAGGACAAGTTATGTCCAAGCTTGGCGTAGTACCCCAGCAAATCCCTGCTAGTGATATTTATCCCGCGCTTGAGCGAGGAAACATTGACGCTGTTGAATGGGTGGGGCCATTCGATGATGAGAAATTAGGAATCAACAAAGTTGCTAAGTACTACTATGCACCAGGTTGGTGGGAGGGTTGCGCACAGGTCTCGCTGTATGTAAACCTTAAAGCATGGGAAACACTTCCCAAGGACTACCAAAACATACTTGAAATGGCATGTGCTGAAGCTTTAATGGACATGCAAGCCAAATACGATGCACGCAATCCACAAGCGCTTCGTCGATTGATTGGCTCTGGCACACAACTTCGGATGTTTAGCAAAGAAATTCTTGATGCTTTTCACGCTGCAACTGTTGAACACTGCGATGAGATTGCAGATAAAAATCCTAAGTTCAAGAAAATTTATGAACCTTGGAAAAAATTCAAAGCAGATCAAATTGCTTGGTTCAGCATCTCTGAACGCCCTTTTGACAACTATGTGTCGTCAACTGGTGCTAGGACAAGTAAAAAATAACGTGCCAATTTCGTTTGCTCTAGCTCCCTATCCAGAACTTAAGAATACTGTTCGTTGAAAAAAATCAAAAATTTTATGGAGGATTGGTTTTTAATTAGTCCTCCATGCTGATGCACAGCTAGGGATTACAGACCTCCCGAAAACCCTTATAAAACCTAGGTTTCCCTTATGGATTCGTCCTTAAGGTCATTCGCCGGAAGTCAGTAAATACAGGCCTTTGGAGCAAAGAAAATGGGCTCGGAGATTTTCCGAGCCCTTGTGTATGGTGAAACAGGCGTCCACAGAATGTACTTCGTCGCTATTAAGCCACTACTCAGTTCATTTGAGTTGATACACATCGGAAACAGAGCGGTACTACTTGAACCACGCAAAGGTTGCGTGAGATTCCATAGGAGTACCCATGAAAACCAAAACATCCGCCCCTGTTAAAGCAAAAAAGCCAGCTAAGGCTCAACCGCCTGCAAAAAAACAAAGCAAACAATCCCAGCTCATCGATCTGCTTAAAAAGAAAACTGGCACCACGATTGAGGAGATGATGATCCTCACCGGTTGGCAAGCTCACACTGTCAGAGGGATCATCAGCGGCGCACTTAAAAAACGCCTTGGTCTCAACGTTGTGAGCATCGCCGGAGCAAGCGGTACACGCACTTACCGAATCACGGAGGTGAAGACATCATGAGTGCGGTGATGGAGATGCGCGCAAACCGAATCGAACTCGACAAACGATGGTCCAAGTCATTCGGAAGCAAAGTTCCTAAGCACATCCAATACAAACTGATTCAGCTGGCTTTGTCATGGCATGAGCAAATGCAAGCTGACAGTCATTGGAAAGGCTCAATCGGAGCTGCTCGGCTATCTCGATTCCTCAAGCAAACAACACCTTTGATCACACTAAGTCCCGGCACTCGACTCATGCGAGAGTGGCAAGGCAAAGTACATCAGGTGACTGTTCTGGTTAAAGGCTTTGAGCATCAAGGCAAGGCCTACTCAAGCCTTAGTGCAATTGCTAGAGAAATCACAGGCACAGCTTGGTCAGGGCCACTCTTCTTTGGATTAAAGCCATGACCAAAGCTGTCACAAGAGTGAGCTCAATCCCATGCGCGATCTACACGCGAAAATCCTCAGAGGACGGACTCGAGCAAGACTTCAACTCATTAGATGCACAGCGTGAAGCTTGTGAAGCCTACATCGTGAGCCAACGCTCTCTTGGATGGGTTAATTCACCTGTCATCTATGACGATGGTGGCTTCTCTGGCGGCAATACAGATCGCCCAGCTCTTCAACAGCTGCTTGCTGATGTCAAAGCTAAACGCATTAAAGTCATTGTGGTCTACAAGGTAGATCGATTGACCCGGTCATTGGCTGACTTCTCTAAGCTTGTGGAATTGTTCGATGAATACGGTGTGTCATTTGTATCTGTAACTCAGCAATTCAACACAACCACCTCAATGGGACGGCTGACCTTAAATGTGCTGTTGTCGTTTGCTCAGTTTGAGCGGGAGGTTACTGCCGAACGTATCCGGGACAAGATTGCGGCATCAAAGCGCCGCGGTATTTGGATGGGAGGGTTAGCTCCCATCGGTTACTTCCCTAAAGATCGGGCCTTGTGTATTCACGAAGAAGATGCCATTCGAATTCGTGAGATCTTCAAGCTGTATCTGGACCTCGGTTGTGTCCGACAGCTTAAAGATGAATTGGATGCGCGTAGGTGGAAAACACCTGCACGAACAACCAAGCGCGAAGGCGCGATGGGCAATCGGGAGTTCAGTCGTGGTCACCTGTACAAAATTCTGAGTAACCCCGTCTACATCGGACAGATCGTTCACAAAGATGAAGTCTTCCCCGGTAACCACCCTGCCCTGATTAATCCTGAAATATGGCATGCAGTGCAAGAACGCTTGGCAACGAATCTGCAGTCATATCGCAATCGTAAGAACGCGATGAATCCAAGCTTGTTAGCTGGACTCATTTTTGATGCGAATGGCCATCACCTCACACCGACTCATTCGAAGAAAGGCAAACGCAGATACCGCTATTACGTGAGCAATGAACTTCATCAAGGAGCAGCCGAAGATGTGGATGGATTTCGAATCCCAGCACAAGAGCTCGAAGGAGCAGTGATTCAAGGTCTCAAATCGTTTCTAACTGATGGCGCAAGGCTTTTGGACTGGCTAGGCTCAACCCAAGATGGGGACTCCAGCAGTACAGACATAAAAGCCACCTTGGAGTTGGCTAAGGAACATGCGCTTGGGCTACAGAGTGCGCCGATTGAGACCTTGAATAAGCTCTTGAACCAAGTACTGATACATGAAGGCAAAGTCGAAATTGGAATCAAGCAATCTGCTCTAACTAATACCGCGAGCATTAGCGAGTCATTTTGGATTTCAGTACCTGTCGAACTCAAACGATGCGGAATGGCCATGCGGTTAATCGTTAATGGACCTGAAGACCAAGTTCGCAAACCAGACTTAAAGCTGCTCGCGTTGATTGCAAGAGGTCACATTTGGTTCAAACGTCTCAGAGATGGTGATGTAGATAGCTTGGCCATGATTGCCAAAGAGGAAGAGGTCACAGTCAACTATGTCTCTCGGCTTCTGCTGATGGCCATGCTGGCTCCAGACATCATTGAGCGGATATCCAAGGGTGAGCACCCACCCCAACTTACCGCCAAAAAGCTCATCAGCCATTTGCCGCTGCCTGCAAACTGGGGTGAGCAAAGAAAACTGCTTGGAGTACCCGAAAGGTAGGCCACCACTCAAAAGAGGTAATAAAGGGCGCTGCGGCGCCCTTAGTCATTGCCCAAGCAGAGAAAAGGTCCAGTGAAACTATGGACTGCCTGAAATGGCTTCTGAGAATACGGAGAGAAATGGGGCCTAATCAGCTCTGAAATGGCGAGATTTGGAATTCAGAGAAAGTGATCGCGCCCCGCAAGCCCGCACGGTGTGGGACTTCCAAAGAAAAAGCCCCTGATTACTCAGGGGCTCAAACTAGCTGGCGGAAACGGAGGGATTCGAACCCTCGATGAGGCTCTACACCCCATACTCCCTTAGCAGGGGAGCACCTTCGGCCACTCGGTCACGTTTCCAGCAGGCCACATTATGCCTTAACTTAGGCAGCTGGCTGATCCAAATCGAAAGCTTTATGCAACGCGCGCACTGCGAGTTCCATGTATTTTTCGTCGATCACAACGGAGGTCTTAATTTCAGAGGTCGAGATCATTTGGATGTTGATGCCCTCTTCGCTCAATGAGCGGAACATCTTGCTGGCCACACCTACGTGGCTGCGCATGCCGATACCGACGATCGACACTTTGCAAATTTTGGTGTCGCCTTGCACATCGCTTGCGCCCAAGGCTGGCAACACTTTGTCTTTCAACAGATCGGTGGTGCGTGCGTAGTCGTTGCGGTGAACGGTGAAGCTGAAATCGGTTTTGCCATCCTTGCTGATGTTTTGGATGATCATGTCCACTTCAATGTTGGCTTCAGCCACAGCGCCCAAAATTTGGTAAGCGATGCCTGGTTTGTCGGGCACGCCGACCACAGAAATTTTGGCTTCATCGCGGTTGAATGCGATGCCCGATACGATTGCTTGTTCCATTTTTTCGTCTTCCTCAAAGGTGATCAACGTGCCTGATTTGGCTTCTTCGTTGATATCAATGTCCCACGCGGTGAAGCTGGACAACACGCGCAGCGGCACCTTGTATTTACCGGCAAACTCAACCGAGCGAATTTGCAAAACTTTGCTGCCCAAAGATGCCATTTCCAGCATCTCTTCAAAACACAGTGTTTCTAAGCGACGGGCTTCAGGCACCACACGTGGGTCGGTGGTGTACACACCATCGACGTCGGTGTAAATCAAACACTCTTTGGCTTTGAGGGCCGCTGCCACGGCCACGGCCGAGGTGTCAGAGCCGCCACGGCCCAAGGTGGTGATGTTGTCGTGTTCATCTTTGCCTTGGAAGCCGGTGATGATGACCACTTTGCCTGCATCCAAGTCAGCGCGAACGCGTGCATCATCAATCGACTCAATGCGAGCCTTGGTGTAGGCGTTGTTGGTGCGAATCGGCACTTGCCAGCCCGCGTAGCTCACCGAAGGCTGGCCTTCGGCTTGCAAAGCAATGGCCAACAGCGCCGATGACGCTTGCTCGCCTGTGGAGGCCAGCATGTCGAGTTCGCGGTTGTAGGCCGAGTCGGCTTTAGAGGGGGCCAATTCTTTGGCGAGGCCGAGCAAACGGTTGGTCTCGCCGCTCATCGCGGAAGGAACCACCACCATTTGGTGACCCGCACGGGCCCACTTGGCCACGCGCTTGGCGACGTTGCGAATGCGCTCTGTTGAGCCCATCGACGTACCGCCGTATTTATGAACAATCAATGCCATATTTATTTAAAAGTGTTGTGTTATGGGCAAAAAACCTACAGATTGTAGCAACGCAACACAGCCCCATCGCGACGCACAAACCCACGCCCCACCTTGATGTCGATGTGGTGGCCTCGCGTGGTGCAAGCTTTCACTTGAACCAGTAACGCTTGCAGTTGCGCCGCACTGGCTTGCGAATGTTCGAGCGCCAGCCAATGACGCAACACATTCGATTGCCGCGCCTCACTCAGGTGCTGCAAGGCTTTGATAGCGGGCGGGTTGCCCACAAGCTGCAAATCATGATCCGCCACCTCTTGCAACAAGGTTTGCGCTTGTGCCGCGTGTGAGGCGCTGCGTGCAAAGGTTTGTCTGAATGAAGGAAACGCTTGCTCAATCACGGGCAGCAACGCCGCACGGATGCGGTTGCGCGTGTAGCGCGTGTCAGTGTTGGTGGGGTCTTCGACCCAAGTCTCGCCTGCGGCTTTCAAAGCATCACGCAGTTGCGAGCCTGGCACATCCAACCAAGGGCGGTGATAGGTCACACCCTGGCGCTGTGCCACAGCAGGCATGCACGCCAGCCCCGGCAAGCCCGCGCCACGCGAGAGCGCCAGCAACAAGGTTTCGGCTTGGTCATCCGCGTGTTGGGCCAAGGCCATGTGTTGGATCTGCCCACCCCAGTTGTTTTGCAGCGCCTCGGCCAGTGCGCGGTAACGGGCTTGGCGGGCCGCGTCTTCTGGGCTTTCGCCTGCGACGTGCGTGGCATTCACGCGCTGCACCACCAGTGGCACATGCAAGCGTTCGCACAAAGCCACGCAGTGCGCCTCAAAACCATCCGCAGCCGCTTGCAAGCCGTGATGCACATGCACGGCATACACCCTGCCCGGCCAGCGAGTGGCACAAGCGATGACTAAAGCGGTGGAATCGGCCCCGCCGCTGAGCGCAACGGCGAATGGGCCTAAATGCTGGAGCGCGTCCAGCGAGGGAAAGTTAGCGGGCGTCAGCTTTGGTGTCGGTGTAACGGCCATAGCTTTGCAGACGCTCGTAGCGCTTGTCGAGCAGCTCTTTGACCTTCATGTCGGTCACTTGGCGCCATGCGTCGTTCAAGCCGCGCTTGAGCTGAGCCGCCATTTGCTTGGGGTCGCGGTGTGCGCCACCCACGGGCTCGTTCACGATTTTGTCAACCAAGCCCAAAGCCTTCAGGCGATGGGCAGTGATGCCCAGCTGTTCCGCAGCGTCTTCGGCGCGCTCAGATGTTTTCCACAAAATCGAGGCGCAACCTTCGGGGCTGATGACCGAGTACACCGAGTACTGCAGCATCAACACTTGGTCTGCCACGCTGATGGCCAACGCGCCGCCCGAGCCACCTTCACCAATGATGGTGGTGATGATGGGCACTTCGAGCTGAGCCATTTCAAAAATGTTGCGGCCAATGGCTTCGGACTGACTGCGCTCTTCCGCGTCAATGCCGGGGTAAGCGCCGGGCGTGTCGACAAACGTGAACACGGGGAGCTTGAACTTCTCGGCGGTCTTCATCAAGCGCAAGGCTTTGCGGTAACCCTCAGGGCGGCTCATGCCAAAGTTACGCGCAGCGCGCTCTTTGGTGTCGCGGCCTTTTTGTTGACCCAAGACCATGCAGGCGTTGCCGTTGAAACGGGCCAAACCACCCACGATGCTCAAGTCATCGGCAAAGTGGCGGTCGCCATGCATTTCCACGAAGTCGGTGAAGATGTCGTTGATGTAGTCCAGCGTGTAAGGACGCTCGGCGTGGCGGGCAATCTTGGTGATTTGCCAAGGTGTGAGGTCGCTGTAAATTTCTTTGGTCAGCTGCAAGCTTTTCTTGCTGAGCTGGTCAATCTCGTCCGAAATATCCACTGCTGACTCGCTTTGCACATAGCGCAGTTCGTCGATCTTGCCTTCAAGTTCAGCAATCGGTTGTTCAAAGTCGAGGAAGGTTTTTTTAGCCAAAATTAATTACTCCTTAGCTGCTCAATATTCCACTGGCAGCGGATCTAGCGAGCGCCAAATATACCAAGTTGCCACACTGCAATAAGGGGCCCATGCCGCAGCCACTTCTCGGGCTTCGCTGCGGCTGACCGCCTCACCTGAAAAATAGTTGTGGCTGATGCCATTGATCAGGCCCACATCATCCAGCGGCAACACGTTGGGGCGCATGAGGTGAAAGATCAAAAACATCTCAGCCGTCCAACGGCCAATGCCGCGAATGGCCACCAGTTCTTCGATGATGGCGTCGTCCGTCATCTCGGACCACTTTTTCACATGCAAAGCGCCGTTGTCAAAGTGCAGCGCCAAATCAACGATGTACTCCACCTTGCGGGCCGACAAACCGGCTGCGCGCATGTCGTCCACCTTGAGCTTCAGTACATTGGCGGGCGTGATTTTTCGAGGCAGCTTGACAAAGCGGTCCCACACAGTTTGAGCGGCCTTGACCGACACCTGCTGACCCACAATGCTACGAGCCAGCGTGACAAAAGCATCTCCGCGTGACTGCAGCGAAGCCTCACCAAACTGAGGGATGAGGCGCTTCATCACCCGGTCTTTTTTAACCAAGTGTTTGCATGCCTCTGCCCAATACTCGGGCGTGGCGATGGTGACTTTGTCTTGACCCACGATCACTTAGCCACGCTCCCATGTCGTGCCCGTGGGCGAATCTTTAAGCACGATGCCATCAGCAGCTAAGGCTTGGCGAATGCGGTCTGCCTCGGCAAAATTCTTGGCCGCCTTGGCGGCAGCGCGGGCCGCGATTTGGGCCTGAATGGCTTCTTCGTCCACGCCTGCACCGGCTTGGGCAAAGGCTTTGGGGTCGTCTTGCAACAAACCCAACACGCCGCCCAAGGCTTTGAGCAAACCAGCGGTCTGCGCCGATTGCGTGCGGTTGACTTCGCTGGCGAGTTCAAACAACACGGCGACGGCTTCGGGGGTGCCAAAGTCTTCGTCCATGGCGGCTTTGAAGCGTGCGGCATGGGGCTCAGCCCAATCGATCGTCACTTCATCAGGCGTCACTGTGCCCAACGCGGTGTAGAGGCGCTTCAAGGCGCCACGGGCGTCGTTCAAATGCACATCGCTGTAATTGAGCTGGCTGCGGTAGTGGCTGCGCACCACAAAGAAACGCACAGTTTCGGCGTCAAATTCTTTGAGCACATCACGGATGGTGAAGAAATTGCCCAAACTCTTGGACATTTTTTCGTTGTCCACATTGATGAAGCCGTTGTGCATCCACACGCTGGCCATCTTTTGGCCGTTCGCGCCTTCGCTTTGGGCAATTTCGTTTTCGTGGTGCGGGAACTGCAAATCAGCGCCACCGCCGTGGATGTCAAAGCTTTGGCCCAACATCTCGCAGCTCATGGCCGAGCACTCGATGTGCCAGCCGGGGCGGCCTGCGCCAAAGGGGCTGGCCCATTTCACTTCGTCGGGCTCGCTTGTTTTTGCCGATTTCCACAGCACAAAGTCCAGCGGGTCTTGCTTGCCATCGTCGACCGCCACGCGCTCGCCCGCTTGCAACTCGTCCAGCGACTTGCCGGACAACTTGCCATAGCCGGGAAACTTGCGCACGGCGTAGTTCACATCGCCGTTGCTGGCTTGGTAGGCCAAGCCTTTGTCTTGCAAGATGCCAATCATGGCCAGCATTTGCGGCACATAGTCCATGGCACGGGGCTCGTGCGTGGGGCGCTCGATGCCCAAAGCGTCGGCGTCTTGGTGCAAGGCGTCGATCATGCGATCGGTCAGGCCGCGCACGGTTTCGCCGTTTTCTAACGAACGCTTGATGATCTTGTCGTCAATGTCGGTGATGTTGCGCACATAGGTCACGCGGTAGCCGCTGGCCTTGAGCCAGCGCTGCACCACATCAAACGCCACCATCGAACGGGCATGGCCCAAATGGCACAGGTCGTACACGGTCATGCCGCACACGTACATGCGCACATGGCCAGGTTCTAACGGCGAAAAGTTCTCCAGCGCACGCGTGAGCGTGTTGTGAATGCGAAGCGTCATGAGTGAATCGAGAGAAGACCGCAATGAAGGGTCGGTAATGAGGTGAAAGCCAAAGAGTCGTCCAGACCCTCTGTTTTACAATGCCTCCAGTATACAAAGCACATGACAAACCCTCACGCCCCCTCCTCAGCCAAGTATTTGGCAATGCCTGCTGCTCGCCAAACCTTCGCGCAAACCCGATGGGTGACTGCATGGACCTTGGGTTTGGCTTTGGGTTTCAGTTCATTGAACGTGACCGCGCAAAGTGTTGAGGCCTTGGAGTGGCAGCCCGGCCAATCCACCCTCCCCACTGTGATCAGCACACCCCACAACGACGTGCGCAAGCTGTTGCGTCAAGCCAAGTACCCGCAAGCCTTGCTGCTGGTCAACAAAGGCTTGGCGGCCAACCCACGAGACCCGCAAATGCAGTTTTGGCAGGGTTATATTTTTGAGCAGCTGGGGCAGCCAGAGATGGCATTGAAGGTCTACATCGATCTCACACAAGAGTACCCCGAGCTGGCTGAGCCCCACAACAATTTGGGAGTGATCTACGCAGCCAAGGGCGACTACCCCAATGCCAAGGCCTCCTTAGACAAGGCCTTGCGTGCAAACCCAAATTACGCCGCAGCCCACGAGAATATGGGAGACCTGCTGGTCAACATGGCACGCCATTCGTATGCGCAATCTTTGGCCATTGAGCCTAAGCAGCGTGATCTCACTCAAAAAATGGAACGGCTCAAACCCGTTCTCGCAATGACCCAAGGCAAACCATGACACTTTCATTGTTGAACCGCCGCACCTTGTGTGGCCTCAGTTTTTGCGCCCTCGCCTGGTTGGGTTTGGCGCCAGCCGCCATCGCCCAAGACGCACCCCGCGTCAAGTTCGTCACCAACGCGGGCGAGTTTGTGGTTGAGGTCTACCCAGACAAAGCCCCCAAGACGGTCGACAACTTTTTGCAATACGTGCGCGACAAACACTACGAAGGCACCATTTTTCACCGCGTGATTGGCAACTTCATGGTGCAAGGCGGTGGCTACGACCAACGCTACATTGAACGCCGCACACGCCCCCCTGTTGAACACGAAGGCCGCGAAGCCTTGGCCAAAGGCGGTCCGCGCAACACCGTGGGCACCCTTGCCATGGCGCGCACCAATGTGCCGAATTCAGCCACAGCTCAGTTCTTCATCAACGTGGTGGACAACGGTTTTCTAGACCCCTCCCCCCAACAACCCGGCTACACCGTGTTTGGCAAAGTGATCTCGGGCATGGAGACCATCACCAAGATCAAAAGCGTACAGACTGGCTTCGGCGGTCCCTTCCCCTCGGATGTGCCACGCACCCCCATCGTCATTCAATCCGCCACGGTGCTCTGAGCACGCGCTGGCTTCACTCTTTCATAAGGAAACACCATGAGCAACCCACAAGTCGAACTGCACATCTTGGACCACGGCGTCATCACCATCGAACTCGACGCTGAAAAAGCACCGAAATGCACAGAGAACTTCTTGCACTACGTGAACAAAGGTCACTACGACAAAACCATTTTTCACCGCGTGATTCCCGGCTTCATGGTCCAAGGCGGCGGTTTCGAGCCCGGCATGACGCAAAAAGAATGCGACGCGCCGATTGAAAACGAAGCCAACAACGGCCTCAAAAACAACCACTACACGCTGGCCATGGCCCGCACGTCTGACCCACACTCGGCCACCGCCCAGTTCTTCATCAACGTGGCTGACAACGAGTTTTTGAACCACAAAGCACCCAGCATGCAAGGCTGGGGCTATGCCGTGTTTGGCAAAGTCGTGAGCGGCAATGACGTGGTCGACAAAATCGCCGCCGTCAAAACCGGCCGCAAAGGCTTCCATGACGACGTGCCCAAAGAAGACGTGGTGATTGAGAAAGCCGTCGCGCTCTAATCACGGATGACGCATCTGCCACCCGCGCCTAGCGAGACACCGTGTGTGCGGGCCCAGCCCGCGTGGCAGCGCATCGACTTCATTTCCGACCTGCACCTAGATGCAGGCGAGCCTGCCACCTTCGAGGCGTGGGCCCAGCACATGGCACACACCCCAGCAGACGCCCTCTTCATCTTGGGCGATTTGTTTGAAGTGTGGGTGGGCGATGACAACCCAGACCCCTTCGCCCTGCAATGCATGGCCGTTCTCAAAGCCACGGCGTTGCGCATGCCTGTGTATTTCATGTGCGGCAACCGCGACTTTTTGGTGGGCGCTGAGTTGCTCAGCACCACGGGCATGCAAGGCCTGAGCGACCCCACGGTGCTAGACCTTGGGACTGCGGGAGATTCAACGCCCACGCGCATCTTGCTCAGCCACGGCGACGCGCTGTGTTTGGACGACCACGATTACTTGGCGTTTCGCGCCCAAGTGCGCCAATCTGAATGGCAAGCCGCCTTCTTAGCCAAACCTTTGGCTGAGCGCCAAGCCTATGCGCGCAGCGTGCGCGCCCAAAGCGAAGCACTCAAACGCAGCCACGCTGATTACGCAGATGTAGACACCCAAGCCGCCATCGCATGGCTCAAGGCCACGGATGCGCAAGTGCTGCTGCACGGCCACACCCACAAGCCTGCTGTGCATGACTTAGGTGACGGCCTGAGCCGTTGGGTACTGAGCGATTGGCATGCGGATAGCCAACCACCTCGCTTGGAGGTGCTGAGCTGGTTACGAGAAGAAGCGCACAACCCCACGCACGGGCTGCGTCGATTGACCTTGACTACAAACTAGGGCCTTCACCGAAGCTTGATTGACGCGCTATCGCAACACACATAAAAAACGGCGCTGATAGGCGCCGTTTTGTTTGACTTGGGAACAAGCCCCCTTTGTGCGTGCTGATAACTTAGCGCTTGAGCAACACTTTCAGCGCCGCTTGCAAGCGACGAGCTGCGGCTTCGTCATACGCACCACCCAACACTTGCGCGGCGTCAGCCGCCCAAGTCATTTGTGGAGATGGGTCGTTGCGACGTGTGAGCATTTGCAACTGCAAAGCACGACGGGCATCCATCTGCGCAGCGGGCGTGGGCAAATCAGCCGCCACTTCCAAACGCAACAACGGCGTAACCGCGTCACCTTTAGGCTGAGCGGCCAAGGCTTGTGACCATTGCGTGCGTTGGGCTGGCGACAGTTTGCTGCCAATCGCTTGCGCAGCTGGCAGTTGCGCGGCGTCGCGCTTTTCCCACGCGTGCATGAGCTGGGTCAGCACTTCGCCATGGGCTTGTGCAGCCAAGCGGCGCAAGGCGTCTTGTGCAGATTCCAAGGCGTGACGTTGGGCGCGGAAAGCCGCGTCACCCAAACGAGGACCACGTGGTGCAAAGCCCTCGCGACCACCGTCGCGTGAAGGCTTGCCATCACGGCCAAAGCTAGGCTTGTCGCCAAACTTGCCACCGGGCTTGCCATCACGACCACCGCGCGCTGCAGGGGCAGCCTCGGTGCGCTTTTGGCCTGGGCGGTCATCGCCACGCACAGCCACCACTGGACGGGGGGCTGCTTTTGGCTTGACGGGCGCAGCTTCAGCCACGGGTTCAGCAACGGCGTCCTCTGAAACTGAGGCGTCCGTGACGTCGCCAGCGCTTGTGTCGCTGGGTGCGGTTTCTGTAGCGGGGGCTTCAGAGGCATCGCTGGGTGTCACAGCTTCTGCAGCTTGTTCAATCGAAGCAGCTGGGGTGGCCGCAGCCGCAGGGCTTGCCACCACTTCACCGCGAGCGATTTGTTCCAGTGCTTGCATGGCCGCACGAATGGCCGCGCCGTCGCCTTTGGCTGTGGCAGAGTCCAACGCTTTGGCGGCGTCAAGCACGGCTTTGTCGTACGGCGTCAGCGCGGCTTGCGATTGCTCGCGCACCGACGATTTGCGGGCAAAGGCTTCGTCAATCGGTTGGCGGAAGGCGTCCCACAATTTTTGTTCTTGCTTGCGGTCCAACACCACGGTGTGGGCTTCTTCTTGCCAACGCTGTTGCAGCGCTTTGACAGCGTCCACACGCAAGCTGGTAGCCGCACCCAAGGCTTGGGCTTCGGCAATCAAGGCGTGACGGCGAGCCAAGCTGGCTTTTTGTGCGTTTTCCAACGGCTCGTGTGCGGCGTGAATGGCGGTTTTCCAAACGGGCTGCAATTCAGCAAACATTTTTTCGCTCAGGTGGCCGCTCTCGCGCCAGCGTTGGGCGAACTGGTGCAACTGACGCGCCACGCCTTTCCAGTCTGGGCCATTGGCGTGTTCAACCGACCAGGCTTTGACTTCTTCAATCAAGGCCAAGCGCTGGGCTTTGTGCGCAGTGGTTTGCGCGCGGGCTTCTTTGAGCCAGGCGTCCACCACTTCGTGGGCGCGGTTACAAGCCGAGTCGAAACGCTTCCACAACGCGGGGTTGGGCGCGGCTTCTTTGTCGATTTTTTTCCATTGCTCGCGCAAATTGCGCAAGGTTTCTTGCATTTTGCGACCACCCATGGCGGGGATGCGCGCCACGTCGTCGGCTTTGGCCGCAGGTTTTTCAGCTTCCACGGCTTGCGTTGTGGCTTCAGGTGCGGCGGTCTCAGCCGATGGCGCTGCTTCTGCGACGCTTGGGGCGACTTCTGCGGCAGGAGCCTCTGTAACAACCGGCTCAATCACCACAGCCTCTTGCGCAGCGTCCTCCGCCTTGGCCGCTTTAGCCTTCGCAGGCTTAGCCGCAGGCGCGGGCTTGAACAAAGCCTCGGCTTGCATGGCCAGCTCTAAACGCTTTTGGTCCACCACAGCCTTGTCGGCAGTGGGTTTGACTTTGCGGGTGGCATCCACGCCAGCGGCAGCGGGCTTGGGGGCTTTGGCAGGTGCAGCGGCTTGGGGCAACACTTCGCCACGGGCCACACGAATTTGGTCAGACCAGGCGGGCACGGCGGGCAATGGCGCGGCAGCATCGGCAGCAGCGGCTTCGGTCAGTGTCAACGCCTCGCAGAAAGCGGTCCACACGGCTTGCACCTGTTGGGTGCTGGTTTGCAAAGCAGGCGCAAATTTGGCGTCCACGCTGGGCCATTGGGCGTCTGCCGCCAAGGCTTGGGCTTGTGCCACCCAACGGTCGAGGTCGGCTTGCAGCGCATCGCGTTGGGCCAAGGCATCTTGCCAAGGTTTGGTGGACAACACTTCAATGCGCTGGGCCAACAACACAGCGGCTTCGCGCTGCACTTGGGTTTGGTGTTGCAGGTCTTCAATGGCTTTGACGCGCTCGGCCAAGGCGGTTTTCAAACCGGCCAATGGCTCGCGAGACAACGGGGCACCGGCTTTGGCAGCATCACGCTGCCAACCCATGGCATCGCCCAAATTGATGTGGGCCGCATCGCGCAGGGCTTCGCCTTTGGCGGCCCACTCTTGCACCAACGCATCTTGGTCTTTGCTGCGGCGCAGCTCGTCGAGCTTCTCGCGCAGCACTTTGGCGGCGCCCTTGTCGCGGTGGCTCATTTCGTCGAAGACGGCTTGCAGTTGCTCCAACGTGGGCTGGCCAGCCAGCCAGTCGCGCAGGCGCGCGGTGCGGTCTGCCGAGGTGGAAACGGTAAAGGCCCCGCCAGTCAATTTGTCTAAGGCGGCGAGGTCGAGGGGTTTGTTCGAAGAATCAGTCACAAGTAGGGCTCACAGTAAATTAGAGGCGATTGTCGCCGAGGCTTTAAAATTTTGGCCTATTCGCTATTTATAAATTTATGCCTATTCCTATGTTCGCCAGATTACAGCTAGGTCTACGTACCTTTGCAACGGACGTGGCGCAAGGTTTTTTTGCCATTTCTCACAACGGCTTGGCCGTGGTGGGCTTGTCCATCTTCTTTTTCGCCGTGGCGCTGACGGTGCGCCCCGACCTGCGTGTGGTGACAGAAGCCAAGGTCATCAGCTGGCTACAAGAGCGCCAGTACGACGAAACAGGCATCGCCACTGATGCCGAGGCGGTTGACCGTGCCACCGCCACCGACCCCCGCGACCTGCCCAAACAACAAGCCAACCTCGCCTATTGGTTGAGCAAAAAATACCGCGTGGCGCCAGAACCTTTGAGCGCTTTGGTCTCAGAAGCCTACGACGTGGGCCCCAGCAACCAAATTGAGCCCACCCTCATCTTGGCCGTCATGGCTGTGGAGTCTGGCTTTAACCCCTTTGCCCAAAGCCATGTGGGCGCCCAAGGCCTGATGCAAGTGATGACCAAGGTCCACGAGCAGAAATACCAAGGCTTTGGTGGCGCTTTGGCCGCGTTTGACCCCGTGGCCAACGTGCGCGTGGGCGTCAACGTGCTCAAAGAGTGCATCAACCGGGCAGGTAGCTTGGAAGGCGGCCTCAAGCTCTATGTGGGCGCTGGCAATATGAAAGACGACCAAGGCTACGCTGGCAAGGTCATGGCCGAAAACGCCCGCCTGCAACAAGTGGCCAAAGGCGTGAAAGTGCCAATTACCCCGCCACCGTCGACGGCTGCCGAGGCCGCCACGGCCCGTTTGGAAAGCCTGTGGGAGAAAGCCCAGCGCTTGACGCCCTTTGGCAAAG
This sequence comes from Limnohabitans sp. INBF002, assembly GCF_027924905.1. Classification (NCBI taxonomy): domain Bacteria; kingdom Pseudomonadati; phylum Pseudomonadota; class Betaproteobacteria; order Burkholderiales; family Comamonadaceae; genus Limnohabitans; species Limnohabitans sp. INBF002. The sequence continues at coordinate 1,722,282 of NZ_AP027055.1, forward strand.
ACCCCAAAGACGACGAGGAACCACGGTAAACTCTGTTTCGCGCGCAACTGGCGATAGGCGTGCGGGGCACCAGCCCCGTACCGCTGACGTGGATGTATGACCACTGGGAAGCGCGCAGCCTCTTTCATGAAGAGGTGTTTTGCCGTTCGCCTGGGCAGCCCTGCCGCTCTTTTCCGAGTTATAGCCGGGACACCACCTTTTTCTAGGACTGCCAGTATGTACGACCGCAACATCACCATCGAACAAACCGATCCAGAACTCTGGGCTTCTATTCAGGCCGAAAACGCCCGTCAAGAACACCACATCGAGCTGATCGCCAGCGAGAACTACGCGTCTCCTGCCGTCATGCAAGCCCAAGGCTCGCAACTGACCAACAAATACGCCGAAGGCTACCCTGGCAAGCGCTACTACGGTGGCTGCGAATTCGTGGACGTGGCCGAGCAACTGGCCATCGACCGCATCAAAACCATCTTCGGTGCCGACTGCGCCAACGTGCAACCCCATTGCGGCGCCTCGGCCAACGAAGCCGTGTTCCTCGCGTTCTTGAAGCCCGGCGACACCATCATGGGCATGAGCTTGGCCGAAGGCGGTCACTTGACCCACGGCATGGCCCTGAACATGTCTGGCAAATGGTTCAACGTCGTGTCTTACGGCTTGGACGCACAAGAAGCCATCGACTATGAAGCGATGGAAGCCAAAGCCCGCGAACACAAGCCCAAGCTGATCGTGGCGGGTGCATCGGCTTACAGCTTGCACATCGACTGGGCACGCTTTGCCAAGATCGCTAAAGAAGTTGGTGCGATCTTCATGGTCGACATGGCCCACTACGCTGGCTTGATCGCCGCAGGCCAATACCCCAACCCTGTGCCTCACGCCGACGTGGTGACCTCCACCACCCACAAGAGCTTGCGCGGCCCACGCGGCGGCATCATCTTGATGAAGGCAGAGCACGAAAAAGCCATCAACAGCGCCATCTTCCCAGGCCTGCAAGGCGGCCCGTTGATGCACGTCATCGCCGCCAAGGCTGTGGCGTTCAAAGAAGCCATGCAGCCTGAGTTCAAAGAGTACCAAGCCCAAGTGGTGAAGAACGCCAAGATCGTGGCTGAGACCTTGACCGCACGCGGCCTGCGCATCGTCAGCGGCGGCACACAAAGCCACGTGATGTTGGTGGACTTGCGCTCCAAGAAGATCACCGGCAAAGAAGCCGAAGCGGCTTTGGGTGCAGCGCACATGACGATCAACAAGAACGCCATCCCGAACGACCCAGAGAAACCATTCGTTACCAGCGGTGTGCGCATCGGTACCCCGGCGATGACCACACGCGGCTTCAAAGACGAAGAAGCCCGCATCACCGCCAACTTGATTGCCGACGTGTTGGACAACCCACACGACGAAGCCAACATCGCGGCGGTGCGTGCCAAGGTGCATGCGCTGACTTCTAAGTTCCCTGTTTACAAGTAACTTGCCATCAGCCCCCGTCCTTTGTGTCGGGGGTTTTTGTTTGTCTGCTTCTGTTTTGTGTTGTTTCGCTCGTGACGGGTTCTCTCCGGAGAGGGCACGGGTTGCAGGTACGGCGGGCTCTTCATGCTGGGGTACCAGAAATCATCGCCCGCCGCACCTACAACCCGCGCTGTTTGAGTTTAGAAATGGTTCGCTCGTTGCTACGCAACTTTGCCTGAGGATGGGCACGAGTGAAATGCGCGAGCGAAGCAAAGCACGACGCAGACTGAGGGTGTTTGGTATTGGCCGCTGACGATTTCTGGTACTCCAGCATGAGGAAGCGGCCAATACCAAATGCCCTCAGCGAGCCCAGTAAAAAGTACAAAAGCAAAAGAGAGAACAAAACATGAAATGTCCCTTCTGCGGCCACCTAGAAACCCAAGTCGTCGAGACCCGCATGTCCGAAGACGGCGACTCCATTCGCCGCCGTCGCCAATGCGGCGCCTGTGAAAAGCGTTACACCACCTATGAACGCCCCGACGTCAGCTTCCCCAACATCGTCAAAAAAGACGGTCGCCGCATCGACTACAAGCGCAACAAACTCCTCGAATCCATGGGCCTCGCCCTGCGCAAACGCCCTGTCAGCACCGAACAGGTCGACAACGCCATCGAACGCATTGAAGAAAAACTACTCAGCCTCGGCCAACGCGAAGTGCCCTCCACCCGCATTGGTGAGTTGGTGATGCGCGAACTCAAAAAACTCGACAAAGTCGCCTACATCCGCTTTGCCAGCGTGTACCGCAGCTTTGAAGACATCGACGACTTCAAGAGCTTGGTGGACGAAGTTCGCAAGTAGTTTTCGAGTCTCAGCCATGCGCTGACACACGTTACAAACCTAGCATTTGCGCCATGCAAACGCTGGGTTTTTTACTGTCTCAACGCCCCAACCTGCGAGGTTTCAGCCTCGTTGAGTTGCTGGCGTGCCTAGCCATCATGGCCATCACCGCCGCATTGGCCGTGCCCAACTGGCAGCGCTTTCAAGAACGCAACCGTGTCGAGGCCATGCGCGACCAGCTGGTGAACGATTTACAAAGCGCACGCCTTCGCGCCATGCAGCGCGGAGAAACCTTGCAACTCGCACGTTTGCGCGATTGCACATGGGGAGCCTCCACCAACAACGATTGGAGTTGCGGCTGGGAACTGCGCGTGAAATCAAGCCAAGCTGTGCTGCAAACGTCGCAAAGCCCAACCCCACTGCAAGTGACATTTAGCAAGTCAGAGCCGCTCGACATCAGCCCGCGTGGCGACCTTGGCACTGTGGGAGATCGTTGGGTCATCAAGTCACGACAAATCGCCTTCAACATAGCCAACACTTTGTGTTTGAGCAGCGCCAGCCGTTTGCGCTGGCAATCGGGTGAGTCATGCAGCTGAAGCGCATGCAAGGGTTTGCCTTGATGGAAGCAATGGCCGCACTGCTGGTCTTGGTGCTTGGCATCTTGGGCTTGTTGTGGATGCACCAACAAGCCTTGGTCTTGCAACGACAGCAACTCATGCGCTCGGTCGCCATGGGCATCGCCGACGATTTGGCCGAGCGCATGCAGCTCAACGCACCACAGCATGCGATGTACGCCAAAACATGGGGCGCGCTCAGCAACCCTACCGGCCCTGACTGCGCATCCACCGCGTGCAGCCGTCCCGAGCTCGCGCAGTGGGACATGCAGCAACTCCAAGCCAGCTTAGACAGCCAACTGCCAGAAGGCGATGCAACGGTCTTTGCCTTAACGGGTCTGAGCAACTGGTGGGGCATCGCCATTGCTTGGCGTGACGCAACAGAGACCTATCGCACCGATGCCGCGGCAGGCACCCCACCCTGCCCCGCACAAATGAGCTGTTTGCGTCTTTTCATAAGGCCCACACGATGAACGCCCCCGCGCAGCAGGGCCACACCTTGCCTGAACTGTTGATTGGCGTCGCATTGGGACTCGGGGTCATCGCCGCAGCCATTGCGGCATACGGGGCCAGCAAACAAACCTGGGCATCCATGGCCGCGGCCGATGCCGTTCACGCCAATGCACGCGTGGCCTTGCGCAACATGCGCGAGCAAGCCCACATGGCGGGTGCGGCATATCTGAAGCTGAGCAGCAACGATGGGCCAATCACCATCGACGTGTCGACAAGCGAACAACCCGGAGAGCCCGCGCTAGGCGGCATCAACGGCAGCACATCGGTGGAGAGCATCTCCTTGGGGCATTGGCATGCGGTTGATGCCATCGACTGCCAGGGCAACACAGGCAGCACACACAGCACCGTGCGCAACGACTACAAGCTCAACACCAACAAAGAGCTGAGCTGCAAAGACCTGAACCTCAACAACAGCACCTACCAAGCACTCGCTGAAGGCATCGAAGATTTTCAACTGCGCTACGCCGAAGCAAACCCAATCACGCAGACCCTTCAGTGGAAAACCGCCAACCAAATGACCGCCATGTCGCAGGTGCTGGCAATAGAGGTGTGTCTGCGCGTCGCCAGCATCCACCCTGTCAACCAAACAAAGCCCAACCCCCGCCACACAGGCTGCCAAGGCGAAGCACTGGCAGCCGATGGTCGCGCACGACGCGTATTCCGCCGAGTCATGGCTCTGCGCAACCGCGAAGGTGTCATGCCGTGAAGCGCCAAACACATGGCAACGGCTTTGCCTTGCCCACCTTGATGGCGATGCTCGCACTCGCCAGCATCGCCACGCTGCTGGCCTTGCGTAACCTGTGGGTGAACGAGCAGTTGCTCAACGCCGAGTCAGACCAACTGCGCACCCAACACAAAGCCCAAGCCGTGTTGGCCACGGCCTTGGCTGACATCGTTGGCACCACAAATGCAACAAATGGCAGTGGTGAAGTGGCGCTCAACTTGCGCCACACCATGGGCAACACCACGCAAACACATGCCTTCTTTCCTGCCTCGATGTCTGAGTACGACACGCTGCGCCAGCGCCTAGGCCTCAGCCCATGCAGCGCGGGGATTTGCGCCCCCAATACGTTAGAGGTCAACGCCACCAAAGCAAGCTATTGGAAAACACAAACGGCCACAGCCGTGACCGTCAGCGCCAATGACACACCCGACGGCGAGAACACGGCTTGGTATTGGGTCGAAATTTTTCCGCAAGCCAACGCCAGCACCTTCGTCTATCGCATCACCGTACTCGCCAACGGCGTGACGTCCAGCAGTGCCGTGTTGCAAGCCATTTGGACGCGCGACACCTCCACCACAGGCCAGTGGCGCAGCTGGCACCTGCTGCACGACTGAACACACCATGACACACGCGCACCTGTCAAAGGGCTTCACCCTCATTGAGCTGCTCATCACGCTCGCCTGCATCGCCGCACTCACCAGCCTCGCATGGCCCAGTTACCAAAGTTTGATTTTGCGCAGCCAACGCGCCCAAGCGCGCGCATCGTTGTTGCAAGCTGCGCATTGGCTTGAACGCGCGGCCAGCGCGAATGGAAACTACCCCCCAGCCGCCGAAGTTCCCTCCAGCGTGCTGCACATTGAAGGCCAACGCTACACAATGCGCCTCAGCAGCACAGCACAAAGCTACACGCTCAGTGCCACGCCTTTGGGTGCGCAAACAACAGACCCCTGCGGCACTTTGACAGTCAACCACCTCGGCGTGCGCAGCGTGCAAGGTGTCAGCCAAACTGCGGCGCAGTGCTGGAGTCGATAGGCCTTCGCCATGGCCACATGAACTGCAGGTCTCGCCATTCATAATTGCGCCATGAGTTTTTCTGAGCACGACACCCCCCACATGACGAGCGCCTTGGCCCTGGCGCGCGAGGCTTTGTTCTTGACCTCGCCCAACCCCCGCGTGGGCTGCGTGATCGTAGGCGCGGACGGTTCAGTGCTGGGCAGCGGCCACACGCAACGTGCAGGCGAAGCCCACGCCGAAGTGATGGCCTTGCGCGATGCACAAGCCAAAAACAACGATGTCAAAGGCGCCACAGCGTATGTGACGCTAGAACCCTGCAGCCACCAAGGCCGCACCGGCCCCTGCTGCGACGCACTCATCCACGCTGGCTTGGGCCGTGTGGTGGTAGCCGAAGGTGACCCCAACCCACAAGTGGCAGGCCAAGGCGTGGCACGTTTGCGTGCCGCAGGCGTGCAAGTGGACGTGGGTTTACTAGCCAACGAAGCACACGAACTCAACATCGGTTTTTTCAAACGTATGACGCACGGCACGCCCTGGGTGCGCATGAAAGTGGCCGCCTCGCTCGACGGCCAAACCGCGCTGGAGAACGGCGTGAGCCAGTGGATCACCTCTGCCCCCGCGCGTGACGACGGGCACGCCTGGCGTGCCCGTGCTTGCGCGGTGCTCACCGGCATCGGCACCGTGCTTGAAGACGACCCGCAACTGGATGTGCGCGCCGTGCCCACCCCGCGTCAGCCCACCTTGGTGGTGATGGACAGCCAACTCGAAACCCCGCTCACGGCCAAGCTCTTTACCCCGCAACGTCCTGTGTGGATTTACTGTGCGGTCGACAACGCCGAGCGCCGCCAAGCCCTTGAAGCCAAAGGCGCCCAAGTGGTGTGCCTGCCCAATGCGTCTGGCAAGGTGGACCTTGCGGCCATGCTCCAAGACCTTGGCCAAAAGCAAATCAACGAAGTGCATGTGGAAGCCGGCCACAAACTCAACGGCTCTTTGTTGCGCGAAGGCTTGGTGGACGAGCTGCTCACCTACCTCGCGCCCAAACTGATGGGCCAAGGCCGAGGCATGACAAATTTGGGGCCTTTCACGACTTTGGACGATGCAAAAGCCCTCGCGTTTCACGAAGTGACACAAATCGGCCCTGATTTAAGGATATTGGCGCGCCTGAGCCGGTAAGCGGGGTGTAAACCTGCGAAAATATCGCCCATGTTCACCGGAATCATCACCGGCGTGGGGCGCATCACCGCTGTCCACGACCTGGGTAGCTCTTTAAACCACGGCAAGCGTCTCACCATTGAAGCGCCTGCTGGGTATCTCGACGACGTCACACTGGGGGACAGCATCGCGCTCAACGGCGCTTGCATGACGGTCACCAGCTTCGACCTCGACACACACACCTTCACCATCGACATCTCTGTGGAATCACTGGCTCGCACCAGTGGTCTGAGCGAGCTTGGCCGCGTCAACCTTGAAAAAGCGTTGCGTGCCCATGACCGCTTAGGTGGCCACATTGTGTCGGGCCATGTGGATGGCACAGGGCACGTGAGCCACTTTGCGCAAATCGGCGAAAGCTGGGAGCTGCGCATCATGGCCCCCACCGACCTCGCCAAATATTTGGCTTTCAAGGGCTCCATCACCATCAACGGGGTGAGCCTGACCGTGAACCGTGTGCAAGACTTCTTCAACGCGGACGGCCCACTGGGCTTACGCGGCTCGGAAGTCAGCATCAACCTCATTCCTCACACTGTTGAAAACACCGCTTTGGGTTCGCTCAAAACAGGTAGCACAGTGAACCTCGAAATTGACACCGTTGCCCGCTACGTTGAACGCATGTTGCGTGTTGACGCCTCGCTGGGTGACGCTGCCGCATTGAAAGCCCAACCATGAGCGCAACCCAAGGCTTAACGCCCGTCGCTATTTCCCCTGTTGAAGACATCGTGGCCGACATGAAGGCCGGTCGCATCGTGATCTTGGTCGACGAAGAAGACCGCGAGAACGAAGGCGATTTGGTGCTGGCGTCTGACCACGTCACCCCCGAAGCCATCAACTTCATGGCCCGCTTCGGCCGTGGTTTGATTTGCCTCACGCTCACGCGTGAGCGTTGCGAATATTTGAAGCTGCCGCCCATGGCTGCACGCAATGGCACGGTGTACAGCACCGCGTTCACCGTGTCCATCGAAGCCGCTGAGGGCGTGACCACCGGCATCTCTGCCGCTGACCGCTCACGCACCATCGAAGTGGCTGTGGCCAAAGCCACAAAACCCACCGACTTGGTACAACCCGGCCACGTGTTCCCCCTGCAAGCGGTGGACGGCGGCGTGCTGATGCGCGCGGGCCACACCGAAGCCGGTTGCGACTTGGCCGCGATGGCTGGCTGCTCGCCCTCTTCCGTGATTTGCGAAATCATGAAAGACGACGGCACCATGGCCCGTTTGCCTGATTTGCAAATCTTCGCTGCTGAACACGGCTTGAAGATTGGCACCATCGCTGACCTCATTGCCTACCGCAGCCGCAACGAATCGCTGGTGCATAAAGTCAGCTCGCGCACCATGCACACCGCACACGGCGAGTTCACCGCCAACGCCTACAAAGACATGACCAGCGGCGATGTGCACATGGCCCTGGTCAAAGGCACGTGGGGCGCAGACGCCGAAGTGTTGGCCCGCGTGCATGAGCCACTCTCGGTGCTCGACGCACTCGAACCCAACCGCGTCATGCACTCATGGGGGTTAGATGCGGCCTTGGCGCGTATCGCTTCCCAAGGCACAGGGGTGGTCGTGTTGCTCAACTGCGGCGAAAGTGGCCAACAGTTGCTCAATCAATTTGACGGCACCGCCCGCTCCGCCCACGGCCCCGAACGCGGCCGCATGGACCTGCGCAGCTACGGCGTGGGCGCGCAAATCTTGCGTGACTGCGGCGTGCACAAAATGCGTCTCATGGGCAACCCACGCCGCATGCCCAGCATGACCGGCTACGGACTTGAAATCACGGGCTACCTCTCCAAAGAGTAAAACCATCAAAGAATAAAACCAACGAAGAATAAAAACCATGTTTGTCTCTAACCTCGCCTCCACCACCACGCTCGACGGCAGCGCTTTGAAAATTGGCATCGTCCAAGCGCGCTTCAACGACGACATCACCAACGCACTGGCTGCTGCTTGCATCGCTGAACTCAAAGCCATGGGCGTGAGCGATGACCGCATCACCCACGTGCATGTGCCAGGCGCGCTCGAAGTGCCCTTGGCCTTGGCTGCGCTCGCGCAAATTGAAGACCCAGAACCCTTCAGCGCCCTCATCGCGCTGGGCTGCATCATCCGTGGTGAGACGTACCACTTCGAGCTGGTGGCCAACGAATCTGGCGCAGGTGTGACCCGCGTGGGCATGGACTACCACGTGCCGATTGCCAACGCCATCCTCACCACCGAAGACATAGCTCAAGCTGTGGCCCGTCAAACCGACAAAGGCCGTGACGCCGCTCGCGTGGCCGTCGAGATGGCTTTGTTGTTGGAGAGCTTGGCATGAGCGAACACCTGAATACAGAAGACAAAGCCCCACGCAAAACCGCAAAAAAAACGGACAGCAATGGCACCACCAAAAGCGCCGCCAAATCTGGCCGCAGCCGCTCGCGTGAGTTTGCATTGCAAGGCCTCTACCAATTCTTAGTCGGCAACAACGAAGCCGCTGACATTGACATGTTCACCCGCGACCTGAGCGGTTTTCACAAATCTGACTCGGTACATTACGACGCCCTGCTGTACGGCTGCATCGAACAACGCGAAATTTTGGACTCACTCATTGAGCCCTTGCTCGACCGCAAACTCGACGAAATCTCCCCCATCGAACACGCGGTGATGTGGATGGGCGCGTATGAGTTTCAACACTGCATCGACGTGCCATGGCGCGTGGTGCTGAACGAATACATCGAACTCGCCAAGTCTTTCGGCGGCACCGATGGCCACAAGTACGTCAACGGCGTGCTCAACGGCTTGGCGCCCAAACTGCGCGCACTCGAAGTCGAGTCTGACCGCGCCAAAGGCAAGCTGCGCGACTGATGATGAAGATTGCCCAGCGCGCACAACGCATTGAGCCTTTCTATGTGATGGAGGTGGCCAAGGCCGCCGCCGAGCGTGCCGCGTTGGTGGCGCACACCGATGCGCCCATGATTTTTCTGAACATCGGTGAACCCGATTTCACCGCGCCTCCTTTGGTGCAAGAAGCCGCAGCACGTGCAGTACACGACGGCGTGACGCAGTACACACCCGCGCTCGGTATTCCTGAATTGCGCGAGCGCATCAGCGCTTGGTACAGCACCCGTTTTGGTGTGAATGTGCCTGCGCGTCGCATCGTCATCACCGCTGGTGCATCGGCAGCCTTGCAGCTGGCTTGCTTGGCGTTGATTGAAGCCGGTGACGAAGTGTTGATGCCCGACCCGAGCTACCCCTGCAACCGCCACTTTGTGAGCGCCGCAGAAGGCCGTGCGGTGTTGGTCCCCACCACAGCGGCTGAACGCTTTCAACTCAGTGCAGAACAAGTGCGGGCAAACTGGACTGCACAGACACGTGGTGTGTTGCTGGCTTCACCGTCCAACCCCACAGGCACCTCCATTCATCCTGATGAATTGCGCGCCATTCACAACGAGGTGTCGCAACGTGGCGGCACCACCTTGATTGACGAAATTTATTTGGGTCTGAGTTACGACGACCAATTTGGACAATCGGCGTTGGGTATTGATGACCAAATCATCAGCATCAACAGCTTCAGCAAGTACTTCAACATGACGGGCTGGCGTTTGGGCTGGTTGGTGGTGCCTGATGCGCTCGTGCCCGTGGTGGAGCGCTTGGCGCAAAACCTGTTCATCTGCGCCAGCACGGTGGCGCAACACGCCGCACTTGCTTGCTTTGAGGCTGAGAGCATGGCCGAGTACGAACGACGTCGCGCCGAATTCAAAGCACGTCGTGACTACTTTGTGCCCGCGCTCAATGCACTGGGCCTGAACGTGCCCGTCATGCCCGATGGCGCGTTTTACGCATGGGCCGATTGCACACAAGCCGCCAACAAACTGGGCGTCCAAGGCAGCTGGGACTTTGCGTTTGAAGTGATGAATAAAGCCAACCTCGCCATCACCCCTGGTCGCGACTTTGGCCATGCCGACACGTCTCGCTTTGTACGCTTCTCCACCGCCCGCTCGTTGCCTGAGTTGCAAGCTGCGATTGGGCGTTTACAAAAAATTCTGGGCTAAACCATGAGCATCGTTTTTGAACATCCCATTCGGGTGTATTGGGAAGACACAGATGCCGGTGGCATCGTGTTTTATGCCAACTACCTCAAATTCTTCGAGCGCGCACGCACCGAGTGGCTGCGCGCGCTTGGCATTGGTCAACACGCGCTGCGCGAAGAAACCGGTGGCATGTTTGTGGTGAGTGAAACCACCGTCAAATACCACCGCCCCGCCAAGCTGGATGACCAGCTGCGCGTCACCGCCACATTGGCTGAAGGTGGCCGCGCGAGCCTCGTCATTGCCCAACAAGCATGGCTGGGCGAAACTTTACTTTGCGAAGGCACCATCCGTATCGGTTGGGTCGATGCTGCCGCCATGAAGCCTGCGAGAATCCCCTCTTCTGTATTGGAACGCCTGACATGACACAAGACTTTTCCATCGTTCATTTATTGCTCAACGCCAGTTGGGTTGTACAAGTTGTGGTGCTGATGCTGATGGGCGTCTCCATCGTGAGTTGGGCCGCCATCTTTCGCAAGATCGGCTCGATCAAACGCATCAAAGAACTCAACGACGAGTTCGAGCGCGACTTTTGGTCGGGCACCAGCTTGAACGAACTGTTTGCTGCGGCTGCTCAAAACGCCAAAACATCTGGCCCCATGGAACGCATCTTCGCCAGCGGCATGCGCGAGTACCAAAAACTGCGCGAGCGTCGCATCAACGACAGCAGCGCTTTAATGGACGGCGCACGCCGCGCCATGCGCGCCAGCTACCAACGTGAGATGGATGCCATTGAATCCAACTTGTCGATGCTGGCCTCCGTGGGCTCGGTGTCTCCTTATGTCGGCCTGTTCGGCACGGTGTGGGGCATCATGCACGCCTTCACAGGCTTGGCCGGTATGCAGCAAGTGACCTTGGCCAAAGTGGCCCCCGGTATTGCCGAAGCGCTGGTGGCCACCGCCATTGGTTTGTTTGCCGCGATTCCTGCGGTGTTGGCCTACAACCGCTTCTCACGCGACATTGACCGCGTGTCCATCAAGTTGGAAACCTTCATCGAAGAGTTCAGCAACATCTTGCAGCGCAACAGCGCCAGCACGATGACCCACTAAACCGAAAGACGCAGCATGGCTTCTATCGCCCCTCGCTCAGGACGCGGCCGCCGCGCCATGAACGACATCAACATGGTGCCGTTCATTGACGTGATGTTGGTCTTGCTCATCATCTTTATGGTGACCGCACCGCTCATCTCGCCCAGCGTGATTGATTTGCCCAGCGTGGGCAAAGCCGCCACCGTGCCTGACCAAGTGATTCACGTGGAAATCAGCAAAGAAGAACGCATCACCGTCAAAAGCACGGGCACAGTGAACAAGTCGGTCAGCTCTACCCTCAAAGGCTTGGCCCGCGATGTGCAAGAGCTGCAAGGCGAAAGCTCGCAAGGCCCCGTGGTCATCACCGCCGACCGCACCATCAAATACGAAACCGTGGTCAAAGCCATGGACACGCTGCAACGCGCAGGCGTGCAGCGCGTGGGCCTGTCGGTTCAGTTGGTGGATTGATTTTTGAGCCATGAGCGCACTGCCCAAGCATCTTGAATTCGCACCGCCTCCCCCGGAGGGCACGGGCCGCTCAGTGGGCGCAGCCTTGGTCGTTCATGCCTTGCTGATCGTCGCACTCACGGCAGGCATTCAGTGGAAACAAGACAACAGTTTGTCGGTGGAAGCCGAGTTGTGGTCCGCCGTGCCCATGGCCGCTGCGCCTAAGCTGGTGGAGGTTGACGCACCGCCCCCGCCGCCTGCGCCCAAACCTGAACCCGCGCCAAAACCTGTGGTGAAAGCCCCTGAGCCACCGGCTCCCAACCGTGATGCTGAAATTGCGTTGGCGAAGAAACGCAAAGTCGAAGAAGAGAAAAAACTTCAAGATGCCGTGCGTGCCGAAGAGCGTCGCAAGGAAGAGCTGAAGAAAGAGGCTGAGAAAAAGGCCAAGGCCAAACTGGAAGAAGACAAACGCAAGCTAGAAGCGAAGAAAGAAGACGAGCGCAAGGACAAAGAGCGTAAAGAGAAGGAAAAAGAAAAAGAGCGCGCCGAGAAAGAACGCAAAGAAAAAGAAGCGAAGAAGCAAGCTGAACAAAAAGACAGCAAGGCGTCGGCTGAAGAAGCCAAAAAGCTAGAAGCCATCCGCAAAGAAAACATGAAGCGCATCGCAGGTCTGGCGGGCGCCAGCGGTAGCGAAAACGCCACGGGCACAGCCATGAAGTCCTCAGGCCCGTCTGACAGCTACGGCGGTCGCATCCGCGCACGCGTCAAACCCAACATCACGTTTGACCCCAGCTCGGTGTCAGGCAATCCTGCCGCCGAAGTGGAAGTGCGCTGCGCCCCCGACGGCACCATCGTGAGCCGCAAACTCACCAAGTCCAGCGGCAATGCAGCTTGGGACAGCGCGGTGCTCAAAGCCATCGACAAAACCGAAATCTTGCCGCGCGACACCGATGGCCGCGTGCACTCACCGCTGCTGCTGGTGTTCAAGCCCAACGACTAAAGCGGCACAGGAAAAATTCGGTTGCTAGAGCGTTCCCTCACTGTCGATGTGTTGAAAGTTGTGGCCGCACAGCTCATTGTGTGGCACCACTTCTCAGCCTACGGCCCGATGGCCGACACCATGACCTTGGTTTGGCCCGCGCTGATGGAATGGCTCTACCGCTATGCGCGCTTAGCTGTGCAAGTGTTCTTGGTGGTCGGCGGCTATTTGGCTGCTCAATCGGTGATGCACAAATCTATTCAGCATCCGATCATCAGCATCGCCAAGCGCTATCTGCGCTTGGTGCCCTTTTATGTGTTTGCCTTGGTGCTCATCAGCTTGGTTGTGGCGATGTCGCGTGACGCCATTCATGCAAGTTGGCTACCCAGTGAGCCGACTGTGTGGCAGTTCTTGGCACACGGCTTGTTGATGCATGACCTCTTGGGTTTTGAGGCGCTCTCCAGCGGTGCTTGGTATGTGGCCATCGATTTCCAGCTCTACGCGCTGCTGATTGTGTTGTGCCACGCTTTACACACCGAAACCAACAAGCGCTTATCCATCGCCGTGGCTTTGCTGTGCGTGACCTCCATGTGGCAATTCAACCGTGTGGATGAATTGGACATCTGGGCCATTTACTTCTTTGCAGCCTATGGTTTGGGCGTCTTGGCGGCGTGGGCCAAACGCTCGACCTTTGAAGCCCAGGTGTTTTGGGTCACGGCACTGCTGGCCGTGGGTGCCTTGTGGTTTGAATACCGCACGCGTTTGTCCCTGGCGTTGCTCAGCGCCGTGTGGCTGGTCATCAAGCCCAAAGGCATGGTGCACTGGACGCCCATGAAACGCGTGGTGCACCGTTTGTCAAACAGTGCTTACGTGCTGTTTTTGATCCACTTTGGCGCCATCGTGCTGTTCAGCGCGATGTGGAACAACAGCCATTTTTATGACCCCCACATGGCTTTTGCGCTGACGAGTTTTGCTTGGCTGTGTTGCGTGGGCATGGGCTTATTTCTACATGAGAAAGTCGAAGTTCCCATACATCACTGGGTCGCTCACAAAACCAAACCACTCTTTGCGCGCTTGACCCGCTGATCACAGACTCAGTGCTTGGCGTGTTGCCGCATGCATTGCCATGCACATACACAGGCCAACGCAGCCGTGGCAATCGACACGGCATAAACGGACGATAGCCCCAAGGCGTCGCTCAAAGCACCACCGCCTAAGGCACCCAACACCCCTGGCACGCCATAGCCGATTGAGGCATACAAAGCCTGCCCCCTGCCCCGCAAGCGTCCGGGAAAGTGGTGCGACAACAAAGCAATGCACGCCGTGTGTTGCGTGGCAAATGTGAGGGCATGCAAAACCTGTGCAAAGAGCAAGGCCCACAACCACTCTGCGGCCCATGTGGTGAGCGCCATGCGCAGCACCATCGCCGCTGCGCAAATCAACATCCACATCGACAAGCTGAACTTAGGCAGCCAACGGCTTTGCGTGAAGAACCACACGATCTCAGCGGCCACCGATACGGCCCACAACACACCAATCATGGTTTTGCTGTATCCCAGCTCATCGAGGTAGAGCGAGAAGAACACATAGATGCCGATGTGCGACAGCACATGGAAAAACACCGTGGCAAAAAACCACTGCACCTCGCGTTGGCGCAACACGGGCATGACGGAGAGACGCACCTCGCCGTGGTGCACCGCTTCTTTGCGGTTGGGCAGCCACCACACGCTCAGGTTGAGCAACACCAAAGAGCCCACCGACCATGCCGGAAAACTCTGCATGCCCTGCACTTCAAACCATGCGCCCGCCACAAACACCGTGACTAAGAATCCCAACGAGCCCCACAAACGCACGCGGCCATAGCGACGCGAATCAAAGCCTTGGTCGGTGCTGACCAAATGCGCCAAGGCGGCCTCACTCATCGGCATCATGGCGCTGGTGTGAATGAACATCAGCAACAGCACCACGGCAATCCACACCACACTGCCTTCGACCAGCAAACCCGCAGAGCAAATGAGCGCAGCCCCCGCGCAAAAACGCAGCAGCCTCACACGTTCACCGGTGTGGTCGCTCAGCCAACCCCAGCCATACGGCGCCAGCACACGCGTGGCCGCTTGCACCGCGGTGAGCAAACCAATGATGGTGATGGAGAAGCCTAAGTCTTTGAGCCACAGCGGCAAGTACGGGTTGAAAAACCCAATGTGCGCAAAGTAGCTGGCAGACAGCGCCGCAAAAGGAAAGAGCTGAAAACGAGAAAGCGCGTTACTCGAACGCGCTTCTGAAGTGGGGGATGTCAAAGCAAACCTACGTGCAATGTATCAAGCACCAATATGGCCGGGGATGGCCGGCATTGCCACCTGCACATCACCGCATTGGGCGCGGTGCAGCAAGGCATGGTCCATCACCACCAAGGCCAACAAGGCTTCGGCAATCGGTGTGGCGCGAATGCCCACGCACGGATCGTGACGGCCCTTGGTCACCACTTCGGTGGGTTGGCTGTTTTGGTCAATCGATTCACGCGGGCTCAAGATGGAGCTGGTGGGCTTGATGGCAATGCTCACCTCCAGGTCTTGACCGGTGCTGATGCCGCCCAACACACCACCTGAGTTGTTGGTGCGGAAGCCTTCAGGTGTGAGCGAGTCGCCGTGCGTGGTGCCACGCTGCGCCACGCTGGCAAAACCTGCGCCAATCTCCACGCCTTTGACGGCGTTGAGGCCCATCATGGCGTAAGCAATGTTGGCATCTAAGCGGTCGTAAATGGGTTGGCCCAAGCCCACAGGCATGCCCGTGGCCACCACACGAATACGTGCGCCGCACGAGTCGCCCGCTTTGCGCAAGCTATCCATGTAGTCTTCAAAGGCTTGCACATCAGCGCAAGGGGCGTAAAACGGGTTGTGGCCTACGTGGTCCCAACTCTCAAAGGGAATGGGCAACTCGCCGATTTGCGTCATGCAGCCGTGAAACGTGGTGCCGTATTTTTCTTTGAGCCACTTCTTGGCCACCGCACCCGCAGCCACTGTGGGTGCTGTCAAACGCGCCGAAGAACGGCCACCACCGCGTGGGTCGCGAATGCCGAACTTTTGGAAATAGGTGTAGTCCGCGTGCCCCGGGCGGAAGGTTTGCAAAATGTTGCCGTAGTCTTTGCTGCGTTGATCCGTGTTCTGAATCAACAGGGCAATGGGGGTGCCGGTGGTTTTGCCCTCGTACACGCCAGACAAGATTTGCACTTGATCGGGTTCGTTGCGTTGCGTCACATGACGGCTGGTGCCGGGGCGACGACGGTCCAAATCGTGTTGGATGTCTGCCTCGCACAGTGACATGCCCGGAGGGCAGCCATCAATCACGCAGCCAATGGCTGGGCCGTGGGATTCACCAAAGTTGGTGACGCTGAAAAGGGTTCCGAAGGTATTGCCGCTCATGGGGTGAGATTATCCCACCACCACGAGATGCCCCTGCTTACTTGTCGTCTGGGTCTGGCGTGCCGCTTGGCCAGTCTTTGATGTAGGCCTTGAGCATCTTGTTCTCAAAGTTTTGGCTGTCCACCACCGACTTGGCCACGTCGTAAAAGCTGATCACGCCTTGGAGTTGGCGGTTGCCAATGACGGGCATGTAGCGGGCATGGCTTTCGAGCATCATGCGGCGCACGTCGTCAATCGCAGTTTCGGGCGAGCATGTGAGCGGGTGGTCATCCATGGCGCTGCGCACGGTGAAGTCACCCAATGCGCCGCCATTGCGGTGGAGGGCTTGAATTACTTCACGGAAGGTCAACAAACCCACCAAGTCGCCGTGTTCCATGACCAAGAGTGAGCCCATGTCCTTTTCAGCCATGATGCTCACGGCCAAAGCCAGTGGCTCCATGGGGTCGATGGTGAACAAGGTGCCGCCGCCTTGGTCTTTGACTCGCAAGATATCGCTGACTTTCATGGTTTGTCTCCTCCGCTAAGGCATGAAATATAGCCCACAATGACCCAAAGAAATCTGACAAAACACCCGAGGAAACCATGCCCGGCTACAACGATCCCAGTTTTGACACGCTTGCCTTGCACGCAGGCGCAGCACCCGACCCCGCCACAGGCGCACGCGCCGTGCCCATTCACCTCACCACCTCGTTTGTGTTTGAGTCCAGCGACCATGCCGCATCGTTGTTCAACCTAGAACGCGCAGGCCATGTGTACAGCCGCATCAGCAACCCCACCAACGCGGTCCTAGAGCAACGCGTGGCAGCGCTCGAAGGTGGCATCGGCGCCATCAGCACCGCCAGCGGCCAAGCGGCCTTGCATTTGACGATTGCCACGCTCATGGGTGCGGGCTCGCACATCGTGGCCAGCACGGCGTTGTATGGTGGTTCACACAATCTGCTGCACTACACACTCAGCCGCTTTGGCATTGAGACCACCTTTGTCAAACCCAACGACATCGACGCCTGGCGCGCTGCCGTGCGCCCCAACACCAAATTGTTTTTTGGCGAGACGGTAGGCAACCCTGGCTTGGATGTGCTGGACATTCCCACCCTCTCCGCCATCGCCCATGAAGCGGGTGTGCCACTGTTGGTGGACAGCACGCTCACCACGCCCTACTTGGTCAAACCCTTTGAGCTGGGGGCTGATTTGGTGTACCACTCGGCCACCAAGTTTCTCAGCGGCCACGGCACCGTGATTGGCGGTGTGGTGGTGGATGGCGGCAGTTTTGATTGGGAGAAAAGCGGCAAATTCCCAGAGTTGACGCAAAGCTACGAAGGCTTTCACAACATGGTGTTCAGCGAAGAAAGCACGGTAGGTGCATTCTTGCTGCGTGCCCGCCGCGAAGGCCTGCGCGACTTCGGCGCCTGCCTGAGCCCACACAGTGCATGGCTGATTTTGCAAGGCATTGAAACCCTCTCTCTGCGCATGGACCGCCACATGGCCAACACCGAAAAAGTGGTGCAGTTCTTGGCCAGCCATCCGCTGGTCAGCCGCGTGGGCCATCCACTCATCGAGAGCCACCCCAGCCACGCACTGGCTGAAAAGCTGTTGCGTTTTGGCGCACGCGGTGCGGGCTCGGTGTTCAGCTTTGACATTCAAGGCTCGCGCGCGCAAGGCAAGGCGTTCATCGAAGCCCTGCAAATTTTCAGCCACCTCGCCAACGTGGGCGACTGCCGCAGCTTGGTGATTCACCCCGCCAGCACCACCCACTTTCGCATGAGCGACGAGGCCTTGGCAGGCGCAGGGATTGGCCCGGGCACCATTCGCTTGTCCATCGGACTCGAAGATGCCAACGATTTGATTGACGATTTGAAGCGCGCCTTGAAGGCTGCTGAAAAAGCGGGCAACAAGCCCAGCCAGGCGTGAGGACCAAGCCACATGAAATTCGCCCTCCAAAACTCAGCCGGCCAAACCTACGACGCCTACGCCTACACAGGCGGCAAAGCGTTTGATGCAAACAAACCCACTCTGGTGTTCATCCACGGCGTGCTCAACGACCACAGCGTGTGGATTTTGCAAACACGCTACCTCGCGCACCACGGCTTCAATGTCCTGGCCGTCGACTTGCCTGGTCACGGACGCAGCGGTGGCGATGCCCCCGCCAGCGTGGAAGAAGCGGCGCAATTCATCGAAGCGTTGTTGGATGCTGCGGGTGTACAACAAGCAGGCTTGGTAGGCCACAGCTGGGGCTCGTTGATCGCGCTTGAAGCCGCAGCGCGTTTGAAAGAACGCATCACGCACTTGGCGCTGGTCGGCACCGCCTTCCCCATGAAAGTGTCGCCCGCTTTGATTGAGGCTTCGTTGAACGAGCCCATGAAAGCGCTGCAGATGGTGAATGTGTTTTCACGCGCCACGCTGGCGGCACCGCCATCTGCGCTTGGCCCCGGCACATGGGTGTACGGTGCGTCCATGGCGCTGGGCCGACGCGTGTTGGCCAGCAACACACAGGTCAACATCTTTCACCGTGGCTTTGTCGCTTGTGACAGCTACGCCAATGGTTTAGAAGCCATGGCCGACGTGACCTGCCCCGTGTTGTTTGTGTTGGGTGAAAGCGACCAGATGACCCCACCACGCGCCGCCAAGAGTTTGATCGACCAAGGCAAGGCTAAGGGCAAAACATTCAGCGTGGTGAAAGTCCCCATGGGGCATCACCAAATGAGCGAGTCCCCTGAAGAAACCTTGGCTGCCCTGAAAACGTTTTTAGGCTTGACCACTTAACGCGAATTGCGCCGCCTCAAAGCACATCGCACAGACGCAAATCTTGCCATTTCATCCACAGCCCTTGTGATTCTGGGCTGCGCACCAAGAGCAAACGCTCCATCAACGGTGCCAGCGGTGTGCGATGCGGATCCGCCAACATCACGTAGCGGGCTTCTTTGACATGGGTTTGTCTGGCATCGACGGATTCACTCAAACGCGCAATCCAATCCAAATCCACCAAAGTGGCCAACACGTCTTCGATTTGCAAAGGGTCAAGGGCGAGGTCTTCACACAAGGTGGTCATGCTCGCGCCATGGTCGTCGGTTTGACGCGCAAGCTGCAAGCGCTGCAACACTTCCAAGGCCAACTGAAAACGCCAGCCCACGCTGCGGCCGTCGCGCGAAATGCCGCCGAGCAAACTGGGCAAGTTGGCCACGAACACCGCACCAATCAACACGATGGACCAAGCCAAATAAATCCACACCAACAAAATTGGCACCGTCGCAAAGGCGCCGTACACCATCGAATAGGTGGGCATCTGACCAAAGTAATAGGCCAACACTTTGCGGGCAATTTCAGTCGCAGCAGCCACCCACACGCCACCGACCAGCGCATGGCTCCAGCGCACCTGGGTGTAGGGCACAAAGCGGTAAAGCGCACTCACCGCCCAAGCCAAAAGCAAAAACTCCAAGGTACTGAACAACCAACGCAAGTTACCCAGGCCATCAGGCACCACCCCCCGTGATGCAGTGACAAACTGAGACATCATCACCAAGCTCGCACCCATGAGCAGGGGCCCTAAGGTGATCGCCGTCCAATACAGCAACATGCTGTGCACCAACGGACGACGCTTACGCACCCGCCAAATCGCGTTAAGCGTGCGATCAATCGTGAAGACCAAGGCCAAGGCTGACAGCAACAACGCGGTGACACCTGCCGCCCCCAAACGACTGGCTTTGCTAGCAAACATGGTCAGGTAGCCCAGCACTTGGCGTGAAATATTGTCGGGCACCAAACTCTCAACCAGACGTTTTTGCAGCACGGTTTGGAAATCTCCAAACAAAGGAAAGGCCGTCAACACCGCCAGCGCCACTGTCACCATCGGCACCAAAGCAATGGTGGTGGTGAAGGTCAAACTGCCAGCCGTTTGGCCCAATCGGTCTTCACGAAAACGTTGGCGCAAAGTGCGCGCGGTGTTGCGCCAAGGGAATCGGGCGAGGCGTTCAAAAAAGTTATGGACTTGCAGGACAATCATGGGCTGAATCATCCCACTTTCTATGCACAACCCCACCCTCGCCCCCCAAGAAAATTCGCACCGTCATGTGACGCTCACTCGCTTCATGGCCGTGAGCAGTTTGATGGGCCTCATCGTGCTCGGCTTGGCCTGGGAGCTGTGGCTCGCCCCCTTGCGACCCGGTGGCACGCTGCTGGCCCTCAAGGTGCTGCCGCTGTGCTTTCCACTCACGGGTTTGCTGAAAAATCGCATGTACACCTACCGCTGGTTGAGCCTGCTGATTTGGCTGTACTTCACAGAAGGTGTGGTGCGTGCATGGGGGGATGCCGCACCCAGCAACTACTTCGCCCTGGTTGAAGTGTTTTTATGCGTCGTGCTGTTTGTGGCGTGTGCCCTGCATGTACGCCTGCGGTTGAAGCACGCCAAAGAAAATCCACTGATCGAACAGCCCAACACATAAGGCCCACCATGCCCAATGCCGCGTCGCTTGACTTGTTGACCCACCTGCGCCAGCTTCTCGGCGATGCCCATGTGTTGACCGACGGTGACTTGTCGGCCTACGAACAAGACTGGCGCAAGCGCACACGCGGCAAAGCACTGGCCGTGGTTCGCCCCGGCAAGACGCAAGAAGTGGCAGAGGTGGTCAAAGCCTGTGCCAAAGCAGGCGTATCCATCGTGCCGCAAGGCGGCAACACGGGCTTGGTGGTCGGCGGTATCCCAGACGACACCGGCACACAAGTGCTGCTGAGTTTGCAGCGCATGAACGCGGTGCGCGCGGTAGACACCGACAACCTCACCCTCACCGTCGAAGCAGGATGCATTTTGCAAAATCTGCAACAAGCGGCTGAGCAAGCTGGCTTTTTGTTCCCCTTGAGTTTGGGTGCCGAAGGCAGTTGCACGATTGGCGGCAACTTGGCCACCAACGCGGGCGGCACACAAGTCCTGCGCTACGGCAATGCACGCGAGCTGTGCTTGGGACTGGAGGTGGTCACGGCACAAGGCGAGGTCATGCACAGTTTGATCGGCCTGCGCAAGGACAACACAGGCTATGACTTACGCAACCTGATGATTGGCAGCGAAGGCACGCTAGGCATCATCACGGCGGCCACCATGAAGCTCTACCCCATGCCTGCGGTCAGCCTCACCGCGTGGGCTGCGGTGCCCTCGGTAGAGCACGCGATCAAGCTGCTGAGTTTGGCGCACCAACATTTGGGCGCGGGCCTCACTGGGTTTGAAATGATGGGCCAGTTCGCCCTGCGCTTGGTTGACAAGCACTACCCACACCTGCGCGTGCCTTTGTGGCAAGACACGCCCTACTGCGTCTTGCTGGAAAACTCAGATTCTGAATCTGAGGCCCACGCTCGCGAACGGTTTGAGCACTTGCTCGAACTCGCTTTTGAAGACGGCTGTGTGAGCGATGCGGTCGTGGCTGAAAGCTTGAGCCAAGCACGCAACCTGTGGCACATCCGAGAAAGCATCACGCTGGCACAAGCCGAAGAAGGCTTAAACATCAAACACGACATTTCGGTGCCCATCTCGTCGATTCCAAATTTTGTCGAAGCAACTGATGCCTTGCTCATGCGCGAAATTCCAGGCATTCGCTTGGTCAACTTTGGCCACTTGGGCGACGGCAATTTGCACTACAACGTGCAAGCACCTGAGCACTGCGACACCAAGGCATTTCTGCGCGACAACGAAGACCGCGTGAACACATGGGTCTACCAATCGGTGAAGCGCTTTGGCGGCTCCATCTCAGCCGAACACGGCGTGGGCAGTATGAAGGTTGATAGCTTGCCCGACTACAAAGACCCCGTGGCCTTGGGCTTGATGCAACACATCAAGCGCGCACTTGACCCACAGGGCTTACTCAACCCGGGTCGTGTGGTTCGTTGAGGCTTGGCGCTGAGGCGCTGGGATGTCCATGCCAATCAGCATGTCAATCAATTCGGGCAAGGTGCGTGCGGCCATTTTGTCCATCACACGAGCGCGGTGCAGTTTGATCGTGGCAGACGCACCGCCATCAATGATGGAAATTTGCTGGTTGGAATACCCGCGCACCATCCAATGGCAAACCTCCATTTCACGCGGTGTCAGGCGTTTTAAACGCTCAGACACTTGCATGTTTTTGTCAGCATTGACCACCGCTTGCTCAGACATGTGCATGGCGCGCTGAATCACATCCATCATCGCTTGTGCCGTGAACGGTTTGAGCAAAAAGTCTACCGCCCCCTGCTTCATCGCGGCAATGATTTCTTCTGGCCGGCTATCGCCGCTGACAAAAATCACTGGCACATGTTGTGCCAATGTTTTAAGTTGCGTTTGCAAACCCACACCCGTTGTGCCAGGCATGCGCATGTCCAACAAAATCACAGCCGGCGAAGGCACCACTGGGTTCAGTAAAAAGGTATCGGCGCAGTCGTATAAGCGCACTTCGTAACCGACGCGCTCCAGCATCGTGGACAAGCTGCGCCGCACAGACGCATCATCGTCAATCACGATGACATGCCCCAAGAACGGCAAAGTGTCAGTGCTGTTTGACATCGGTGTTACTCATCATTCCGTACAACTTTGCCCCATGCTCAATCGCCATGGTGGCATAGGAAATATTGCCTTTGACATCGGCTCCAGCATGCAGCTCGACACGCCCTGTCGATTCGATGTTGCCTGTAACCACCCCATTCACCACAGCCTGTTGCGCACTGATGTCCCCCTCAACGTGGGCTTGCGAAAGCACGGACAGTTGGGCATTGGGGCTGCCATTCACATCAATGTTGCCCACCACGTGGCCTTTGAGCTGAACCAGCTCTTGCGACACGATATTGCCCACCACCACAGCCGATTGGCCAATGATGGTTCTTTCAGTGGCTGCCCCTGACACAGGCTGCCTAAACTTCATACTTTTAAACATGGGGCTTATCGCGCGACAGGCATCTCAACCAGCTTGACTTGGTTGACTGCCGCATCCGGCAAGGACACGCGCCCGCCTTGGAAATAAATCTGAAGCTTTTGCAAATTCGCGCTCGACACTTGCCAAGGTGAGACACCGTAAACGCTACGATTTTCACCAGCTTTGAGCTGCAAAACTGTGGCTTGCTTGTTGCCATCCACCACGCAAATCTCGGCATTTGCATTGCTCACCAAGTAGACATAACGGCCTTCTTTGTGAGCCGTAAATGGGGTCAACTGTGGCATGGCCTCACTGGAATACGCGCACGCTCCCGCCTGAGTAACCATGTTTGCAGAGGCCGCCACCACTGGTGCCACAACAGCCGTCGCAGCGACCGCAGGTGCAGAGGCTGGTATGACTGGCGTTGAAGCCGCAGGCACCACCACGGCAGGCGGCAGCTCTGCAGCAGAAGAAATTGGCACGGGTTGAACAGGTGAAGGCGTGGTTGGTGTAGCAGCTGCCTCACCCGAGTTTTGAGGACTGTTCAAAAGAAACAAAACAACGGCGATGACCAGCAGCAACAGCGCACCCAACGCTTGTTTGTGCCCATTCAACTTGGCAAATCCGGCACGCACAAGGTCTGACGATGAGCGTTGCAGTGAGGGCTGCTCGCTCATGGCCACAATTTGATCCAAGGTGGCCAGATGGGCATCAGCCACTTGGGCTGCATCGCGCAAGGCTTCGGGCAGCTCCACGGTAGGCGGCTCAGCCCCCAAAATCATCAACAATCTTTTGTAGGCTTGACGTTTGATGGCATCAGAGTAGAAGAAGCCATCGCTGGCATCGGTCTCAAGCTGACGCACCTGAGCAATGGACAAACAAGAGATGCGTGCCAACACGAACAAGTCCATTCCCGCAGCCTCGCGCAAAGCACGGAGGTATTGGGGATCGCATGTGTCGTACACACTGCGCTTAGTTTCTATAGCTTGATTGGTTGTCATGATTGACAGTTTTGTCACAATTTGTCAAAAATTAATAAGGTACTGTCGCTGTGCATGCAGCGGCCGTCAATACGCCAGCTGGCGTATAAAACTTTAATACTAACCTCAATTAAGACGTCACCCATTTAAACTCTGTGGAGTTTTTTACTGAATTACCCTATGCGCCCCATTCGCCGTCAATACGAAGATTTCATGCAACACGTGGACAGCCACGGTGTCGCCAAGACCGACCGCACGGGCACAGGGACCAAAAGCGTGTTTGGCCACCAAATGCGGTTTGACCTGAATGAGGGTTTTCCGCTGGTGACGACCAAAAAGGTTCACCTGCGCTCCATCATCCAAGAGCTGCTGTGGTTTCTGACAGGTTCAAGCAACAACAACTGGCTCAAAGAACGCAACGTGTCCATCTGGGACGAATGGGCACGTGAAGACGGCGACCTCGGCCCCGTGTACGGCGTGCAATGGCGCAGCTGGCCTACCCCAGACGGTGGCCACATCGACCAAATTCAGCAAGTCATGGACACGCTGAAAAGCAACCCCGACAGCCGCCGCATCATCGTGAGTGCGTGGAACGTGGCTGAGCTCGACAAGATGGCCCTCATGCCTTGCCATGCGTTCTTTCAGTTCTACGTCGCACCTGCGCAAAACCCAGGCGAAAAAGCCAAGCTCAGCTGCCAGCTGTACCAACGCAGTGCCGACATCTTTTTGGGCGTGCCATTCAACATCGCGAGCTATGCCTTGCTCACCCACATGGTGGCCCAACAGTGCAACTTGGATGTGGGCGATTTCATTTGGACCGGCGGCGACTGCCACATCTACAGCAACCACCACGAACAAGTGGCGCTGCAACTCAGCCGCGAACCGTTTGCCTATCCCACACTGCACATCAAGCGCAAACCCGACTCCATCTTCGACTACCAGTTTGAAGACTTTGAGGTGTTGGACTACCAATGCCACGGGGCCATCAAAGCCCCTGTGGCGGTGTGAACGCGGCGGTTAAAGATGGCTTTGAATTTGATTTTTGCGCGCGCGCGCAATGGCGTGATTGGCAAAGACAACACCCTGCCTTGGCACTTGCCTGAGGACTTGGCCCACTTCAAACAAACCACACTCGGGCAACCCGTGGTGATGGGGCGCAAAACGTGGGAATCCTTGCCGCCTAAATTTCGCCCCCTGCCCGGCCGCACCAACATTGTGGTGACGCGGCAAACCGATTGGCAGGCCGACGGCGCCGTCGTGGCTCACTCCATCGAAGAAGCCGTGCAGCACTGCCCTGCGGACGCACAGGTGTGGGTGATTGGCGGCGCTGAGGTCTACGCACAGGCCATGCCTTTGGCCTCTCGCGCGGTCATCACCGAAATCGATGCCGACTTTGAAGGCGACGCCTTTGCCCCCACCTTCGATGCCAACTGGCAAGAAACCGCACGCACCACGCACGTGGCTGCCAACGGCTTGACCTACAGCTTGGTGACCCTCGCTCGCACCCGTTAAGCCAAGCGCCGCTTGGGCTGCGCTTGACCTCAAAAGAACACACACATGCAACTCGCTACCTGGAACGTCAACTCACTCACCGTGCGCTTACCGCAAGTGCTGGACTGGTTGGCGGCCAACCCCGTCGATGTTTTGGTGCTGCAAGAAACCAAAACCACAGACGACAAATTCCCGCATGAGGCCATTGAGGCCGCAGGTTACAAGGTCGCATTTTTCGGCCAGAAAACCTACAACGGCGTCGCCCTGCTTTCGCGCAGCGAAGCCACCGATGTGGTGAAAAACATCCCCGGCTTTGAAGACGACATGGCCCGCGTGATTGCTGGCACAGTCGACGGCGTGCGCGTGGTTGGCGCGTACTTCCCCAACGGCCAAGCGCCCGACAGCGACAAGTTTGTTTACAAAATGCGTTGGCTTGAGGCCTTGCAAAACTGGCTGCGCGAAGAGCTCAAACAACACCCCAAGCTGGTGTTGATGGGCGACTTCAACATCACCGTCGATGACCGCGATGTGTGGGACCCGGTGGCCTTGAAAGACACCATCCACTGCACCGTAGAAGAGCGTGACCACTTCCAAGCCTTGATTGACTTGGGCACACACGATGCTTTCCGCTTGTTTGAACAAGCCGAGAAAAGCTACAGCTGGTGGGACTACCGCGAATTTGCATTCCGTCGCAACCGCGGTCTGCGGATTGACCACATCTTGGTCAGCGATGCCTTGAAAGCGTCGACTCAAGCCTGCGTGATTGACAAAGCACCGCGCAAAAACGAGCGGCCCAGCGACCACGTGCCTGTCATCGTGACGCTGGGCTGATCACGCGCGTGGGCGTTTCTTAGTCGTCCAAGCCCAGCTCTTGAATTTTTCGCGTGATGGTGTTGCGGCCAATGCCCAGCTTTTGCGCCGCCTCAATGCGACGGCCCCGCGTGTTGACCAAGGCGGTTTGAATCAACCGCGCTTCAAAACGGTTGACCAACACATCCCACACATCCGTGCGGCCAGCCACGAGCAAGCTCATGGCTTCGGCTTCTAAGCCCTGCTCCCAATCGGCACCAGGCATGTTGAGCACCACGGGTGCCGTGCCCTCCCCTGTTGTCGTGACCGCAGGTGCGGCATGGCTGAGCTCTTGAGCCACAGGCGCGCTGAAACCCGATGTGTCTTGCCCTGTGTGGCTCAAAGCGGCCAAGGCATCGGCAGACAAGGTCACTTCCGGTGGCAAGTCTTTGGGCTCAATCACTTGCGCAGGCGCCATCACGGTCAGCCAATGGCAAATGTTTTCAAGCTGACGCACGTTGCCGGGAAACGAGAACTGGTTGAGCACTGTTTGTGCAGATTCAGAGATGCGCTTGGGCTCCACGCCCAATTGTTGTGCACTCTGCTGCAAAAAGTGGCGCGTCAACGTGGGGATATCTTCGCGGCGTTCACGCAAAGCAGGCAAACGCAAACGAATCACGTTCAAGCGGTGAAACAAGTCTTCGCGGAACACACCGTCTTTGACGCGTTTTTCCAAGTCTTGATGCGTCGCTGCAATCACACGCACATTTGCTTTGATGGCGTTGTGGCCGCCCACGCGGTAGTACGTGCCGTCACTCAACACACGCAGCAAGCGGGTTTGCAAATCAAACGGCATGTCGCCGATTTCATCAAGAAACAAGGTGCCGCCCTCGGCCTGCTCAAAGCGGCCTCGGCGTGTGGTTTGCGCACCGGTGAATGCACCACGTTCGTGCCCGAAGAGTTCGCTCTCCAGCAAATCTTTCGGAATCGCCGCCGTGTTGATCGCGACGAATGGGCCTTTGTTGCCCGCATCACCGCGGGGCGAATGTTTGTGCAAGGCGCGTGCGACCAGCTCTTTGCCAGAGCCGCTCTCGCCGGTGATCATCACTGTCACATTGCTTTGGCTCAAGCGGCCAATGGCACGAAACACATCTTGCATGGCGGGCGCTTGGCCCAGCATCTCAGGCGTGGCGTCTTGTTGCTCGGTTTGCGCTTGTTCGCGTTGGCTTTCGTCCAAGGCGCGGCGAATCAGCTCCACCGCTTTGGGCAAGTCAAAGGGCTTGGGCAAGTACTCAAACGCACCGCCTTGAAAGGCCAACACCGCGCTGTCCAAATCTGAAAAGGCGGTCATGATGATGACGGGCAACGCAGGCAAACGCTCCTTAACCTTGGTCAGCAAGTCCAAGCCCGAACCACCAGGCATGCGAATGTCGCTGACCAAAATTTGTGGGCCATCCTCCTCGCTCACCGAGTCGAGCGCTTGCAGCACCTCGCGGGGGCTGGTGAAGCTGCGGGTGGGCAGGTTCTCGCGCAACAGCGCTTTTTCCAGCACGAAGCGAATTGACTGGTCGTCGTCCACAATCCAAATCGATTTCATCTCGGCACTTTCTGTTTCTAAGTTAGAGGCCACGCGAGGTGTCAGGGTAGCGGGATCAGAATTTTGAAATCTGTTCGTCCCGGCACACTGTCACACTCAATCAAGCCATGGTGCTGTTGCACAAATGTTTGTGCCAAATTCAGTCCAAGGCCAGAACCGCCATCTCGACCAGAAACCAAGGGGAAAAATAACCTGTCCTTGATTTCTTCCGGAATGCCGGGCCCGTTGTCTATCACATGCAATTCCAGTGCCAACCGATAGCGTTGTTTGCCAAAAGTGACTTGTCGGTTGATGCGGGTGCGCAAAACAATCTCAGCATCGCCCTCGGCCACCCGTTCAGCCAGCGCTTGGGCCGCGTTGTGCACGATGTTGAGCACCGCTTGAATGAGCTGCTCACGGTCACCACGGAACTCGGGGATAGACGTGTCGTAGTCACGCACCATGCGCAGACCTTTGGGGAACTCAGCCAAGATCAGGCTGCGCACGCGCTCGCACACCTCGTGGATGTTGACGTCGCCCACCACATGCGGGCGGCGATGCGGTGCCAGCAGACGGTCCACCAACACTTGCAAGCGGTCTGCTTCGTGGATGATGACTTGGGTGTATTCGATGAGGTCTTTGCTTTCGACCTCCATTTGCAGCAACTGCGCTGCGCCACGGATGCCACCCAACGGGTTTTTGATCTCGTGAGCCAAATTGCGAATCAGCTCTTTGTTGGCTTGGGCTTGGTCAATCAAGCGTTCCTCGCGGTCTTGGCGGGTTTGCTGCTCTAGGGGCAGCAACTCCACCAGCACTTCTCCCGCCACATCCGTGGGGGCCACGATCACGTGGACTGGCATGGGGTCTTGCAGCGGGCGGCGCAAATGAGCGTCATAACGCATGGTGGCAAAGGCGTTGGTCTGCGCACCTTGCAAGGCGTTTTGAAACGACTGCGTCTCACTGAAATAACCTGCCAACGCAGACCCTTCAATGGTTCGCCGCGATACGCCCATCACATCTTCGAGCGCGGCATTGGCAAACACCACCACGCCATCGGTGCGCACAACAGCGACCAAAGTCGCCAACAAATCAAAGGCTTGTGCGTAATTGGGTTGAAATTTAGAAACAGACGTCATGGCTTGCCCCCCGTTTGTGACGCCATGGGCTGGCGTGAGAGTTCGCGCTGCAAGCCCGCCACATCGGCTTCCACACGTTGCAAGGCAACACGCAGTTGTGTCAAGCGATCTTGGTATTTTTGGGGTTGGCGAAACTCATCGGCGCGCCGCTCGGGCTCGCCGTTGTTCCACTCGCGCAGCAACTCAGCATGTTGCTTCTGCGCTTTTTGTAATTCAGCTTGCAGCACCGCTTGGGCCTGTGTGTCCCGTTGGCGCTGGTCAGCGGCATCAACTTTGACGGCTGTTGAAGCAGTGCTCGCGCTATGCGACGCCGCCTGCGAACCTTGCACACGCGTGCCCTCGATCACGGTCACGCTGCCGCCAGCCAAAGGTTTGCAATTGAGTGCTGGATCTGGCTGGTTGGTGTACGCATTGCCACAACGGTAAATGCGTTGCGGCTCAGACGTCGCCTCGGCTGGCCACGCCACCAAGCAGATGCTGAACAAAGCAAGATCACGAATGAGGAGGGACAAAAGTGGGCGCATGAAAAAGTGTTGGTTAAAACAAAAAAGGACGGCTTGCGCCGTCCTCTTATTGCACTTGCCGTTGCAACGAATTACAGCGAGTAGTACATGTCGTATTCGACAGGAGACACTTCCACGCGGCTGCGGGTCACTTCTTGCATCTTCAATTCGATGTAAGAGTCGATCCACGAGTCGGTGAACACGCCGCCTTTGGTCAAGAAGGCGCGGTCTGCGTCGAGGGCTTCCAAAGCTTGGTCCAAGCTAGAGCACACGGTTGGCACCAACTTGTCTTCCTCTGGAGGGAGGTGGTACAAGTCTTTGGTCGCTGCTTCGCCTGGGTGAATCTTGTTCTCGATACCGTCCAAACCAGCCATCAACAAGGCTGCGAAGCCGAGGTAAGGGTTGCACAATGGATCTGGGAAGCGCGCTTCCACACGGCGTGCTTTGTCAGATGCCACGTTAGGAATACGGATCGAAGCAGAGCGGTTCTTGGCAGAGTAAGCCAATTTCACGGGCGCTTCGAAGTGAGGCACCAAGCGCTTGTAGCTGTTGGTACCTGGGTTGGTGATGGCGTTCAAAGCACGTGCGTGCTTGATGATGCCGCCGATGTAGTACAGAGCCAAGTCAGACAAACCAGCGTAGCCGTTGCCTGCGAACAAGTTCTTGCCGTCTTTCCAGATGGACTGGTGAACGTGCATGCCAGAACCGTTGTCGCCAGCGTATGGCTTAGGCATGAAGGTGGCAGTTTTGCCGTAAGCGTTGGCCACGTTGTGGATCACGTACTTTTGCAGCAATGTCCAGTCAGCGCGCTCGACCAAAGTAGAGAACTTGGTGCCGATTTCGCATTGACCTGCGCCAGCCACTTCGTGGTGGTGCACTTCGACGGGGATGCCCACGGACTCGAGCAACAAAGACATTTCGCTACGCATGTCGTGTGTGCTGTCGACGGGAGGCACTGGGAAGTAGCCGCCTTTGACGCGGTTGCGGTGACCACGGTTGCCGCCTTCGATTTTCTCGCCGCTGTTCCAAGGGGCTTCGTATTCGTTGATGGCGTAGAACGTGTTGTTGGGCTCAGTGCTCCAACGCACTTCGTCGAACAAGAAGAATTCTGGCTCTGGACCGAAGTAAG
Organism: Limnohabitans sp. INBF002; assembly: GCF_027924905.1. NCBI lineage: Bacteria > Pseudomonadati > Pseudomonadota > Betaproteobacteria > Burkholderiales > Comamonadaceae > Limnohabitans > Limnohabitans sp. INBF002. Next base: position 1,753,034 of record NZ_AP027055.1, read on the forward strand.
CGGTATCGCCCACGCCAGATTGCTTGAGGAAAGACTCAGCGCGCTTGGCGATCGAACGTGGGTCACGCTCGTAGGCTTTGCCGTCTGTAGGTTCGATCACGTCGCAGATCAAAACCAAAGTGATTTCTTCAAAGAAGGGGTCGATGATGGCGCTGCTTGGATCAGGCATCAACAACATGTCAGAGGCTTCAATGCCTTTCCAACCAGCAATAGAAGAACCGTCAAACGCTTGACCTTCTTCGAACTTGCTTTCGTCGAACTGCGACACGGGCGCAGTGATGTGCTGCCACTTGCCACGGGTATCGGTGAAACGGAAGTCAACGAATTTAACTTCGTTCTCTTTCACCATTTTCATTACGTCTGCGACGGTCTTGGCCATCAAGTTCTCCTGCTAGGGTAGGTTGGGTTAAAAAGTGTTTCGAGGTTGAGGATGCAGTTTCTGTGCCAACATATGCGTCACAGCGACCGCCACCGGCTTCACCGTCAAGGCGCCTATTTTGCACCGAGATTGAATCAAATTGGCCGCAAAAGCGCATTCCAAGCGCTAAACCCCGAAAAACAGGATGCTCTATTTTGGTGCAATTTTGCACCAAAATGGTTCCACGTTACTCACGCACCAATTCGGGGCCGAATTTCAAACCAAAGGTTTGGAGACCTGACAACATGGCTGGGTACGCCAGTGCCACATGGTCTGGCGAGCCTTTCACGCCCAACTCGATGTGTCGGCCATGCTCGGGGTGGTCCACGCTCGGCAAGCTGAACACTTTGACGCCCGGATGGTCCCGCTCCAAGGTCTCCATCAGTGGGGTCAGCGTGGCCTCCATGGAGCCGTAGATGACGATGGATTTTTCAATCCAAGCCGCCTTCTGAAACAAATGCGGGTAATAAGTGTCGAGCACCCATTCCATCATGGGCCAAGCCATGACCGGAAAGCCCGGCACAAAGTGCACCACGCCACCGCCCGCACCTTGGCAGGTAAAGCCTGGGATCTTGTTGTACGGATTGGGAATGATGCGTGCGCCCACGGGGAACACGCCCATGTTGAGACGATGCACGTTGTCATGGCGATCAGGCTCATACGGCACGCCCTGCTCTTTGGCGGTGTCTTGCATGCGTTCACGAATCAGGGCTTCAGCTTCGGGGTGCAGCACGATGTCAAGGCCCAGGGCTTTGCCTGCGCATTGGCGGGTGTGGTCATCAGGCGTTGCACCAATACCGCCGCAGGAAAACACAATGCTGTTACTTTCAAACGCGCGGGCCAAGGTCCGGGTGATGCGCTCAGGCGAATCGCCCACGTAATCCGCCCAGTCGAGCGACAGGCCACGGGCATTTAGCAACTCAATGGCTTTGGGCATGTGCTTGTCGGCACGCTTGCCCGAAAGAATTTCGTCGCCAACGATGATGAGCCCGAACTCAGGTCGGGCTTTAGGCACTGGGGAGTTGTGGTGTGTGTGAGTCATCCGCCGATGCTACCGTGGGTAGCGGCACCGAGGCCCCCATCACCACAGTGTCCGACTCCGCCCGCAGGGCTTCTAACGCACCCAAGCTGTAATGAGCAAACCACAGCGAGGTAAAGGCAAACACCAAGGCATAAATCCAAATGGCCAAGGGAATCAGAACCAAAAATGCAGCAGCAAACAAAGCACCAGAAGCCCATACCAAGCTGGGCAGCGCGCCCATGTAACCGGTCAACACACCGATCAGCAGCAGCCAAACCCTGTGTTTGCGACCAAGCGCCAAACGCTCGTCACGACTGGCATGCGACATCAGTGCGTCGTACACCATGATGCGATAGCTGAGCCAGCCCCAAATGAGCGGCGGCACGATGAACATCAAAGGCGGCACCACCCACAAAGGCAAGGAAATCAGCATGGCCAACAACGCAATGACGGTGGAACCCAAGGTCCAAGCCAAGCTGGTGAGGTTTGTGCCGCCATGCTTGAGCGCCAGGTGTTCAAAGCGACGGTGGACCACCAAATTCACCAACGCGGGCGTCATCATCAAAGACACCGCCAACAAAGACACCACCACCAAAGCAGGCGTGATGGCAAAAATCACCACCAACGGCACCATCACCGCTTGCAATTCACCCGCACCGTTGTCCTGCAGCCAATCCAGCATGCTTTGCAGCACTTGCCAAGAGGCCAGCATCTCGCGTACCCACTCTTGCGTGGGCGCCCAATAGAAATACCCCCAACTCACTGACAACACCAGCAACATGGCAAGGGGCAGCAAAGAGAGGGTGATCACGCGCGGCATCAGGCAGTAAGCCAGTGCGCGCCAAAAAGAATCCAAAAACAAACGCATGCCAAAAGCATACCGCAGCTATTTAACGTGCGGATGAAAAACCTAAGGCTTGCATGAGGCGTTTGATACCCAATCGCTGCTGAGACCAGAAACCTTCGCCGTAATCCACACCCTGCTCCACTTGGTCGCGGATGCCCGTGGGCTCGAAGCGCATATCGAAGTTGGCGGTGCCAAACATGACATCCCACCAAGGCAGAAGGACGCCAAAGTTGTGCCCGCCTAATGCGGCCCCGACGCGGGTCGCTTCACCTGCAGCGCTCATCACTGACTTCAGCTTGGATTCATGCCCTAAACCAATCGCGTGGTGTAGACGATGAAACCGTGGGCTGACCCACAAGCGCTCACCCCACTTACCAAAAGTGACACGCAAATTGGCATGTTGAAAGTTTTCAAACAGCTGCGTGATGGCCACCACCGCCACAAACTGCGTGGGCGCAATGCCAATGAGCTGCGCGATGCACACCCAGATGACGGCGCCGATCAAGTCATCTAACAAGTGGTTGCGGTTGTCGGTCCACTGCGTCATCTGGCGCTGCGAGTGGTGCACCGCGTGCAAGGCCCACCACCAGTGCCATTGGTGTTGGGCGCGGTGCAACCAGTAATTGACAAAGTCAAACACCACCAAATAAATCACAAAGCTGGTGAACGGGCCATCGGTCACGCCCGGCCACAGATCTTCCAAGTGAAAAGTGCCCACGCCTTGCACGCGCAACGCGCCCATGAGCGTGTCCAGCACAGGTTCAATCAACAAAAACAAAACGATGCGGAACAAACCCAAACGGTGAATGAGGGTGTAAATCACATCGGTGTAAACGGCGCGCTTGTCAGTCACCGCCTCGACGGGACGCCAGCGTTGCAAGGGGCCAATCACCAACAACATGACGACAATTTGAAGCAAGCCCACCAGCAGCCAGCCTGTGCCGTCGAACACATCTTCCAAGCGGTTACCCAGGCCTACCGCGAACGCGATGGGCTGCATCACGTCTTCATACAAAGCAGCTTGGGTGTTGGCAAAGAGGTCGATTAACGCGTCCATGTTTTGAATTGTGGATGGTCTTTGAGCGTCGCGAAACAAAACCCTTTGGCTTTGAGGCCTTCAATCAAGGGCTCCAGCACCGCAGGGGCCCACGGGTCTTGGCGCGACCAAATGCCCAGGTGCGCCATCAAGATGTCACCCGAACGGATGCTGCTCAACGCGCGGTGTTGCAGCAGCGCATTGGGGTATTTGTCACTGGGCAACTCATCGCCCAAAAAGCCGGCATCGGCCCATCCGACGTGGGCAAAGCCGCATTGCTTGGCCGCGGTCAATAGCGAGGGGGATGTTTTACCGCCAGGTGCGCGAAACAAAGGCAGGGGTTTGACGCCCGTGATTTGCTCAAGACGCGTGTTGGCAAGTTGCAACTGGTCGCAATAGCGTTGGCTGGTCCAGACCTCGGTTTGGCCCTTGCTAGCGCCAGCTGTGGGGCGCATCTGCCAGCTGCCACGCGGCAAGTCAGAGCGCCAATACACATGGTCAAACGTGTGCGAAGCAAAAGCGTGGCCTTCTGCGCCACGGGCCTTCCACCAAGGGGCCCAATGCTCTCCCAGCGAACCGTCGCCCTCTTTGGTAGGTTCGTTGGCTGCGAAAAAGGTAACTTTGACGTTTTGACGGTTCAACACCTCCGCAATCAGCGGGGCCACGCCCATGTGGCCCGTGTCAAACGTGAGGTACAACGGCTTGCTGCAAGGCGCAGCAGCGTGGGCCACGTGTACAGCGATGCTCAGTGAGGCAAGGAAACCAAAACTTAAGCAACGCATGTGCATCATCAATACCGCTTGGCGTGGTCTAGGGTCCAAATGCCGTGGGGCGATTTGCCAACTTTGACTTGACGCACCAGTTGGCCTGTGGCGATGTCAATCACGCTGACCTTTTTAATCCAACGCGAAGAGACCAACAGCAATTTGCCATCGGCTGTCACTTCCATGCAGTCGGGGCCACCTGGGGCTTTGAACTGCGCCACGGATTCGAGCTTGGTGTAGTCAATCTTGTTGACCGTGTTGGCCACGCGGTTACCCACAAACACGTGACGACCATCGCCCAAGGCACGGAAGGCATGTGCGCCTTCACCGGTGGGAATGTTTTTCACCAGCTTGGCTTGTGGTCCGGTGACGTCATACACCTCCACATGGTCACCGCCCGTCAGGCCGACCAACAGGTGTTTGTCATCGGGCGTTCCAAACACGTCCGCAGGCATTTCGCCTGTTTTGACTCGCCACTTCAAGGTTTGCGTGGCTAGATCGACCGCCACCAACTCGTTGCTGTCTTGCATGGTGGCGTAAGCGGTGGTGCTTTTGGTGTCAATCCAAATGTGGCTGGGCGTTTTGCTCGAAGGGATGCGCTTGGCCAGCGTCAGTTCTTTGCCATCCCAACGGTAAATGTCGATGTGGTTCAAACGGTTGGCCACCGTGACAAACCATTTCATGTCCGGCGAGAAACGGAGTTGGTACGGGTCCAAGGTGCCACGCACCACGCGTTGCACGTCAGCGGTGCGTGGGTCGATGAAAGTGAGTGAGTCGCCACCCGCGTTGGCCACGATGACCGATTTTTCATCGGGGGTCAGGTAGATGTGATGCGGCTCTTTGCCGGTGGCAATGCGACGGGTCTCTTTCCATGTGGCGGAGTCAATCACGCTCACATTCGCGTCTTGCGAGTTCAGCACAAAAATGGGGTTGCCAGCCTGCGCGACAGGGGCTGCTGCCAACAGCAGCGCACTGGCCAAAGCCAGCGTCAAACGTTGAATCAAAAACACAAAAAACACCTTGAAAAATCTGCGTCCAGTGTAACGAGCCAAGCTACGCACACCTGCGCAAAGGGCTTGATTTCAAACGAAATCCGTTTGACCCAACGCAAACAAGCCACGAACGCGGGGAAAAATTAAGCGTTTGTAGCTAGCAGCTTCAGCTCATCTTCGCTGATCCAACGCCACTGGCCCGGCGCCAAATCGGCAGGCAATGGCATGGCGCCAATTTGCGAACGGTGCAGCCCCACCACCTTGTTGCCCACCGCCGCCAACATGCGTTTGACTTGGTGGTACTTGCCCTCGGTCAGGGTCAGGCGCATGTGGTGCTCGGCCACTGCCACACACGCCGCGGCTTTGACGGGCTTGGGTGAGTCGTCCAGCACCACACCATCGAGCAGGCGTTGCACTTGTTTGTCATCCAGCGGGGCGTCCGTGGTCACCTCGTACACCTTGGGCACATGGTGACGAGGCGAACTCATGCGGTGAATCAGCGGGCCATCGTCGGTCAGCACCAACATGCCCGTGGTGTCTTGGTCCAAGCGCCCCACCGCTTGCACGCCTTGGACCGCGCTTTTTTGCGGGCGTTGGCGCAGCGCGGGGGGCAGCAAGGTGTACAGACTGGGCCAAGCCGAAGGCTTGTGCGAACACTCGTAGCCCGCAGGCTTGTGCAGCAACACATAGGCCTTGGCGTGATACGGCCACAGCACGCCCTGCACCGAATACGGGAGGCCTTCGAGCACGTCGATGTCTTCCAGTGCATCGTCACAGGTGACCAAGCCCTCGCCCAAATCGACCTGCACATAACCTTGTTGAATGAGACCTGCGCAAATACGGCGCGTGCCAAAACCTTGGGAATACAAAATATCTTGCAATTGCATGGGGCAATCGTAAACTGAACTCACCATGAAACCCAGCTCACACTATTTGCAATGCCACGGCTTCAACATCCACTACACCGCGTGGGGCGACACCTCGCTGCCCGTGGTCATTGCCTGGCACGGCTTGGCACGCACAGGCCGTGATTTTGATGCGCTGGCCGAGCAGCTGAGCGACGACTACCGCGTGATTTGCCCCGACACCATTGGCCGAGGCCTGAGCCAGTGGAGCCACGCCCCCAAAAACGACTACAGCTTTGCCACCTACGCCCGCATCACGCTGGACTTGATGGATGCGCTGCACATCACCCAAGCCCACTGGATTGGCACCTCGATGGGCGGCGCTTTGGGTTTGGTGTGCGCTGCGGCGTTAGAACTGCCCGCCTTCAAAGGCCGCATTCGCAGCTTGGTGCTGAACGACATCGCCCCTGAAATCTCGGCGACGGCGGTAGACCGTATCAAAGCCTACGCAGGCCAGCCCCCGGCGTTTGACACCGTGCCTGAACTAGAGGCTTTCTTCCGCCAAGCCTATGCACCGTTTGGCTTTCAAACCGATGCGCAATGGACGCACTTGACCGAAACCTCCACCCGCCGCCTGCCCGATGGCCGCGTGACGCCGCACTACGACCCCAACATCACCCAACAGTTTTTCCGCGAAGTGCCTGAGTACCCCATGTGGAACGAATACGATGCGCTGAACATCCCCGTGATGGTGATGCGTGGGGCCAACTCAGATTTAATTTCGCCAGACACCATCCAAACCATGCACACGCGCGGCCCGGGTGCCAAAGGCTTGTTGCGTTCGGAGGAGATTGCGGGCTGCGGCCATGCGCCTGCGTTGAACGTGCCTGCACAGTGGCAGTTGGTGATGGACTTCTTGAAAGCTGCTGGCTAAGCAGGCAAGCGTTCAAGCTGCGACGAAGCCCACAGCGGGTGCTTGTGCATCACAGCAGCAAACGCCTCTGAGTTTTCAAATGTCACCAGCCACTGCGCCAACTGCGGCCAAGGCTGTGCATCAAACCACGCACGGTCTGTGCGTGCAAACTGGCGCACAAATGGCGCCACGCAAGCATCCAACAAACCCCAGCGATGACCCGACAAAAACGCGTGGGTTTGCAAGTGCGCTTGCCACCGCATCAAGACCTCGGCACCTTGTGTGCGGTGCTGCAAGCCATCAATCAAGCCAAAACGCTGCGGATATTTGTAACGGTCTAAATGGGCTTTGAATTCGCCATCGTTCAAAGCAATGCCCGCGTTGGTGAATGTCCATTCGTCAGGCAAGTTGGGCAACCAAGCCTCGGCATCGTTTTGCTGCAACGCCCAGCGCATGATGTCTAAGCTTTGCTCTAACACGTCGCCCGTAGTCAAACACAACACCGGCACCGTGCCTTTGGGCGAGGCCACCAACATGTCGGCGGGCTTGGCTTTCAACGCCACTTCGCGGTGTTCATAAGCGACACCACTCACACGCAAAGCCAAGCGAGCGCGCATAGCGTAAGGACAGCGGCGGAAGGAATAGAGAACGGGAATCACGCCAAGATTGTTGCAGCTTGGCGTCGGCACGGACACCGGGGTGGCTTTAGTCGAGACGAATGCCCTCTTCCATCACCACTTTTTGCCAACGCGAACGCTCTTGTTTGAAGAACGCATCTTGCTCGTCGGGCCGCATGGTCACCACTTCCGCGCCTTGGCCCGTGAGGCGGCTGCGAATTTCGGGGCTGCGAATGACCTTCACCAACTCGGCATGCAGTTTCTCCACGATCGGTTTGGGGGTGGCGGCATTCACCAACACGCCTTGCCAAGTTCCCGACTCAAAGCCGGTCAACCCTTGCTCAGCCAAAGTGGGGATATGGCCGACCAAGGGCATGCGCGTGCCTTTGGAAATACCCAACACTTTGAGCTTGCCACTTTGCACATGCGGCAAGGTGGCCAACATGCCGTTCATCACCACTTGGGTTTGCCCCGCCATCGTGTCGGTCACGGCCTGCACGCCACCTTTGTACGGGATGTACACCCATGACGCACCACTGGCACGTTGCACCGCCACACCGGCTAAATGTGGCGCACTGCCCATGGCCGTCACCGCAAAGTTGATGGGCGTTTTCTTGGACAAGGCCACCAACTCTTGCAAATTATTCGCAGGCACAGACGGATGCACCACCAGCATGTGCGGTGAGTACGCCAACATGCTGACGCCGCGCAAGTCGGTGGAAGGATCAAACGCGAGCTTGGTGTACACCGAGGGGCTGATGGCCAAAGCACCCGTGTCGCAGAGCAACAGCGTCAAGCCATCGGGCTTGGACTTGGCCACAGCGTCTGCGCCTAGGTTGCCATTGGCGCCAGGACGGTTTTCAACCACCACGGTTTGCTTCAGCGCATCCGACAGAGGCTGGCTGATGGCCCGCGCAATGATGTCGGACGAGCCACCGGGCGGGTACGGCACGATGATTTTGATGGGCCCGCTCGGCCAGCTTTGCGCACTGACGCCCAAGCACCAACTGCCAAGCAGCAAGCCCAGAGCGCCCAGCCAATGCCGACGATTTGATGTGGCGTGTGTCATGTTTTGTCTCCTTCGTTTTTGTCTTCAGGTCACAGGCGCGGGGTTGAACAACACCAAGGCGTTGTGCAACTTCCAATGTTCAGCCCAGGTTTTTTTGCGGCCACTGGCCACATCGAGCATGAGCTGAAACAGCTCAGTGCCCACCTCTTCAATCGTCTTGGTGCCATCGGCAATGGTGCCGGCGTTCACATCCATCAGGTCATGCCAACGGCGGGCCAGGTCTGTGCGTGTGGCCACTTTGATGACCGGCACTTCCGCCAAACCATAAGGCGTGCCGCGCCCCGTGGTGAACACATGCAAGTTCATGCCTGCGGCCAATTGCAGCGTGCCGCAAATGAAATCGCTGGCTGGTGTGGCGGCGTAAATCAGGCCTTTTTGTTTGAGCTTTTCACCCGGCGACAACACGCCCGAAATCGGCGCAGAGCCCGACTTGACGATCGAGCCCATGGCTTTTTCCACGATGTTGGACAAGCCACCTTTTTTGTTGCCCGGCGTGGTGTTGGCACTGCGGTCTGCACGGCCACGTGCCAGGTACGCGTCGTACCAAGCCATTTCACGAATCATGGCCTCGGCCACTTCGGGCGTGGTCGCGCGTGAGGTGAGTTGGTCAATGCCATCGCGCACCTCGGTCACCTCGGAGAACATCACGCTCGCGCCAGCGCGCACCAACAAATCGGTGCAGTAGCCCACAGCAGGGTTGGCCGTCACGCCCGAAAACGCGTCGCTGCCACCGCACTGCACACCCACCACCAGCTCGCTGGCAGGCACGGTTTCGCGGCGGCGCAAGTTCAGGCGTTCGAGGTGGCGCGTGGCGGTTTGCATGATGTCGTCAATCATGGACATGAAGCCCACATGTGCATCGTCTTGCAGACACACCACATCAAGCGCTTCACCGCGTTGGTCGTTGATGGGGATGGCACCAGGTGGCATCAAGCGTTCGGGTTGCAATTTTTCGCAGCCCAAACTGACCACCATCACCTCACCGCCAAAGTTGGGGTTGAGGCTGATGTTGCGCAGGGTGCGAATGGGAATCTCTGCACCATCGGCATCAATGGCCACACCGCAACCATAGGTGTGCTCAAGGCCCACCACGTCATCCACATGAGGAAACTTGGGCAACAACTCAGCCTTGATGCGCGCCACGGCAAACTCAACCACGCCCGACACACATTGCACCGTGGTGGTGATGGCCAGAATATTGCGCGTGCCCACAGAGCCATCGGCATTGCGGTAGCCCTCGAAGGTGTAGCCCTCCAGCGGCGGCAAAGGTTCAGGCTTCACGGTGGCTATAGGCAAGTTGTCCAACTCGCGGGCGGACGGCATTTGCAGCAAACGCTCATGCACCCAGCTGCCCGCAGGAATGTCTTTCAAGGCGTAGCCAATCGCAATGCCATAGCGCAGCACCGCACCATTCGCAGGAATATCGACCAACGCCACCTTGTGCCCTTGGGGCACAGCGTCACGCAAGCACAAGCCATCTGGCAACAGGGTGCCTGCGGGCAAACCACCGTGGTTGGCCACAATCGCCACGTTGTCTCGAGGCTGCATGCGGATGGTGAGTGGGGTCATCAAGGTCTCCTATCATTCGGCTCAGGTTCAAAGCCTTTACAAACGCAATGATAGCGGTACCATAATCGAACGTGCAAGTAGACACGCCAAAGAATTTCATGACCGACAAAGAACAGCCCAAACGCTCACGCCGCAGCAGCGGTGCCATCACCCTGCGCGATGTGGCCATGCTCGCAGGCGTGGCCCCCATCACCGCGTCACGGGCCATCAACACGCCCAACCAAGTCTCGCCCGATGTGTTGCGCAAAGTGCAAGAGGCGGTGCAACGCACCGGCTACGTGCCCAACCGCATGGCCGGTGGTTTGGCCTCCTCGCGCAGTCGCCTGATTGCAGCCGTGGTGCCCAGCACGGTAGTGTCGGTGTTCATGGAAACCATCGAGTCTTTGAACGGCACCTTGTTTGATGCAGGCTACCAACTGATGCTGGGCCAATCGGGCTACTCCGCCGAGCGCGAAGAGCTGCTGCTCGAAGCCATCATTGGTCGCCGCCCCGACGGCATTTTCATCACCGGCATCTTGCCGCCAGGCAAGGCGCGCACGCGCTTGCTGGCCTCGGGCATTCCGGTGGTCGAAACCTGGGACTTGACCCCCACACCGATTGACATGCTGATTGGCTTCTCTCACTCGGAAATTGGCCGTGAAGTGGCCCAATTTCTGATGCGCAAAGGCTACACAAAATTTGCCATCGTGCGCGCCGAAGATGAGCGCGCCGACCGCCGCACCGTCGCCTTTCAAGAGACCGTGGCGCAACTGGGTTTGCCCCCTGTGTTTGTCGCCAATGTGGGCGCTTCGCGCTCACTCAAAAGTGGCCGCGAAGCCATGGCCCGTATCTTGGCTGAAGCCCCAGATTCGCAAGCTGTTTTTTGCAGCTCCGACCTGCTCGCTTTGGGCGTCATGACCGAAGCCCGCGCACGTGGCTTGACCGTGCCAGACGACATCGCCGTGATGGGCTTTGGCGATGTGCCTTTTGTGGCCGACATGGTGCCTGCGCTCACCACCGTGCGCATCAATGGCGGGCAAATTGGCACGCTCGCAGCCCGCTTTTTGATGGACCGTGCCGAGGGCCGCACGGTGGATCCGCGCATTGTGGATGTGGGCTTTTCCATCATCGAGCGCGACAGCACAGCCCTAGCGAAAACCCTGACGTAAAAGCATTGACGACCCGTTTTGGCGTGGCTAACATGCGTTCATTCAATTTGGTAGCGCTACCAAATTAACCTCAACGCAAACATCGCACAACCCAAACTTGACGTCACATTTATGGCTACCTCCTCACACATGTACTCACGCCTGTTGCTAACAGGTGCCGCCGGTGGCCTAGGACGTGTTTTGCGTCCGCGTCTGAAAGCGCGCTGCGATGTGCTGCGCGTCAGTGACTTGGGCGATTTGGGCACTGCCCACGCTGGCGAAGAAATCATGCCCGTCCCTTTGCAAGACCGCCCTGCTGTGTTCAAGCTGCTCGAAGGCGTGGATGCGGTGGTGCACTTGGGCGGGATCTCGACCGAGCAACCGTTTGACGACATCGTGCAAGCCAACATCATTGGCGCCTACAACCTGTACGAAGCCGCCCGCACCCACGGCACACGCCGCATCGTGTTTGCCAGCTCCAACCACGTCACCGGCTTTTATCGCCAAGACGAAGTGGTCGATGCCACCATGCCCGTGCGTCCCGATGGGTATTACGGCCTGAGCAAAGCCTTTGGTGAAAACCTCGCCCGCTTTTACTTTGACCGCTATGGCATTGAAACCGTGTGCCTGCGTATTGGCTCTTCATTCGCAGAACCCAAAGACCGCCGCATGCTCGCCACTTGGATGAGCTTCGACGACTTGGAGCGCTTGGTCATTGCCAGCCTCAACTCCCCCGTTGTCGGCTACAGCGTGATTTACGGCATGTCCGACAACAACCACGTGTGGTGGGACAACACCCCCGCCAAACACATTGGCTACCGCCCACTCGACAGCTCTGAGCCGTTCCGTGCCGCCGTAGAAGCCAAGCAACTCACCCTCGATTTGAATGACCCCGCCGTGATTTACCAAGGCGGTGGTTTTGTCAAAGCCGGCCCTTTCTGAATTTCTAACCACAACAGGAGACACCCATGAACGCACGTTCGAATTTGCTCAAGACCTTGGTAGCCACTGCGGCCACCTCGCTGTTTGCGTTGGCGTCACACGCCACCGAATTCCGCTCGTCTGACATTCACCCCGACGACTACCCCACCGTGCAAGCCGTGCGTCATATGGGCGAGATACTGAACAAATCCAGCAATGGCAAGCACAGCATCAAGGTGTTCTCGAAGTCTGCTCTCGGCAACGAGAAGGACACGATTGAGCAAACCAAGCTCGGTGCCATCGCCATGGCCCGCGTGAACGTGGCCCCCATGAACAACATCTGTGCCGCCACCATGGTGCCCACCATGCCCTTCTTGTTCCGCTCGACCGACCACATGCGCAAAGTGCTGGACGGTGCGATTGGTGAAGAAATCTTGAAAGACTGCGAAGCCCAAGGCTTTATCGGCTTGGCGTTTTATGACTCTGGCGCACGCTCGATTTACACCGTCAAGAAGCCCATCAAAACCTTGGCCGATGCCAAAGGTTTGAAGGTGCGCGTGCAACAAAGCGATTTGTGGGTGTCACTGCTCGAAGCCATGGGCGCCAACGCAACACCCATGCCCTACGGCGAGGTGTACACCGCGCTGAAAACCGGTTTGGTCGATGCCGCGGAAAACAACTACCCCTCTTACGAGAGCTCACGTCACTTTGAAGTCGCCAAGTACTACAACAAGACCGAGCACTCGATGGCTCCAGAAATCTTGCTCTTCTCTAAGAAGGTGTGGGACACGCTGTCTGCTGACGAGCAAAAACAAATTCGTGCAGCCGCCAAAGAGTCTGTGACCTACATGCGCAAGCTGTGGGACGAGCGTGAAGCCAAATCTTTGGCCATCGTCAAAGCTGGCGGCGCTGAAATCATCGATGTGGACAAAGCCCCCTTCCAAGCCGCGATGAAGCCTGTGTATGACAAGTTCTTGAAAGACCCCAAGCTGCAAGACATGGTCAAACGCATCAACGCCGTTAAATAAAAGTCATCCATGTACACACGCTTTTGTGCCGCCCTCGCGCGGCTTTGTTTGAAGGTGGGCGTCAGCGGCCTCGTGCTGCTGATTGCCGCTGTGCTCTACCAAGTCATTGGCCGCTACGTGCTCAACGACACGCCCACTTGGGCGGAGAGTGGTGCCGTGTTGCTCGTGCTCTACGTGACCATGCTGGGCATGGCCGTGGGCGTACGCGATGCCGGCCACATTGGCTTGGAATCTTTGTTGGTGCTGGTGCCCGATACCGTGCGCTTGAAGATGGAGTTGCTCATCCACGTCCTCGTTTTAGGCTTTGGCGTGGTGATGGCCTACAACTGTGCCGTGCTGGCACAAAGCGTGTGGGATTACAAAATCCCAACCCTCGGGTTGTCCGAGGCTTTCAAATACGTCCCGCCTGCCATGGCCGGCGTGTTGATTGCCTTGTTTTCTATTGAACACATCATTGCTTTGATTCGCGGTGAAGAGGTGGAGCCATCATGGCATTGACCATTTTGTGCGTGAGCTTCACGCTGCTGTTGCTGCTGGGCGTGCCCGTGGCGTTCTCGATTGGTTTGTCGTCTTTGGCAACCTTGTTGTTTGAAGGCTTGCCTTTGGCGGTGGGTTTTCAACAAATGATTTCGGGCATGAACCCGTTCTCGTTCCTCGCGATTCCCTTCTTCATCTTTGCCGGTGAAATCATGATGTACGGCGGCATCGCCGACAAGATTGTGGATTTCGCCAAGTCGCTCGCCGGTCATGTGCGCGGTGGTTTGGGCATGAGCAACGTGCTGGCATGCACCTTGTTTGGTGGCGTGTCGGGCTCACCCGTGGCCGACGTGTCAGCCATGGGTGCGGTGTTGATTCCGCAAATGAAAAAAGAAGGCTATGACGCCGACTACGCGGTCAACGTGACCACGCATGCGTCCTTGGTGGGCGCCTTGATGCCCACCAGCCACAACCTCATCATCTTCACGCTGGCGGCCAGCGGCAAGGTGAGCATTGCAGCCTTGATTTTGGCGGGCATCGTGCCAGCCATTGTGTTGACCATTTGTAACTTGGTGGCGGCTTATGCCGTGGCCGTGAAGCGCGGCTACCCTGCTGGCACCTTCCCAGGTTGGGCCGTGGTGGGACATTCGTTTGCGCAGTCGTTGCCAGGCCTGTTGGTGGTGGTCATCATCATCGTGGGCATTTTGTCGGGCGCGTTCACGGCGACTGAGTCAGCCTCTGTGGCGGTGATTTGGGCGTTGTTCTTGGCCACGATGGTTTACAAAAAGCTCACCCGCGAACAGTTATTGAAAGCAGCAGCCAAAGCCGTCAAAAGCACGGGCGCGGTGTTGCTGCTGATTGGCATCAGCTCCATGTTTGGCTACTTGATTGGCTTGTACGGTGTGGCTGAATTGACCGGGCAAATGCTGTCGAGCATCAGTGCCACGCCTTGGGTCATCTTCTTGTGCGTGAACGTCATCTTGTTTGTGCTGGGCACCTTTCTCGACATGGCGGCCACGATTTTGATTTGCACGCCCATCTTCTTGCCCATCTGTCAACAAATGGGCATGAGCACCGAGCAATTCGGCATCGTCATGCTCATCAACTGCGCGTTGGGCTTGAACACCCCGCCCGTCGGCACCACCCAGTTTGTGGGCTGCACGATTGGTGAAGTGTCGGTGGGTACCGTGATGAAAACCATTTGGCCGTTCTACGGCGGCCTGATTGCCGCCTTGATGCTGGTCACCTATGTGCCTGCGTTCTCCATGTGGTTGCCCAATTTGATTTTGAAATAACACCATGACTGACAGACCTGGCATTGCCTTTGAAGTCAACGCACGCTATCCAGACCCACGCGTTGAGGTGTTGGATGAGCGCTTTTTAAAACTGCGTTTGTTCAGCGCCAGCGTTGAACAGTTGGCCACGGGCATGCGCTGGGCCGAAGGTCCGGTGTGGTTTGGCGATGGCCGCTGTCTGTTGGTGTCGGACATTCCCAACAACCGCATCTTGCGTTGGGACGATGCATCGGGCCACGTGAGTGAGTTTCGTAAGCCCTCGCACAACGCCAATGGTTTGGCGCGTGATGCGCAAGGCCGCTTGCTCACCTGTGAACACCAAACACGCCGCATCACGCGCACCGAATACAACGGGGCCATCACCGTGCTGGCCGATGCGTTTGATGGCAAACGCTTGAACTCGCCCAACGACATCGTGTGCCAACGCAATGGTGCGGTGTGGTTCACAGACCCGCCCTTTGGTATTTCAGGCGACTGGGAAGGCGATGCAGCCGTGGCCGAACTGCCCCATGCGCTGTACCGCATCCACCCCAGCGATGGTCAGCTGCAACAAGTGCTGACCGATGTGCAAGGCCCCAATGGTTTGGCCTTCTCACCCGACGAGTCGGTGTTGTATTTGGTGGAAAGCCGCGCCAAACCACACCGCAAAGTGTGGGCGTATGACGTGAGTGCCCAAGGCACCTTGTCCAACAAACGTTTGGCCATTGATGCCCAAGGCCCAGGTGCGCTGGACGGCATCGCGGTCGACATCGACGGCAACATTTGGTGTGGCTGGGGCAGCGACGGCTCGGCACACGCCCAACCCGAAGAACTTGATGGCGTGCGCGTGTTCGCACCTGACGGCACCGCCATTGGTCACATCCATCTGCCTGAGCGCTGCGCCAACTTGTGCTTTGGTGGTGCAAAAAATAACCGACTGTTCATGGCCAGCAGCCATTCGCTGTACGCCATCTACACCAACACACGCGGTGCAATTTGAGCGCCAACAGCCATACCCCATCGACACGGAGAACCACAATGAAAAAACGCCATCTGCTCTTAGCCATGCTGACCAGTGCCTTGTTCATGGGCGCGGCACACGCGTGGCCTGACAAACCCGTCACCTTGGTCGTGCCCTTCCCACCCGGTGGCGCCACCGATTTGATTGCGCGCACCTTGGCACCCAAGCTGCAAGAAAAACTGGGCGGCAGTTTCATCACCGACAACAAAGCCGGTGCCACCGGCACGATTGGCGCAGGCTTTGTGGCACGCGCCCCTGCTGATGGCCACACGCTGTTGGTGTCGTCCCTCGGTCCTTATGTGATTGCACCGCATCTGTTGGCCAAAGTGCCCTATGACGCGCTGAAAGATTTCGACTACATCAGCATCGCCGTGCAAGCGCCCAATGTGTTGGTGGTACCCGCGAGCTCACCCCACAAATCGATGGCCGATGTGATTGCCTTCCTCAAAGCCAATCCCAACAAAATGACGTTTGCCTCTTCGGGCAACGGCAGCAGCGACCACCTCACCGCCGAGTTGTTTTGGTTGCAAACCAACACCACCGGCATCCACGTGCCCTACAAAGGCGGTGGCCCTGTGATGACCGATTTGCTAGGGAGCCAAGTGGACTCGTCGTTCATGAACATCAACACCGCCATGCCGCAAATCTTGGCGGGCAAGTTGCGCCCACTGTCGATCACCAGCGCCAAGCGCTCACCGCTCTTGCCCAATGTGCCATCGCTCGAAGAGCTGGGCATCAAAGAAGCCAATGTGTATTCATGGCAAGCCATTGCGGCCCCCAAAGGTTTGCCTGCGGACATCAAAGCCAAGTTGCATGCTGCCATCGTGGCCGGTTTGAATGACCCGCAAGTCAAAACCAAGTTGCTGGATTTGGGCTTCGAGATCGTGGCCAACACACCTGAGCAATTCACCGCTTACCAAGCGTCTGAATTTGCACGTTGGAAAAAGCTGATCGACACCCGCAACATCAAAGCCGACTGAGTCGGTCACTCTTAGACATCACGCCATGCCTCACACCTCTCCCGTCATCACACAGTTGCGCGTCATCCCCGTTGCGGGGCATGACAGCATGTTGATGAACCTCTCTGGCGCACACGGCGCTTTCTTCACGCGCAACTTGCTCATCCTCACCGACAACGCGGGGCGCACCGGCATTGGCGAAGTGCCAGGGGGTGAAAAAATCCGCGCCACGCTGGAAGACGCCACCGAGTTGGTGGTGGGCCAAAGCATTGGCAATGTGCAAGCGGTGCTCAACACGCTACGCACCCGCTTCGCAGACCGCGATGCGGGCGGGCGGGGCCTGCAAACCTTCGACTTGCGCACCACCATCCATGCCGTGACGGCTGTTGAATCTGCCTTGCTCGATTTGCTTGGCCAACACCTGAACGTGCCTGTGGCCGCGCTCTTGGGCGAAGGCCAGCAACGCAGCTCGGTGGAGATGTTGGGCTATTTGTTTTTCATCGGCGACCGCACCCAAACCGACCTGCCCTATCGCTCTGAACACGAGGCAGACAACGCCTGGTTCCGCTTGCGCAACGAAAAGGCCATGACCCCCGAGTCGGTGGTGCGTTTGGCCGAAGCCGCACGAGAGAAATATGGCTTCAACGACTTCAAACTCAAAGGCGGCGTGCTCGCGGGCGAGGCTGAGATTGAAGCCGTCACCGCCTTGCACCAACGCTTCCCACAAGCACGCGTCACCCTAGACCCCAACGGCGGCTGGCTGCTGAAAGACGCCGTGCGTTTGATGCGCGACATGCGCGGCGTGGTGGCTTATGCCGAAGACCCCTGCGGTGCAGAAGAAGGCTTCAGCGGCCGCGAAGTGATGGCCGAGTTCCGCCGCGAAACCGGCTTGCCCACCGCCACCAACATGGTGGCCACCGACTGGCGACAAATGGTGCATTCGCTCTCGCTGCAAAGCGTGGACATTCCCTTGGCAGACCCGCACTTTTGGACCATGGCCGGCTCGGTACGCGTGGCGCAAACCTGCCGCGATTGGGGGCTGACCTGGGGCTCGCATTCCAACAACCATTTCGATGTGTCGCTGGCCATGTTCACCCACGTGGCAGCAGCAGCGCCCGGCAAAGTCACCGCCATCGACACCCATTGGATTTGGCAAGATGGCCAAGGTCTGACCAAAGAGCCTTTGCAAATCGTCAACGGCCATGTGGAAGTGCCCAAAAAGCCTGGCTTAGGTGTTGAGCTGGACATGGTGGAAGTTGAAAAAGCCCACCAGCTGTATCTGCAACACGGCTTGGGCGCGCGCGACGATGCCATGGCCATGCAATACCTCATTCCCGGCTGGACGTTTGACCACAAACGTCCTTGCATGGTTCGATAAAAACTTCACCCCTGACATTTATGCGCCCCAACAAAATCAGAGAAATTTGGCAAGCAGGCGGAGCCGTCGTCAATGGCTGGCTCGCCATCCCCAACAGCTTTTCTGCTGAAACCATGGCCCACCAAGGCTGGGATTCCCTCACCATCGATTTGCAACACGGTGTGGTCGACTACCAAGCCATGGTCACCATGCTGCAAGCCATCTCCACCACCGCCACCGTGCCCGTGGTGCGCGTGCCTTGGTTGGAGCCCGGCATCTTGATGAAGACTTTGGACGCAGGCGCTTACGGCGTGATTTGCCCCATGGTCAACACCAAAGAAGACGCGCAAAAATTGGTGGCCTACACCCACTACGCGCCCAAAGGCACACGCAGCTTTGGCCCCGTGCGCGCCTTACTCTACGGTGGTGCTGACTACCCCAAGCACGCCAACGACACCATCGTCACCTTCGCCATGATTGAAACCGCTGCTGCGCTCGACAACTTGGACGACATCTTGTCGGTGGAAGGTTTGGATGCGATTTACATCGGCCCCTCCGACCTGTCTTTGGCCTTGGGCTGCAACCCCACCTTCGACGACCTCGACCCCAAAGCAGCCGAGGCGGTGGACCACATCTTGGCGCGCGCCAAAGCGCACGGCGTGGTGGCTGGCATTCACAACGGCACGCCTGAATCTGCACAAAAACGCATTGCCAAAGGTTTTCAATTCGTCACCATCAGCTCGGATGCACGTTTGATGGCCGCAGGTGCGCAACAAGTCATTTCAAAAATGCGTGCCACACAACCACAAGCAAGCGGCGGCTACTGAGGCTTGGGCCACATCAGAAAGATCAAATCATGATGACCTATTCACGTTCCTTGGTTGCGCTGGCTTTGACGGTGTTGTGTGCAGCGCCAGCTTTTGCTTGGCCCGACAAACCCGTCACCATCGTGGTTCCCTTCCCACCTGGCGGTGGCACCGACACAGGTGCCCGCATCGTGGGACAAAAGTTAAGCTTGAAATGGGGCCAGTCTGTCGTCATCGACAACAAAGGTGGCGCGGCAGGACAAGTGGGCGCAGATTTTGTTGCCAAAGCAAAACCGGATGGCTACACCCTTCTCATGGGTAACTTGGGCACACAAGCCATTAACCCGGCGCTGTACAAAAAACTGCCCTACGACCCAGACAAAGCATTTGCACCGATTTCATTGGTGGCTGAATTGCCGTTGGCGATGATGGTCAACCCATCGGTCCCGGCGAAATCAGCCAAAGAATTTATTGCACTCGCAAAAAATCAACCCGGCAAATTGAACTACAGCAGTTCTGGCGCAGGTGGCGGCCCGCACTTGGCCGCAGAAATGTTCAAAGATGCCACTGGCACCTTCATTGTTCACGTGCCCTACCGAGGTGGCGGGCCAGCGATCACCGATTTGTTGGCCGGCAACGTTCAACTGTCGTTCATGACCGTTTTAGAAGCCAGTGGCCACATCAAAGCGGGCAAACTGCGCGCCCTAGCCGTCACCAGCGAGCAGCGTGTGAGCGCCTTACCAGATGTGCCGAGCTTGGCCGAAAGCAGCATTCCGGGTTTCAACTCGATCAGCTGGATTGGCTTGGTTGCACCTGCGGGAACCCCCGTAGCCATTCTGGAAAAAATTTCAGCAGATGTTCGAGAAATCATTGAGACGCCCGAAGTGAAAAATCGTTTGATTGATCTAGGCGGCATTCCCAAAGCCACAACACCTGCTGACTTCAGCAAACTCATCGACAACGATCGCAAGCGCTACACCGCCGTGATCAAAGAACGCGGCATCACCGCCGACTGATCTTCAGGCACGACACATGAAAACAAAACTTCTCAACGTCGGTCGACTCCCTGGCCCCCTTGAATCCAGGCTGGCGCAGTCCTACGAACTTTTGACCTTGCCTGCCAACCCAGAGGCAGCACACGCATTCTTGGCAGAGCACGCGGCCAGCATCACAGGCCTCGTCAGCTCAGCGGCCATTGGCGTGTCCAACGACTTGGTGGATCGCCTCCCCAGCTTGCGTGTGATTTCTAATTTTGGTGTCGGTTTAGACAAAATTGATGTGGCACATGCCAAGACGCGTGGCATTGCGGTGGGATACACCCCCGATGTGCTCAACGATTGCGTGGCCGACACCGCATTTGGGTTGATGCTGGATATCGGCAGAGGCCTGAGTGCGGCAGACCGTTTTGTTCGTGACAAAAAATGGAGCACCACCACATTCCCCTTAGGCTTCAAAGTCAGCGGTGCCAAGCTGGGCATTGTGGGCATGGGTCGCATTGGCAGAACCATTGCCAAACGTGCCATCGGCTTTGACATGGAGATTCGTTACCACGCCCGCAATCCTGTGGCCGATGTCACATGGGCACATGCACCGTCACTCCTCGAATTGGCCAAGTGGTCCGACTTTTTGATCGTCATCACCGCAGGCGGTTCAGAAACAAAACACTTGATCAACGCCGATGTACTGTCGGCACTGGGCCCACAAGGATTTCTCATCAACGTTGCACGTGGCTCGGTGGTCGATGAACTCGCGCTGATCGAGGCACTTGAGAAAAAAACAATTGCGGGCGCCGGCCTCGACGTTTTTGCCAATGAACCCCATGTGCCGGAAAGATTGATGCATCTTGAAAACATTGTGATGCTCCCTCACATCGCCAGCGCAACGCAACAAACACGACACGCCATGGCCGATCGCGTGTTTGACAATTTGACCAGTTTCTTCAAAGCCGGTTGCTTAATTTCTGCAGCCTAAAACAACTCACAGAAAGAGAAAAATGAAAATTGGATTTATTGGCCTAGGCATCATGGGCACACCGATGGCGCAGCACCTGCTCACCGCTGGGCACGAAATGTTTGTACGCACCCGCAGCAAAGTGCCCGAGGCACTCAGTGCAGCACAAGTGTGCGCCACCAACGCCGACGTGGCACGCCATGCAGACATCATCTTTTTGATGCTGCCCGACACACCCGATGTGGACGCTGTGTTGTTTGGCAAAGACGGCGTGGCCGAAGGTTTGAGTCAAGGCAAGATCGTGGTGGACATGAGCTCCATCTCGCCCATGGACACCAAAACCTTTGCGCAAAAAATCAATGCCCTCGGCTGCGAATACCTGGATGCGCCCGTGTCAGGCGGCGAAGTGGGCGCGAAGGCCGCCAGCCTCACCATCATGGTGGGCGGTGCAGAAGCCACGTTCAACACCGTCAAGCCTTTGTTTGAATTGATGGGAAAAAACATCACCCTCGTAGGTGGCAATGGCGACGGTCAAACCACCAAAGTGGCCAACCAAATCATCGTGGCCTTGAACATTGCGGCCGTGGGCGAAGCTTTACTGTTTGCCAGCAAAGCAGGCGCCGACCCTGCCAAAGTGCGTGCCGCGCTGATGGGTGGCTTTGCATCCAGCCGCATTTTGGAGGTGCATGGCGAGCGCATGATCAAACGCACGTTTGACCCCGGCTTTCGCATTGCCTTGCACCAAAAAGATTTGGCCTTGGCCCTCAACGGCGCCAAAGCCATTGGCGTGTCATTGCCACAAACCGCATCGGCGGCACAGCTCATGCAAGCTTGTGCATCCAACGGTTGGGGGCAGCTTGACCATTCAGCCTTGGTGAAGTCGCTGGAGTTGATGGCGGCTCACGAAGTAACCGCCAAGTAAACAGCAACCGCACACAAAAACAAACCCGCCTAGGCGGGTTTGTTTGTTTCAGGTGGCAGGTGTTCAGTCTTCAATTTTCCACGTGGGCAAGCGCCACTCCAACTGCAACGCGGCCAAGCGCAACAGCGTCACGGTCGCGGCACCAATCGCCACCACCGCATTCGGGTCAAAGCCCAAGTAGTGCAAGAGCACCACCACCCAACCACCGGCAAACGCACACACGGCATAAGGATGGTGGTCATGAAACGCCGTGGGAATTTCGTTGCACACGATGTCACGCAACACGCCGCCAAAGGTGGCGGTGATGACGCCCATCAACACAGCAATGAGCGCCGGCATTTGCATGCCGAGCGCGATTTGCGTGCCACTGGCAGCAAACAGCCCCAAGCCCAAAGCATCGGGCCACTGAATGGATTTTTCGGTGGGCTTGAAATGTTTGGCGCGCATCAAAAACATCGCGGCTAAACACAACGCCAACACCGTCCACAAATACCAAGACTGCTCAATCCAAAACAAGGGGCGGCGGTCCAGCAACACATCGCGCAAGGTGCCGCCACCAAAGGCCGCCACACTGGCCACAGCGCACACGCCCACGGCATCAAGCTTTTTGCGGGCAGCTTCCATCACGCCAGACAAGGCAAAAGCCACCGTGCCTGCAATCTCAATGCTTGTTTGCACCCCTGAGAGGGTTTGCGTCGTCAAGACGTCCATCGCCCAAACCTTTTGTTAGTTAGCCAAAGGTGCAAGTGTCGCACCTTCAATGCGGTGACGCGCCATGGCTTGGGCCACCACACCTGTGGCTTTCATGTCTTCCACGAATTGATGCAAATAGGCGGCAGCGGCTTCACCACGGCTCTTGGGCAGGCCCATGGCTTGAGAAATGACCATGAAGTGGCCGGGCAGCATGCGCAGGCCGGGGATGCGAGGCAGCTCCGCCTCGAGCTGGGGCTTCACGCCAGCCGCCACATCGTGGCCATGTTCTAAAAAGTAGCTCACCACTTCGGGCGAGGTAGGGCTGCGCACCAGTTGTGCGTGTTTGATTTCGCGACTCAGGTACAGGTCGTAAGCACTACCCTTGCCCACCACCACGGTGTGTTGGGCTTGGTCCACCTCATCATTGCTGTGCAAAGGCGACTCTTGCTTGACCATGTACGCGCCTTCAATCAACACATAGGGCGCTGTAAATGCAATGGCGGCACCGCGCAGCGGGTCGATGGCAAAAAAGCCCACATCGGCCTCTTCGCCCGACACGGCTTCCACCGATTTGCTGGCGGCTTCAAACACCACCAACTTCAAGGGCACGCCCAAGCGCTGAGCCAGTTGGGTGGCAAGGTCAATCGACACGCCTTCGGGCTCACCCGTCTCAGGGTGGCGGCGGGCCAAGATGGGGTTGCCCACGTTGATGGCGACGCGAAGTTCACCGGTGGGTGCGAAGGTTTGAGAAAGGTTGGTCATGCCCCAATTGGCCCACAAAAAGGTGACACGTAACTTGCTGCGAAAATAGCGGCATGACGTACAGCGTGAAAGAAATGTTCTACACCTTGCAAGGTGAAGGCGCCAATGCCGGGCAACCCGCCGTGTTTTGCCGTTTTGCCGGCTGCAACCTGTGGAGCGGCAGGGAAGTTGACCGCAGCTCGGCCATTTGCCAGTTCTGCGACACCGACTTTGTGGGCACCGATGGCACACACGGCGGCAAGTTTGACAGCGCCCAAGCCTTGGCCGCCGCCATTGCCAGCTTTTGGCCAGTCAATGACACCGAGCACCGCTTTGTGGTGCTGACGGGTGGCGAGCCCTTGCTGCAAGTGGACGAGGCTTTGGTCGAAGCCCTGCATGCGCATGGCTTCACCATTGCGGTGGAAACCAATGGCACCGTGCTTCCACCCAAAGGCATTGACTGGCTGTGCATGAGCCCCAAGGCGGGTAGCCAGCGTGTGGTGGCAGCGGGCCAAGAGCTCAAGCTGGTGTTTCCGCAAGTGGGCGCAGAGCCCGCGCTGTATGAATCTTTGAATTTTGAACATTTTTATTTGCAGCCCATGGATGGGCCCCATGCTGCGGCCAACACCGCAGCGGCCGTGGCCTATTGCCAATCGCACCCGCGCTGGCGTTTGAGCGTGCAAACCCATAAGTTGATTGGCATCCGATGACATACGAACTCAGCCAGCGCTTCTACTTTGAAGCCGCCCACACCCTGCGCCGCAAAATTGATGCAGAGGGTAGCCTGCGCATCCACGGCCACACGTATCACGCCGAAGTGACCATTGCAGGCAAGCCTGACCCCGAGTCCGGCATGATGATGGACCTCGCATTTCTGCGCCAAGAAGTCGAGAAAGTGCGCGACAAGCTTGACCACCATTTCCTCGACGAAGTGCCAGGTCTCGGCCCCGCCACGCTCGAGAACCTGTGCGCCTTCATCTACAACGACCTCAAAGAGACGTTGCCCAACATCCACCGCATCAAGATTGAGCGCCCCGCCAGTGGCGACACCTGCTGCTTGCTGCCCAACGAGGACTGAGCATGGCTATCCAAGCGGTGGTGTTCGATGCCTATGGCACTTTGTTTGATGTGTATTCGATTGGCGCGTTGGCCGAGCAGTTGTACCCCGGCCAAGGTGCGGCCATCTCGGTGCTGTGGCGCGACAAGCAGATTGACTACACGCGACTCATCACGATGTCTGACCCACATCGCGCAGAAGGCAGCCGCTACTACCAATCGTTTTGGGACATCACGCGCAGCGCCTTGCTCTACACACTCGAACGCTTCAAGCTCGATGCCAAGCCGGAACATGTGGACGCCCTGATGGGCCAATACGCCAAGCTCACGCCTTTTGCGGAGAACTTGGGCGTGCTGCAAAGTTTGAAAGAACGTGGCATCACCACGGCCATCCTCTCCAACGGCAGTCCTGAGATGCTCAACACCGCCGTCTCCAGCGCAGGCATGGCTGACTTGATTGACCACGTCATCTCGGTGGACCCCATTCGCCTGTTCAAAACTTCGCCCGAAGCCTACGGCTTGGTGCAACAAACCATTCCCGCTGAGAAGCAAGATATTTTGTTTGTGTCCAGCAACGGCTGGGACGCCTTGGGTGCCACTTGGTTTGGTTTCACCACGCTGTGGGTGAATCGCCAACAGTTGCCCTTTGAAGCCATCGCCCCCCACCCCAGCTACACCGGCCACGACCTGACACGCGTGCTGGACGTGTTCAACCACTGATGGACAGCCTGCGCATCGACAAGTGGCTGTGGGCCGCACGCTTCTACAAAACACGCAGCCTCGCGTGTGATGAAGTGACCAAACACCGCGTGCAAATCAATGGCCAAGACGTCAAGCCTGCGCGTGAAGTGAAGGTGGGCGACACCCTCACCGTGCGCCAAGGCAACATCACCAAGACAGTTCAAGTCAAAGGCATCAGCGCCGCGCGTGGCCCAGCGCCCGTGGCGCAACTGTTGTACGAAGAAACAGCTGAGAGCATGGCTTTGCGCGCAAAGCTTGCTGAACAAAACCGCATGGCGTCAGAGCCTGCACACAGCATCGAGCACGGCCGCCCCACCAAGCGTGACCGTCGCCAAATTGAACACGCATGGAACGAGCGCTGGAGCGCGAGTACCGACACCTAAACACATCAATACACAACATAAAGGAACACACACATGGGAGCTCAATGGAAAGCCAAAGGCAAAGACTTAGCCGCCAATGCCAAGGGCCGCGTTTTTAGCAAATTGGCCAAAGACATCATGGTGGCGGCACGCAACGGTGCAGACCCCGCAGCCAACGCGCGCCTGCGCATGGTGATGGAGCAGGCCCGCAAAGTGTCTATGCCCAAAGACACGTTGGACCGCGCCATCAAAAAAGGCGCTGGCTTGACAGGCGAGTCCGTTCAGTTTGAACGCGTGATTTACGAAGGCTACGCACCCCA
The DNA here is from genome assembly GCF_027924905.1 of Limnohabitans sp. INBF002. NCBI lineage: Bacteria > Pseudomonadati > Pseudomonadota > Betaproteobacteria > Burkholderiales > Comamonadaceae > Limnohabitans > Limnohabitans sp. INBF002. The sequence continues at coordinate 1,778,880 of NZ_AP027055.1, forward strand.
CCAAGTGGCGGTGATGGTTGAGTGTTTGACCGACAACGTCAACCGCACCGCGCCCGAAATGCGTGTGTTGTTTCGCAAAGGCCAGCTCGGCACATCAGGTTCCGTGTCATGGGACTTTGACCACATTGGTCTGATTGAAGCCGAACCCACCGCCCCCGATGCCGATGCCGAAATGGCCGCCATCGAAGCAGGTGCGCAAGACTTTGAAGCGGGCGACGAAGGCACCTCGGTGTTCATCACCGACCCCGCTGACCTCGACCTCGTGAGCCGCGCCCTGCCCGCACACGGCTTCAATGTGTTGTCAGCCAAGCTGGGCTACAAGCCCAAAAACCCCGTTGACCCAGCGAACCTGAGCGCCGCAGCTCTAGAAGAAGTCGAAGCCTTCCTCTCTGCCATTGACGACAACGACGATGTCCAAAACGTCTACGTGGGGCTGCTGGGTTAACTTCATACATGACAGCGATCACGCAAGCGCAACAAGGCAAGCCCGGCACTTTAGGCATTGACTTCGGCACCTCCAACTCGGCCATCGCTTGGGCTGAGCCACAAGGAAAAGCCCAACCCATCCCCTTGGAGGGAGATGCGCTGGCCATGCCGACGGCTGTGTTTTACAACGCCGAAGAGAACAGCACCCACTTTGGCCGCGAAGCCATCACGCATTACCTAGAAGGCACCGAGGGACGCTTGATGCGCTCGCTCAAAAGCCTGCTGGGCAGCCCGCTGCTGATGGAGACCACGCTCATCAACAACCAGTTGGTGAGCTTCCAAGACATCATCACCACGTATCTGGCCACTTTGCGTGAACGTGCCACCCGTCACTTAGGCGTGGACCCCACACGCGTGGTGATGGGCCGCCCCGTGCATTTTGTGGATGACGATGCGGCGCGTGATGCACAAGCCGAAGCCTCGTTGCGCCATGCGGCTGAAGCCGTGGGCTTCAAAGACATCGCATTTCAACTCGAGCCCATCGCCGCCGCGCTGGACTACGAACAACGCCTGACACGTGAAACCACCGTGCTGGTGGCCGACATTGGTGGTGGCACGTCTGACTTCACCGTGGTGCGTTTAGGGCCTGAGCGCATGCACAAACTCAACCGTGCGGATGATGTGCTAGCCACCACCGGCGTACACATTGGCGGCACCGACTTTGACCAAAGGCTGAGCTTGGGCCAACTGATGCCCTTGCTGGGCTACGGCCACATGGGCCCGCAACACCGAGAAGTGCCCAACCGCGTGTTTTTTGATTTGTCCACCTGGCACTTGATCAACTGGCAATACCAACCCAAGGCCATGGCGCAAGCCAAAGCCTTGCAAGTCAATTACAGCGATGTGCGCTTGCATGACCGATTGATGCGCGTGCTGACCGAGCGCTACGGTCACCACATGGCCCACGATGTGGAGCAAGCCAAAATTCGTTGCTCACAAACCGACCACGACACACGCATTGACTTGTCGTATGTCGAAACAGGTTTGGCTGCCTCACTCAGCCCCACCGACTTGCACGCCCACTTGGCACAACTGCTGGCCAGCACCGTGGCGTGCGCACGCGAGTGTGTGCAACGCGCAGGGCTGACGCACGGCAAGCCCGATGCCATTTACCTCACCGGTGGCTCATCGGCACTGCGCACATTTCAGCAAGCACTGCAAACTGAGTTTGCGGGCGTGCCATTGGTAGAAGGCGATTTGTTTGGCGGTGTGGCTTCGGGTTTGGTCTACAGCCGTCACTGAACACAAACCGAACAGACGAAAAAAAGGGCCGCGATTGCGGCCCTCTTTTCATGCGAGAAACGCTTTACTTGCCTGCAGCGTGCTTGGCAATCAATGCCTTCGCACCTTCGAGCATTTGTTTGCCGTTTTGGCCTTTGGCGTTCATGTCAGCCACCCAAGCATCGGCGAGGGGTTGACCAATCTTTTTCCAATTTTCCAATTCAGCTTTTGGAATCACGTTGGTGGTGTTCTTGGTGGTGAGCTTCTTGCCTTCGATGTCGGCTTGCAAGAACGCTTTGCCAGCAATGCCAGACAACGATTGGCCGCTGTTGCGGTCAATCACTTTTTTCAGCTCAGGCGACAAAGAGTCGTACTTGGCTTGGTTCATCGCAAAGATGAACGTTGACGTGTAGAAAGCAGGCTCAGCAGGGTCAGTTTCAGAGTGGAATTTCACCAGCTCTTGAATCTTCATGGCGGGCATCACTTCGTAAGGCAGCGCTGCACCATCAATGACGCCTTTGGAGAGTGCGTCACCCACTTGAGGAACTGGCATAGGCACTGGAGTGGCACCCAACAAGCCAAGGAACTTGGTCGTCATGCGTGTGGGGGCGCGCAGTTTCATCCCTTTCAAATCAGCCGCTGTGCGGATGGGCTTGTTGGTCATGTGAAACACGCCATCCGCGTGGACGTGGAAAGCCAGAGGCTTGACGTCTTTGAACTCAGGTTTGGCGTATTGGTCCACATAGTCCCAGAGAGCTTTACTGGTGGCTTCTGGGCTTTGCATCATGAAGGGCAATTCAAACACTTCGATGGATGGGAAGCGACCAGCGGTGTAGCCAGGCAATGTCCAAATCACGTCGGCCACGCCATCACGTGCTTGTTCAAACAACTGAGGGGGCGAACCACCGAGTTGCATGGATGGATAAATTTGGCACTTCATCTTGTTGTTCGACTCTTTGGCGATGCGGTCACACCAAGGTTGAATGAACAAGGTTTGTGCAAATGACGATGCGGGCAAGAAGTGGTGCACCTTCAGTGTCACTTCTTGGGCCGATGCTGCTTGGCCTAGGGCTGCGGCGGTGAAAGCGGCAGCAGCGGCTACTTTAAGAAAACGAGTTTTCATTTTTGTCTCCAGTTAAAAAATCAAGTCAATGCATGCACCAGCCACAACGAGATGGCAGGGAACGCAATCAGTAACGCCAAACGAATGCCGTCTGTGATGAGGAACGGTACAACACCTTTGTAGGTCTCGACCATGGGCACATCTTTGGCCAAGCCATTCATGATGTACACGTTCAAACCCACAGGCGGGAAGATCATGCCGATCTCACACACGGTGAGGATCAGGATACCAAACCACAAGGCCTTGTCAGAAGGATTCAAACCAAAGAAGTCCATGCCCAAAATCACAGGGAACAAGGTGGGCACGGTCAGCAAGATCATGGACATTTCGTCCATCACACAGCCGAGGATGATGTAGAAAATCATGATGCCGCCCATCACCACCAACGGTGAAATCTGCAAATGGCCCACCATGTCAGCCAACTGCGCGGGCAGTTGCGACAAAGCCAACGAGGCATTGATCATGTCAGCACCGATGAAGATCAAAAAGATCATGCCGCTGGTTTGTGCCGTGGTGCGAATGGAAGCCACCAGCTTGTCAAACGTCATCTCACGGCGCAGCAAGGTGATGGCAAATGTCAGCACGTTACCAATGGCCGCACCCTCGGTCGCCGTGAACACACCGCCGTAGATGCCGCCGAACACCACCAAGAAGATGGCAGCAATGGGCCACACGTTGAGGGCCGTCATCATCAGCTCACTGGCTGTGGCTGCTTTGGCTTGAGGCGCTTGGTCAGGGTGAATGCGAACGATCACCGCAATGGCGATCAGGTAACCCACAGCAGCCAGCAATGCTGGGATGTAAGCAGCCAAGAACATCTTGGTGATGTTCTGTTCAGTCAAGATGGCATAGACCATCAACGTGACAGACGGTGGCAACAACACACCCATCGTGCCGCCCGTGGCCAACGCGGCAGTCGCGAGTCGGCCCGAGTAGTTGATGCGGCGCATCTCAGGGTAAGCCACTTGCGCAATCGTGGCGGTGGTGGCCACAGTCGAACCCGAGATCGAACCAAACGCGGCACATGCCAAAACACCGGCCATGGCCATGCCGCCTTTGAAACGGCCCAGCAAAGCGTTGGCAAAGTCAAACAAGGCTTTGGACAGGCCGCCGTGCACGGCAAACGCCCCCATCAGCATGAACAAAGGAATGACCGACAAGTCGTAAATCGACACGCGGCTGTAGACCGCACCCTTGAGGTGCGACATCAAAGGCAACCACCCAGACAAGGCCATATAGCCCAAAGCACCTGGGACAAACATAGAAATCGCGATGGGCACGCGAACGGCCATCAGCACCAACATGGCGCCAAACATGGCTAAACCAATACTCATCGTGCTCATACTTCTTCCTTCGCAATCAGACCCAGGTGTTGCATAGTTTGAACAAACCCAATCACCGAGCACAGCACCAAGCCTGGCACCATCAACATATAGGGAATCCACAGTGGCAACGCCATCAGCATGGACGTTTCTTGCGAGGCGCGGATATCCACACCACCCACGGCCACACGCCAAGCAACCAAGGCCATGACCAAGGTGTAAAGCAAGGTGCCAAACGCATCGAGTTTGGTTTGGGTGCTCTCAGACACGTTGGAGGTGAAAAAATCCACAATGATGTTGGCGTTGCGAAATTGTGTGTAGGGCAAGAACGACGCCACCACCACCGCACAACCCAACTGAACCAACTCCACGTCACCCAAAATGGGATGAGAGAAGAAGGCGCGACCAATCACGCTGACGACCGTCACACACGCAATAGCGACCAGCACAACCCCACCAATGGTGGCGCTGGCATCGCACAAGCGCTGCAAGACACGATCGACGCCATGGGTTGGCGTCTTGTTTTGACTCATAAATGCTCCTCTGTTGGATCTTGTTATTTAGCCTGCTAATTTTCTCGACGGATTCACACTTCCAGCATCACGAACAGAATCTAGCAGATATGCAATTCTGTTATGACTTACGACGAGAAATAACTGCAAATAGAAAAAGGCGACGACAACAAAAGTTGTCATCGCCTCGCTCAAGGGGTTTTATTCGCCAAAGTTCAGCGGCAAACCCACATAGTTTTCAGCCACTGTGCGCGAACCTGCCTCACTGTGGATCAGATAGTCCAACTCAGCTTCTTGGAACTTCTGACCAATCTCACCTTGATCAGGGAAACGGTGCATCAAGCTGGTGAACCACCATGAAAAACGCTCAGCACGCCAGATGCGCGCCAGACAGCGCGTGGAGTAGTGGTCGATGCCTGCGTGTGATTTTTCGACACACGCCTCAATGAGCGCATCTGACAAATACTTCACATCGGTCGCGGCCAAGTTCAAACCCTTGGCGCCTGTGGGTGGCACGATGTGAGCAGCATCACCAGCCAAGAACAAAGTGCCAAAGCGCATAGGTTCAGTCACAAAGCTGCGCAGCGGCGCAATGCTTTTTTCGATGCTCGGGCCTGTCACCAAATTCTCACGCGCTTCTGGGTCTAAGCGGTTGCGCAACTCACCCCAAAACGCGTCGTCGCTCCACTGCTCTACCTTGTCGGTCAGTGGCACTTGCAAGTAATAGCGGCTGCGTGTGAGGCTGCGCTGAGAACACAAGGCAAAGCCACGGGGGCTGTTGGCATAAATCAGCTCTTCGTGCACAGGCGGTGTGTCTGACAACACGCCCAACCAGCCAAAGGGATAGACCTTCTCAAACTCTTGAATGGATTTGCGCGGCACGCTGGCACGGCACACGCCATGGAAGCCATCGCAGCCGGCAATGAAGTCGCAGCTGATGGTCTGGGTTTTGCCGTCCTTGCTGAAGCTGACGCTGGGGTGATCGCTGTCGAAGTCGTGAATCTGCACATCGTTCGCTTCGTAGATGGTGGTCAAGCCTGCCGCTTGGCGCGCATCCATCAAATCGCGGGTCACTTCGGTTTGGCCGTAGACCATCACTTTTTGTCCGCCCGTGAGGCCCGACAAGTCAATGCGGTGGCGCTCGCCTTTGAACAACAAATCAAAGCCGGTATGCACCAAGCCTTCTTTGTTCATGCGTTGGTCCACGCCGGCTTGGGCCAACACGTCCAAGGTCACTTGCTCCAGCACACCGGCACGGATACGGCCCAACACATAGTCTGGGCTTTGGCGCTCCAGAATCACGGCATCCACGCCCGCCTTGTGCAGGAGCTGGCCCAACAACAAGCCCGAGGGGCCTGCACCAACAATCACCACTTGTGTACGCATGTCTCAAATCCTTCTATGAAAAGTGCAGCGAGATTAAAGGCCCGTTTGATCTAACGCAAACCCGAAAAACGAATGCTGCGCGGTGAATAGAATAGATGCACGATGATCGCGCAACCTACATCCCATCCAAACACCATGAACAAAGCCGACTGGATTGAAGGCATGGCCCGAGGCATGGCTGTGTTGGAAAGCTTCGACACAGAGCGCCAACGCCTCAATGCCACCTTGACCGCGCAGCGCACGGGCCTCACACGTGCCGCTGCACGCCGGCATTTGCTCACGCTGACGCACCTCGGGTACTTAGAAACCGATGGTCAGTATTACTGGCTATCAGCCAAAGTCCTGGGTTTTGCGGGCAGCTATTTGTCGGGCGCACGATTGCCTCGGACGGTGCAACCCACACTACATCAGTTGAGCTTGGCCACGCAGCTCTCTTGCTCGGTCGCAGTGCTGCAAAACGATGCGGTGATCATCGTGGCGCGCGGCATCTGGCAAGGCCCAGACGTACCCACCAAAGCCAGCCACAACGTGTTGGCCTACGGCCTGCACGTTGGCACACGTCTGCCCGCACACGCCACGTCCACTGGGCAGGTGCTGCTGGCAAACCTGGCACCGTCACAGCTGCAAACGTGGATGAAAGCCAACCCATTGAGCCGATTGACGGCCAACACGGCCACCCAGCCCAAAGACTTGGTGAAGAAACTCAAACAAATTGCCAAGCAAGACTACTGCGCCGCGGACCAAGAACATGAACTGGGCGTCGAGGCCTTGGCTGTACCTCTGCGCAACGAACGCGGCGACACCATCGCCGCCTTGAACTTGGTGCGCACCCACACGGCCTCACATGCGCCCAATTTGGTCACGCGCTGGCTGCCCTTGCTGCAACAAACAGCGCAAGCGCTCAGGCCTTTGATTTGAACTTGCCTGTTCAGGGCAAGCGCAGGGCCTCATTCAGCTGATCCACCAGCTCGGCCCAATCGGCGTTGTCAGCCAAGGCTTCCCGCAGGAAAGAGGCCTGCGCAGGAGACCAAAAAGGCGCATCCGGCAAACTGATGTGACCTGGCAGCGGTGTTTTTTCTGCCAAAAAACTGGCAATGCTTTTCGCATCATTGGCCAAACCCAGTTGCGCAAAGAGTTCACTGAAGCGGTGAATGGCGTTGTCCATAAAGTCACCTTGTTGTGTAAGGAATGAAGATCTCCTTTGTACTGCAACTTAGGCTTCACTGCCAAGGGTTAGCGCACGCAACCCACAACGACAATCGTTTACGAAGTCTTTCTAAAATCTAGCATGCATGGTCTATATCTAATAAACGCCCTCGGTTTTCAAGCCGCTTGGTGGGCGTGTGTCGCGAGCGTTGGGCAAGGGTTGGAAATAGCCGCTCTTATTTTTTGTACCGCGCTCGCCTGCGTCCATCTCTTCTACGTTGAACACCCTTGGCAAGAAGTGAAGCTCGCCAGTGGCGTGCTTGTGATGGGCATCGCAATAGACACACTGTTGCAATATTTTTCAGTGATCCATTTTTACGGCTGGTCACTCGGGGCCCTCAGCCCTTTTTGGCTGTGGGCACTTTGGGTGATGTTTGCCATGACCTTGAACGTCTCCCTGGCCTTCTTGAAAGTAAGGCCATTGCTCGTTTCTGCGCTCGTTGGATTGATTTTTGGTCCACTCTCTTATTACGCAGGCACAAAGTTGGGCGCTGCGTCCTTCGAAATTTCGGTCATCCATGTATCTGTGCTGGCATTCACATGGATGCTCGCCTTGCCTGCGATGGTCCTGATGGCCCAAAAAATAGCCAACACCAAATGAGGTTTCCATTTAGAGATGTCACACGGTCGTTGACGTACAGGTCATGAATAACACCCTCATAGGAAACGGTATGCGCTGGAAAAAAATCATCGTCAGTGGCATGTGTTTACTGGCATCTCTGTGCTCGCATGCCAGCGACTTGTCAGAAAAACTGCAATCATCTGATTACGTTCTGTTGATACGACACACCAGAGCCCCTGGTGTTGGAGACCCTAGCAACTACAAACTAGACGACTGCAAAACTCAGCGCAATCTCAGTGCCGAAGGCCGCCAACATGCCGCAGCCATTGGCGACTGGTTAAGAAAACAAGGCATCAAAGCGGCTGAGGTGCATTCAAGTGCTTGGTGCCGCTGCAAAGACACCGCTGAACTTTTGAAATTTGACAGCTTCAAAGTGGAAGCGTCATTGGCCTCGTTCTTTGATGACATGCGCAAAGCCAAGGAGACAACGCAAGCGCTTGAGAGCTTCATCTCTGAAAAAGTCAAAACAAAAGGGACCAAGGCACTCATATTGGTGACTCACCATGTGAATATTTATGAGTTCATGGGTGAGAACATCGCCTCTGGCGATTTGGTGTTGGCCAAGGTCAAAGCGAGCGGAAAGATGGTTTCTTATAAGCTCATCCCAAGACCGACTGACAGCAGCACAACTAAATTTTGAAAGATCTTTCAACATGTCTAACAACACCCACGCACACGCAGTGACTGTCTCTCGTACGGTCGAACGTTTGGTCACAGGCCAGGCCACCTCAGACGGCGCAGGCGTCAAGCTCAACCGTGTGCTCACGCAAGACTTGCAACACCGACTTGACCCTTTTCTGATGCTCGATGCATTTGGCAGCGACAAGCCCGATGACTACATTGCTGGCTTTCCTGACCACCCACACCGCGGCTTTGAAACCGTCACCTATATGATTGCCGGACGCATGCTGCACCGCGACAGCGCAGGCCACGAAGGCTTGCTACAAAACGGCGGCGTGCAATGGATGACCGCTGGCAATGGCGTGATTCACTCTGAAATTCCTCAGCAAGAAGAAGGTGTGATGGAGGGCTTTCAGCTCTGGTTGAACCTGCACAGCAGCGAAAAGATGAACGCGCCTTGGTACCGCGATTTTCAAAACGACCAGTTGCCCAAGTTGCACACGCCAGCAGGCGTGACGGTGACTGTCATTGCCGGTGCCAGCCACGGTGTGCAGGGTGCGGTGACCCGCGAAATCACCCAGCCGTTGTACCTCGATGTGCACATGCCCCAAGGCACACGCTTTGAACAAACGCTGCGCGCCGATCACAACGCATTTTTGTATGTGTACCGTGGCGAAGTCACGATTGGCGGCCAAACCGTGCCCGTGCAACGCATGGCCATTTTGGCGAACACAGCACAGGCCGATGGCGTGGTCATCGAAGCCAGTGCCGATGCCAAGCTGATTCTGATCTCCGGCAACCCCCTCAAAGAGCCCATCGTTCAATACGGTCCGTTTGTGATGAATTCAAAAGATGAGATTTACCAAGCCTTGAGCGACTTCCGCGATGGGCGTTTGGGCGAAAAAGCCTGAGCATAGGCAGCGCTTATCTGAACCTCCAGTGGCGTGATTGGGTTGCATGCAGTTCTTGCTGAACCCCTCACTGTTTGGGTCCGGCTTTATATACTGGGTACCTGCGTGGTGGCGAATGATGACTGCCACATCATTTTGAGTACTATTTTTCAAATACCCCCCCATGGAAATCAAGGTCAACTTTCTCGACAAGCTTCGCCTGGAAGCCAAGTTCGATGACTTCACAGTGGTCGCCGACCAGCCCATTCGCTACAAAGGCGATGGGTCGGCACCTGGCCCCTTCGATTATTTTTTGGCCTCATCGGCTTTGTGTGCGGCCTATTTTGTGAAGCTGTATTGCGTCACGCGCAATATCCCGACCGAAAACATTCGTCTCTCGCAAAACAACATCGTCGACCCAGAGAACCGCTACCAGCAGATTTTCAAAATTCAAGTTGAGCTACCGCCAGACATTCAAGAGGTGGACCGCCGCGGTATTTTGAATTCGATCGAGCGCTGCACGGTCAAAAAAGTAGTGCAAGCAGGGCCTGAATTTGTCATTGAAGAAGTCGAGAACTTGGATGCAGATGCACAGTCGTTGCTGACGCTGAAACACACGTCTGACACCAGCACCTACATCGCAGGGAAAGACCTGCCTCTTGAGCAAACCATCGCCAACATGTCAGGCCTCTTGGCAGACTTAGGCATCAAGATTGAAATTGCGTCATGGCGCAACATCATTCCAAATGTGTGGTCACTCCATATCCGTGATGCGCACTCGCCGATGTGCTTTACCAACGGCAAGGGCTCAACCAAAGAAAGCGCATTGGCGTCCGCACTGGGCGAATACATCGAGCGGCTCAACAACAACCATTTCTATGCGGGTGCCTTTTGGGGCGAGGACATTGCCAATTCAGAATTTGTGCATTACCCGAATGAGCGTTGGTTCAAGCCAAACAAGAAGGATGCGCTGCCCAAAGAAATTCTGGATACGTACTGCCTCAACATCTACAACCCCGATGGCGAGCTGCGTGGCTCGCACCTGATCGACACCAACTCTGGCAACACGCAACGCGGCATCTGCGCCCTGCCCTACGTGCGTCAGTCAGATGGCGAGGTGGTGTACTTCCCCTCCAACCTGATCGAAAACTTGTTCGTCAGCAACGGCATGAGCGCGGGCAACACGCTGGCCGAAGCGCAGGTGCAATGCTTGTCCGAAATTTTCGAACGCGCCGTGAAGCGCGAAATCTTGGAAGGTGAAATCTGTTTGCCCGACGTGCCGCAGGACGTGTTGGCCAAGTACCCCAGTATCTTGGCGGGCATCCAAGGTTTGGAAGAACAAGGCTTTCCGGTGCTGGTGAAAGACGCGTCATTGGGCGGCACCTACCCCGTGATGTGCGTCACCTTGATGAACCCACGCACAGGCGGTGTCTTTGCCTCATTCGGTGCGCACCCCAGCTTTGAGGTGGCACTGGAGCGCAGCCTCACCGAACTGCTGCAAGGGCGCAGCTTCGAAGGTCTGAACGATTTGCCACCGCCCACATTTGAGAGCAATGCGGTCACCGAGCCCAATAACTTTGTGGAGCATTTCATCGATTCCAGCGGCATCGTGTCATGGCGCTTCTTCAGTGCCAAAGCAGATTACGAATTTGTGGAATGGGATTTTTCTGGCCAAGGTGAGAATTCAAATGCACAAGAAGCCTCGACCCTGTTTGGCATTCTCGAAGACATGGGCAAAGAGACCTACACCGCGGTCCATGACCAGCTGGGCGCCATCGCCTGCAGAATTTTGGTGCCGGGTTATTCAGAGGTTTACCCCGTTGAAGATTTGATCTGGGACAACACCAACAAAGCCTTGTTGTTCCGCGCTGATATTTTGAACTTACACCGCTTGGACGATGCCAGCTTGTCTTCCCTGCTGGAACGCTTGGACAACAACGAACTCGATGATTACTCAGACATCGCTACCTTGATCGGCATTGAATTTGATGAAAACACGGAATGGGGCCAACTGACCGTGCTTGAATTGAAGCTCTTGATTCATCTGGCTTTGAAGCAATTTGAAGAAGCGCAAGATCTTGTGGGCGCCTTCCTGCAATACAACGACAACACGGTGGAACGCAAATTGTTTTACCAAGCCTTGAACGTGGTGCTGGAGGTGTTGCTCGATCCAGACTTAGAACTGAAAGACTATGAAGTCAATTTCCGTCGCATGTTTGGCAACGCTCGAATAGACGCGGCCATTGGCTCAGTGGATGGCACAGTGCGATTCTTTGGCTTGACGCCTACCAGCATGAAACTAGAAGGCCTTGATAGACACCACCGCTTGATCCACAGCTACAAGAAATTACATCAGGCGCGCGCCAATGTGGCGAATTAAGCGATGGCTACCAAGGCGCTCGGCAGACCAGTGCCGCTTGCGAGGCTAGAGCCCCTCAGTTGCGAATCGAACTATTGATTGATAAAAGAAAAGGCCGCCAGATATTGCTATCTAGCGGCCTTTGTCGTTGCAGATGGTGGAGCTGGCGGGATTTGAACCCGCGTCCACAAGCCTTTTTCGTACAGTTCTACATGTGTAGTCGTCTGATTTGAGTCTCGCCGTGTGCGTCGCGCAGCGACACGCTACACACCCAGCCAGTACCCTTTTTTCTCACACCACCTCAAGGTACCCGAGGTGATGCCAGCCCATATGTTTTCCCTTGCAGCTAGGAAGTCTTGCGACCCCCTAACCCAGCCTATCGGCCAACTGTTGCAAGGCTCACCGGATTAAGCGGCGAGTGCGAAACGTTCGTCGTTTGCAGTTAGTTTTTTTTCTGCTGTTTTACGAGGATCAGAACCTCGACATGCCCTGCCACGCGTCCGAACCCATGTCGAAACCAGTGCAGCCCCAAGTCTCCTATTTTAGGCCTGTGCCAGCAATTGCAAGAGCTTATTTGGAGAATCAATGGATAAATCTGCACCCCATGTGCTGATATCGGTCTTTTCGCCCAAATAACCGTACGTCGCGGCAACCGTGGGCATGCCCGCGGCACGGCCTGCAGCAATATCGCGCTCATCGTCGCCCACATACAGGCACACCTCTGGCGGCAGCGCCAAGCGGCGAGCAGCTTCGAAAAGAGGTTCAGGATGCGGTTTGGGATGCGGTGTGGTGTCCCCACTCACGATGGCTTGTGCACTAGCAAACAAAGGCATGGCCTGTGTGAGCGGATCAGTGAAGCGGGCCATTTTGTTGGTCACCACGCCCCAAGACATTTGCCGCAACTGAATGTGCTCAATCAAGTCTTCCACGCCGTCAAACACATAGGTGCGCACGGTCATGGCGGCTTCGTAGTTGGCAAAGAACTCTTCGCGCATAGCCATGAAGTCTTGATGCTCAGGCGTCATGTCAAACGCCACTTTGAGCATGCCGCGCGCGCCAGCGCCTGCCAATGGGCGGTACAACGCGTAGGGCAGTGACGGCATGCCACGGTCAGTGCGCATTTTGTCGGCGGCAGCGCCCAGGTCTGGGGCACTGTCAATCAAAGTGCCATCCAAATCGAACAGCACTGCACGGATATTTTTCAGCATCAAAGAGGCCTTTGTGTCGCGACCAAATAGTTCACACTGGTGTCGTTACTCATCCAATAGCGGCGGGTAATCGGGTTGTATTCCATACCACGGGTGTTTTGCCAATCCAAGCCAGCTTCGCGGCAATCACGCGCCAGCTCGCTGGGCCGGATGAATTTGGCGTATTCGTGCGTACCACGGGGCAGCATGTTCAACACGTACTCCGCACCTACGATGGCAAACAAGAATGACTTGGCATTGCGGTTGAGGGTGGAGAAAAATACATAACCACCGGGTTTGACCAACTGCGCGCATGCACGCACGATGGACGAAGGGTCTGGCACGTGCTCCAACATTTCCATGCAGGTGACCACATCAAAACTGGCGGGCTGCTCGGCAGCCAAAACCTCCACAGCCACTTCACGGTATTGCACGTTGGGCGTTTGCGCCTCCAAAGCGTGTAACTGCGCCACCTTGAGCGATTTGGTTGCCAAGTCAATGCCCAAAGCTTGAGCACCCGAACGCGCCATGGCGTCGGTCAAAATGCCGCCCCCACACCCCACATCCAGCACTTTTTTGCCTTGTAACGGAGCAATGCTGTTGATCCACTCTAGACGGAGGGGATTGATTTGGTGCAATGGACGAAATTCGCTTTCAGGGTCCCACCAACGGTGGGCGAGGTCTGAAAATTTGGCCAATTCGGCCTGATCAACGTTGGTATGAGTGGCAGAGGTTTGCATGGCATGTATTGTCGTTCAAGCAAAAAGAAACCCCGCCGAAGCGGGGTTTCTTTTTAGATCAGGTTGGATCAGTTTTTGCGGGTGCCCACAACTTCGATCTCAACGCGACGGTTCTTAGCGCGACCTTCTTTGGTCTTGTTGCTAGCAACAGGTTGCTTCTCGCCTTTACCTTCGGTGTAAATGCGGTTCTTCTCGATGCCTTTAGAGATCAAGTAAGCCTTCACAGACTCAGCGCGACGCACTGACAATTTTTGGTTGTAAGCGTCTGTACCGATAGAGTCAGTGTGACCCACAGCGATGATGACTTCCAAGTTGATGCCTTTGACTTTGGCAACCAAGTCGTCCAACTTGGCTTTGCCAGCTGGTTTCAACACAGACTTGTCAAAGTCAAAGAATGCGTCAGCAGCGTACGTCACTTTAGAAGCAGCAGCCACAGGTGCAGCAGGTGCAGCTTTTGGAGCAGCAGCAACAGCGCCATCACAGCCAGGAGCGGCAGTGGCGGGTGTCCAGTTGGCATCGCGCCAGCACAAACCTGTGGAGTTTTTCCACACGTCGCCAGAAGCATTGCGCCAGTTGTCAACGTTTTGAGCCATAGCAGCAGTTGCCAAAGCAGCGGTAGCAACAAAAGCTGCCAAGTTCTTCAAGTTTTTCATGATTCACCTCTGAGGGATTTATAAGCCGCAGACCACTCTGCGAATTCAGGCAGTCTAGATACTTTTACCTATGACGCTTAGAAATATTGTGCCATAACCCAAACACACTACTTCTACTCATAACAAGGTAAACAGAAAGCTGTTGCATGGCTGCCACAAGTGGGTGGTCGACTTATCAGCCTAAAATGTTCGGTTTCCTGCTTTACGGCCTCTTTCATGACCCAGTTCGCCAAAGAAACCTTGCCCATCAGCCTAGAAGAGGAGATGCGTCGCAGCTACCTAGATTACGCCATGAGCGTGATTGTGGGCCGCGCCCTCCCCGATGCGCGTGACGGCTTAAAGCCAGTGCACCGCCGCGTCTTGTTCGCGATGCATGAGCTCAACAACGACTGGAACCGTCCTTATAAGAAGTCTGCCCGTATCGTGGGTGACGTGATCGGTAAATACCACCCGCACGGCGACAGCGCGGTGTACGACACCATCGTTCGTATGGCGCAAGACTTCTCGTTGCGCCACATGTTGGTGGACGGCCAAGGTAACTTCGGCTCGGTCGACGGCGACAACGCGGCGGCCATGCGTTACACGGAAATCCGCTTGTCGAAAATCGCGCATGAAATGCTCAGCGACATCGACAAAGAAACCGTCGATTTCGGCCCCAACTACGACGGCTCCGAAAAAGAACCGCTGGTCTTGCCCAGTCGCATTCCGAACTTGTTGGTCAACGGATCCTCCGGCATTGCCGTGGGTATGGCCACCAACATCCCGCCTCACAACTTGAACGAAGTGGTGGACGCCTGCTTGCACATGCTGCGTCACCCCGAGGCCACCATCGACGAGTTGATGGAAATCATCCCCGCGCCCGACTTCCCAACTGCCGGCATTATTTATGGCATCAGCGGCGTCAAAGACGGCTACCGCACGGGCCGTGGCCGCGTGGTCATGCGCGCCAAGTGCCACTTTGAAGACATCGACAAAGGCCAGCGCCAGTCCATCATCGTGGACGAACTGCCCTACCAAGTGAACAAAAAGACCTTGCAAGAGCGCATGGCCGAGTTGGTTCACGAGAAGAAGATTGAAGACATCAGCCACATCCAAGACGAGTCCGATAAATCGGGCATGCGTTTGGTGATTGAACTCAAGCGCGGCGCCGTGCCTGAGGTGGTGTTGAACAACCTGTACAAACAAACCCAGCTGCAAGATACCTTCGGTATCAACATGGTGGCCTTGATTGATGGCCAGCCCAAACTGTGCAATTTGCGCGATTTGATCGCTGTGTTCTTGGGTCACCGCCGCGAAGTGGTCACACGCCGCACCATCTTCACCCTGCGCAAAGCCCGCGAACGCGGCCATGTGCTGGAAGGTTTGGCGGTGGCTTTGGCCAACATTGACGAGTTCATCCGCATCATCCGCAACGCGCCTACGCCCCCTGTGGCCAAGGCCGAGTTGATGACCAAGTCGTGGGACAGCCAACTGGTGCGCGAAATGCTCACCCGTAGCCGTGCAGATGGCGGCGTGATCAACGCCGACGACTACCGTCCCGATGGCTTGGAAAAAGAATTCGGCATGGGCAGCGATGGTCTGTACCGTTTGAGCGACACCCAAGCCCAAGAAATTTTGCAGATGCGTCTGCAACGCTTGACGGGTCTTGAGCAAGACAAGATCGTCAACGAATACAAAGACGTGATGGCCGAGATCGACGACTTGCTCGACATCTTGGCCAAGCCAGAGCGCGTGTCCACCATCATTGGTGACGAGCTAACAGTGGTGAAAAACGAATTCGGCCAAAGCAAGCTTGGCGCACGCCGCAGCGTGATTGAGCACAACGCCCAAGACTTGGGTACCGAAGACCTGATCACGCCCACCGACATGGTGGTCACGCTCAGCCACAGCGGCTACATCAAGAGCCAACCCCTGTCTGAATACCGCGCACAAAAACGCGGCGGTCGCGGCAAGCAAGCCACAGCGACCAAAGAAGACGATTGGGTGGACCAGCTCTTTATTGCCAACACGCACGACTATTTGCTGTGCTTCTCCAACCGCGGCCGTTTGTACTGGCTCAAGGTGTGGGAAGTGCCTGCGGGCTCACGCGGTTCACGCGGTCGCCCCATCGTCAACATGTTCCCCTTGCAAGAGGGCGAAAAAATCAACGTGGTCTTGGCCCTCACCGGCGCAGCACGCACCTTCCCTGAAGACCAATTTGTGTTCATGGCCACCTCCATGGGCACGGTCAAGAAGACCTCGCTGGACGAATTCAACAACCCACGCAAGGGCGGCATCATCGCCGTCAACTTGGACGAAGGTGATTTCTTGATTGGCGCAGCCCTGACCGATGGCAAACACGATGTGATGTTGTTCAGTGACGGTGGCAAAGCTGTGCGTTTTGACGAGAACGACGTGCGTCCCTTGGGTCGCAGCGCCCGCGGTGTGCGCGGCATGATGATTGAAGAATCACAAAGCGTCATTGCCATGTTGGTGTCTGAGCAAGAAGACCCCAACACCGTGATTGACGATGGTGTTGCACGCGCCAGCGTGTTGACCGCCACCGAAAACGGCTACGGCAAGCGCACCAACATCAGCGAATACACCCGCCACGGCCGTGGCACCAAAGGCATGATTGCCATCCAGCAATCTGAGCGCAACGGCAAAGTCGTGGCAGCCACCTTGGTCCAAGCGGACGACGAAATCATGCTCATCACCGACACCGGCGTGCTGGTGCGTACCCGAGTGGCTGAAATTCGCGAAATGGGCCGCGCCACACAAGGCGTGACCTTGATTGGTTTGGACGAAGGTGCCAAGCTCAGTGGTTTGCAACGCATTGTCGAAAACGATGCCAACGCGCACTTCAGCGAAGGCGCAGAAGACGGCAGCGCTGAAGGCGGCACAGACGCACCCAACGAAGGTTGATTCAGGCATGAACCGCCCCTTTAACTTCTCTGCAGGTCCAGCGGCGATGCCGCTGGAGGTGTTGCAGCAAGCCGCCGCCGAGATGACAGATTGGAACGGCAGCGGCATGGGCGTGATGGAAATGAGCCATCGCGGCAAAGAGTTCATCAGCATTTACGAACAGGCCGAGGCTGACGTGCGCGAGCTGTTGGCGGTGCCTGCCAACTTCAAAATCTTGTTCATGCAAGGTGGTGGTTTGGCAGAAAACGCCATCGTGCCCTTGAACCTCTCACGCGGCGAAACCGTCGATGTGGTGGTCACTGGCAGCTGGAGCGAGAAGTCGTACAAAGAAGCTGCCAAATACTGCACACCGCATTTGGCAGCCACGGGTGCTGAAAGCCACTTCACGTCCATCCCTGCCGCCGCGCAATGGCAACTGACTTCAGGTGCGCAATACGTGCATATCTGCACGAATGAAACCATCCACGGCGTGGAGTTTCACACCTTGCCCGATCTCAAAGCCTTGGGCTCTGACGCACCGCTGGTGATCGACTTTTCATCGCATGTGCTCTCGCGCAGCGTCGATTGGGCACGAGTGGGCGTGGCATTCGGTGGCGCACAAAAGAACATTGGCCCCGCTGGCGTCACGCTGGTGGTGGTACGCGAAGACTTGTTGGGCCACGCGCTCAAAGTCTGCCCCAGCGCCTTCAACTACAAAACCGTGGCCGACAACGGCTCGATGTACAACACACCGCCCACGTACAGCATTTACATGGCGGGCCTGACCTTCCAGTGGCTCAAACGCCAAGGTGGTGTGGCCGCGATGGAGCAACGCAACATCGCCAAAGCCAAGCTGTTGTATGACTTCTTGGACAGCTCCAGCTTCTACAGCAACAAGGTCGCGCACGACTGCCGCTCGCGCATGAACGTGCCCTTCTTCTTGGCCGACGAGTCGCGCAACGACGCGTTCTTGGCCGGCGCCAAAGCTGCAGGTTTGTTGCAGCTCAAAGGCCACAAGTCGGTCGGCGGCATGCGTGCCAGCATTTACAACGCCATGCCCCTCGAAGGCGTGCAAGCGTTGGTGAGCTACATGCAAGCGTTTGAAAAAACACACGCGTAAACCACGCACAAGACGAAATACATGAGCCAACAACCCATCCAGTCTGACGCCCTTGGCGCTTTGCGCGTGCAAATCGATGCACTCGACCAACAGCTGCTGCAATTGGTCAACGACCGCGCCAAAGTGGCCGAACAAGTCGGTGAAATCAAACGCGCCGAAGGCTCGCCCTTCTTCCGTCCTGACCGCGTGGCACAAGTGATCGACAAGATCACCCAAGCCAACCCCGGCCCGTTGAAGAACGAGCACATTGCGTCCATCTGGCGCGAAATCATGTCGGCTTGTTTGGCCCTCGAAGCGCCACAGCGCGTGGCCGTGCTCGGCCCCCAAGGCACGTTTTGCGAGCAAGCTGCGATTGAGTTTTTCGGCAGCGCGGCCAACCTGATTTACTGCGCCAACTTCGACGAAGTCTTCCACGCCACCGCTGCGGGCACCGCCCAATACGGCGTGGTCGGCATGGAAAACTCCACCGAAGGCGTGGTGGCCCGCTCGCTCGATTTGTTCTTGCGCTCACCCGTGCATGTCGTGGGTGAAGTCAGCCTCTTGGTGCGTCACAACCTGATGCGCCAAAGTAATTCAGATGCGGGCATCGAAGTGGTGATGGGGCACCCTCAAGCGTTGGCTCAGTGCCAAGGCTGGCTGAGTCAACACTTGCCGCACGTCGAACGCCGTGCCGTGGCCAGCAACGCCGAAGGCGCGCGCTTGGCCGCAATCAACCCCGCGTGGGCTGCGTTGGCCAGCGAGCGTGCGGCCAGCCAGTTTGGCCTGCACATCGTGCATCACGCCATCCAAGACGAGGCCTACAACCGCACGCGTTTTGCCGTGATCGCGCTGCCGCAAACTTTGGCCACGCCCCCTGCGTCGGGCAACGACTGCACCAGCTTGGTGGTGTCGGTGCCTAACCGCCCAGGTGCCGTGCACGACTTATTAGTGCCACTCAAAAACAACGGTGTGTCCATGACGCGCTTTGAGTCGCGTCCCGCCAAATCAGGTCAGTGGGAGTACTACTTCTACATCGACATCCAAGGCCACATCAGTCAGCCCCATGTGGCGGCGGCGTTGCAAGAGCTGCAAGGCTTGTGCGCGTTTTACAAAGTCTTGGGTTCTTACCCCGTCTCAGAATGAAGTTTCAGCGGCTTGCCCTCATCGGCTGTGGCCTGATGGGCGGTTCGTTCGCGCTCGCCTTGCGCGAGGCTGGCTTGGTGCAAACCATCGTCGGCTTCAGCGCTTCCGACAAAACCCGCCAACGCGCGGTTGAACTCAAAGTCATCGACCAAGCCTGCGCCAGTGTGGCCGAAGCCGTGCAAGGCGCAGACCTTGTGCTGCTAGCCGTCCCCGTGGGCGCGATGCACAGCAGCTTTGCTGCCATGCACGATGTGTTGCAACCCAACACCTTGCTGATGGACGTGGGCTCCACCAAATGCGATGTGATTGCTGCCGCACAAGCCACCTTGGGCGAACGCCTGAGTTGCTTTGTGCCCGCCCACCCGATTGCGGGCAAAGAAGTGGCTGGCATCGAACACGCTGAACGCACGCTGTACCAAGAGCGCCGCACCATCCTCACGCCACTCCCCAAAACTGGCATCCATCGTTTGCAAGCCGCGCACGACGTGTGGACAGCGGTAGGCAGCCACGTGAGCACCATGACGCCCGAGGCGCATGACGCCACGTTTGCAGCCGTCAGCCACTTGCCACACATGCTGGCTTTTGCCGCCGTCAATGCGCTCATGGCGCAGCCGCAGGGTGCGGCCTTCTTGGACATGGCTGGGCCAGGGTTCAGAGACTTCTCACGCATCGCCGCCAGCGACGCATCGGTGTGGCGCGACATTTTGAGTGCCAACCATGCAGAGGTGCTCACCCAAGTGGCGCACTTTCGCACGGCACTTGACCACTTTGAAACCGCCTTGAAGCAAGGCGACACCGCAGCCTTGCAACACCTGATTCAACAAGCCAGCGATGTGCGCTCGGCTTGGACGCTGCAAGCGGGCAACGCTTGCAACACAGCTTCTGAAGACAAATAGATGTTCTCCACCGCCTTCCTCGACCTCCCCGCGCTGCAAGGCGCCTCTGGCACCGTCACCCTGCCCGGCTCTAAAAGCATTTCGAACCGCGTGTTGTTGCTCTCGGCGTTGTGCCAAGGCACCACCGTGGTCCACGACCTGCTCGACTCCGACGACACCCGCGTGATGCTGGCTGCGCTTCGCCAACTCGGCTGCGGCGTCGACGTGCAAGGCACCACCGTGACCATCACCGGTCTGGGCGGACGCACATGGCCCACCGAGGCCATCGAATTTTTCATGGGCAACGCTGGCACGGCCATGCGCCCACTCACGGCAGCGCTGGCAGTTCAAGGGGGCGACTTCACGCTCAAGGGCGTGCCCCGCATGCACGAGCGCCCCATCGGCGATTTGGTGGACGCCCTGCGCGAACTGGGCTGCGCCATCGATTACCTTGGCAACGAGGGCTACCCGCCCCTGCACATCGGCAACCCAGCACTGCAACTGGACAAGCCCATCCCCGTGCGTGGCGATGTGTCGAGCCAATTTCTGACCGCCTTGCTGATGGCACTGCCGCTGGCAGCGCAGAACCGCGCCATCACCATCGAGGTGGTGGGCGAACTCATCAGCAAGCCCTACATCGAGATCACCTTGAACCTGCTGGCACGCTACGGCATCGCCGTCGAGCGCCAGGGCTGGGAGCGTTTTGTCATTCCGGCAGGCAGTCGCTACCAGTCGCCGGGCACGATTCACGTCGAAGCGGATGCTTCTTCAGCCAGCTACTTCATCGCGTTGGGTGCCATCGCTGAGGGTGACGGCATCCGCATTCAAGGCGTGGGCGCAGACTCCATTCAAGGTGACATCCGCTTCATGGACGCCGCCGCGCAAATGGGCGCAAAGATCACCAGCGGCCCCAATTGGCTCGAAATCAAGCGTGGCGCTTGGCCGCTCAAAGGCATCACCCTTGACTGCAACCACATCCCCGATGCGGCCATGACCTTGGCCGTCATGGCGCTGTATGCCGACGGCCCCACCACGCTGCGCAACATCGCCAGCTGGCGTGTGAAAGAAACCGACCGCATCGTCGCCATAGCCACCGAATGCCGCAAGCTCGGGGCGACTGTGGAAGAAGGCCCGGACTGGATCACGGTTTACCCGCTCCCATCCAAAGAATGGAAAGCCGCCAGCATCCACACCTATGACGACCACCGCGTCGCCATGTGTTTCTCGCTCGCCGCGTTCAATGCCGACCAAGTGCCGGTTCGCATCGAAGACCCCAAGTGCGTGGCTAAAACATTCCCCGATTACTTTGAGGCTTTGTTTTCGGTGGCACATGCCAAACCCCAAGACATCCCGGTCATTTGCATCGATGGCCCCACCGCCTCGGGCAAGGGCACCTTGGCCAGCCGTGTGGCACAGGCCTTGGGCTACCACTACCTCGATTCAGGTGCGCTCTACCGCGTCACCGCCTATGCCGCCCTGAAAGCAGGCCTCACGCTTGAAGCCGCCGACGAAGTCCGCATTGCCGACCTCGCCCGCACCCTGCCCGTGCGCTTTGAAGGCGACACCGTGTGGTTAGGGTCAGAAGACGTGAGCGACGCCATCCGTACCGAGCAAGCGGGCATGAATGCTTCTAAAGTGTCTGTTTTATCTGCTGTGCGTACTGCTTTGGTGGCTTTGCAGCACAGCTTTCAGCGCCTGCCCGGCCTCTTGGCCGATGGGCGTGACATGGGCACCGTCATCTTCCCTGATGCGCCTTTGAAGGTGTTTTTGACCGCCAGCGCCGCGCAGCGCGCGGAGCGTCGTCATAAGCAATTGATTTCAAAGGGTATTTCGACTACACTCGACAGTCTTCGCGCCGATTTAGAGGCACGCGACGCACGCGATTCATCGCGCAGCGTGGCACCCTTGAAAGCGGCACAAGATGCTTTCCAACTCGACAACTCTTCGCTCTCTATCGAAGCTTCGGTAGACCAAGTGTTGACGTGGTGGCAAGCAAAGCAACCCTTTTGATAGAGCTGCAAAGTTCTTTGAAAGGGCTGCGCCCTTGGCCCGTTTGGCTCCTCTCGCGCTGCATTGGCGCACTGGCCCAACGGATCTAAAACTTAACCCGTGGCTCACGCCACACACCACCGCTTATCGCAGGCCTCATGTGGCGCAGCAATCGTGCTGCCCTCTTTCCCGTGATAAGACAAAGGAAATAAATGTCTGAATCTTTTGCCGCCCTATTTGAAGAATCCCTGAAGCGCTCCGAAATGCGCACAGGTGAAGTGATCACCGCTGAAGTGGTTCGTATCGAACACAACCACGTCGTCGTGAACGCTGGCCTCAAGTCCGAAGCTTATGTGCCAATCGAAGAATTCAAAAACGACAAGGGCGAGCTCGAAGTCCAAGCGGGTGACTTCGTGTCAGTTGCGATCGGTAGCGTTGAAAACGGCTACGGCGACACCATTTTGAGCCGCGACACTGCCAAGCGTTTGGCATCGTGGATGAGCTTGGAAAAAGCTCTGGAATCTGGCGAATTTGTCACTGGCACGACCAGCGGCAAAGTCAAGGGTGGCTTGACCGTGTTGGTCAACGGCATCCGCGCCTTCTTGCCTGGTTCATTGATCGACACACGTCCGATCAAAGACTTGTCTCCTTACGAGAACAAGACCATGGAATTCAAGGTCATCAAGCTCGACCGCAAGCGCAACAACGTCGTGTTGTCACGCCGCGCTGTGGTGGAAGCTTCGATGGGCGAAGAGCGCGCCAAGTTGATGGAGACTTTGAAAGAAGGCTCTATCGTCAACGGCGTGGTCAAGAACATCACCGAATACGGTGCATTCGTGGACTTGGGCGGCATCGACGGCCTGTTGCACATCACCGACATGGCATGGCGCCGCGTCCGTCACCCATCTGAGGTGGTCACTGCGGGTCAAGAAATCACGGCCAAGATCCTCAAGTTCGACACCGAGAAAAACCGCGTGTCTTTGGGCCTCAAGCAAATGGGCGACGATCCTTGGATGGGCGTCAACCGCCGCTACCCACAAAGCACTCGCTTGTTCGGCAAGATCACCAACATCGCCGACTACGGTGCGTTTGTGGAACTCGAACCCGGCATCGAAGGTTTGGTGCACGTGTCTGAAATGGACTGGACCAACAAGAACGTCGCTCCTTCCAAGATCGTGTCTTTGGGTGACGAAGTCGAAGTCATGGTCCTCGAGATCGACGAAGACAAGCGCCGCATCAGCTTGGGCATGAAGCAATGCAAAGCCAACCCATGGCAAGATTTCGCTCAAAACACCAAGCGCGGCGACCGCGTGAAGGGCCCGATCAAGTCGATCACCGACTTCGGCGTGTTCGTGGGCTTGGCTGCCGGCATCGACGGTTTGGTGCACTTGTCTGACTTGTCTTGGAACGAGACCGGCGAAAACGCCGTGCGCGAATACAAGAAGGGTCAAGAAGTTGAGGCTTTGGTCTTGGCTGTGGACGTGGACCGCGAGCGCATCAGCTTGGGTATCAAACAACTCGACTCAGACCCATTCACCACTTTCGTGTCGATCAACGACAAAGGCCAAACCGTTACCGGCAAGGTCAAGACTGTGGATGCCAAGGGCGCTGAAATCGACCTCGGCGAAGACATCGTCGGCTACTTGCGCGTCAGCGAAATTTCACGCGACCGCGTGGAAGATGCGAGCCACGTGTTGAAAGTCGGTGACGAAGTGACCGCTGTGGTGGTGAACGTGGATCGCAAGACCCGCAACATCCAGTTGTCTATCAAAGCCAAAGACGCTGTGGACCAACAAGAAGCCATGGCTTCCTTGTCACAACAGTCGAAGAGCGAAAACGCTGGCACCACCAGCCTGGGCGCTTTGTTGCGCGCTAAGCTCGACAACAACTGATGACCCGTTCAGACCTGGTCGAAGAGCTGGCTGCCCGCTTTGGGCAGCTCACGCACCGCGACGCCGAGTTCGCTGTCAAGACGCTTCTTGACGCGATGAGCGACGCGCTGGTGCGCGGGCACCGCATTGAGTTGCGGGGCTTTGGCAGTTTTTCGATCAACCGTCGCCCGCCTCGCATGGGACGCAACCCGCGTTCCGGCGAAAGCGTGGCGATTCCTGAAAAACGCGTGCCCCATTTCAAGCCGGGCAAAGCCCTGCGCGAAGCAGTGGACACACGCACCCAGGAATTGTTGGCGGGGTCTGCACCCAAAGGTTAAGTTCGATGTGATTTCAAGGAGCCGCAAGGCTAAAATGATCCTCGTCACAGAGGAGCTAACTTGAAAAACCTCATGTGGCTGCTTCAGTTGTTACTGAAAGCAGCCATTTTTTTTACCCTGTTCGCTTTTGCGCTGAACAACCAACACGATGCCGTGGTCCATTTCTTTTTTGGCACCACGTGGAACGCGCCGTTGGTGTTGGTGTTGCTGACCGTCTTCGTCATGGGCGTGGCGGTGGGCGTGATTGGCATGGTGCCGCGCTGGTGGAAGCACCGACGCTTGGCCAAATTGGCCACACCGTCGACACCCGACAACACGCCTTCAGCCACCTCTTCTGCGGACCCCACACATGGAATTTGACCTCAGCTGGATTTTGCTGGGCTTGCCCCTCGCCTTCATCTTGGGCTGGGTGGCCTCGCGCATGGACTTGCGCCAGCTGCGCCTTGAAAACCGTCAAACTCCCAAAGCGTATTTCAAAGGCTTGAACCACTTGCTCAACGAGCAGCAAGACCAAGCCATCGACGCGTTCATCGAGGCCGTGCAACACGACCCCGACACGTCTGAACTTCACTTTGCATTGGGCAATCTGTTTCGCCGCCGCGGCGAATACGAGCGTGCCGTGCGCGTGCACCAGCACTTGCTGTCACGAGGTGACTTAAGCCAAGCTGATCATGACCGCGCCCAACACGCCCTTGCCTTGGATTACCTCAAGGCAGGTTTGCTCGACCGCGCAGAAGACGCCCTGACCAAACTCGAAGGCACGGCCCACCAAGCACAAGCGCACTTGGCCTTGCTGAGCATTTACGAGCGCTCACGTGATTGGGCCAAAGCCTCTGTAATTGCCAAGAAATTGGGCAACAGCGGCCAAGGCAGTTTTCAAGGTCGCTTGGCGCATTACCTGTGCGAAGAGGCTGAAAGCCTTGACGTGACGCAACACGCCGCCCAAGTGATCGTCTTGTTGAAACAAGCCACTGACGCAGCGCCACAAAATGCACGTGCGCGCATCGCGTTGGCCAAAGCGTTCGAACAAACTGACCGCGCATCCGAAGCCTATGCCACGCTGGAAAGCTTGGCCGAGCAAGTGCCCTCGTCCTTGCCCTTGGTGGCACCCAAACTCGCGGCCTTGGCTCAAACCTTGAACTGCATGCCCAAGGCCTTGGCTTTGCTGGAAACCAGCTACGCCAAAACCGCCTCGCTGGATGTACTCAACGCCATCGTCACGCTGCGCCGTGCGCAAGGCGAAACCAATACCGGCGGTCTGTTTGCCAAACACTTGGAGCGCGAACCTTCGTTGGTTGCTGCCACGCAGTGGATTGCCAACGAAAAATTCGAACATGAAGAATTTCACCCGCAGGTGCAACGTGCGCTGGAGCGTGCAGCCAAACCACTGCAACGTTACCGTTGCGCGGCTTGCGGTTTTGAAGCCACCCAACACTTTTGGCAATGTCCTGGCTGCCAAGCCTGGGACAGCTACCCCGCTCGACGCGTGGAGGAACTATGACCACCATCACCAAACAACAACTCAGCCAAGCCCACGTCCTGGTCGTCGGCGATGTGATGCTCGACCGCTATTGGTATGGCGCGGTTGACCGCATCAGCCCCGAAGCCCCCGTGCCTGTCGTGCGCATCACGCGCGAAGAAAATCGCTTGGGCGGTTGCGCCAACGTGGCTTACAACGTGGTGAGTGTGGGTGCCAAAGCCTCGCTCCTGTCTGTCGTGGGCGACGATGACGCCAGCCACTTGCTGGAAGACTTAGTCGCCAAGACAGGCATTGCGCCGCATTTGGGCCGTGACAGCCTGCTCAAAACCACCGTCAAGCTGCGCGTGATTGGCCGTCAACAACAACTGCTGCGCGTGGACTTTGAGAACACGCCACAAAACGAAGTGCTGGCCTCGCAGACCGACCAATTTCTACAACTGCTGCCCGCCCACAACGTGGTGCTGTTCTCCGACTACGGCAAAGGTGGCTTGGCCCATGTGTCGCAAATGATTGCAGCGGCCCGCGCCGCTGGCAAAGCCGTGCTGATTGACCCCAAAGGCAGCGACTACTCGCGTTACGCAGGCGCGACCTGCATCACACCCAACCGCGCCGAACTGGAACAGGTCATTGGTAAGTGGGCCAGCGAGGCCGAGCTGAAGCAAAAAGCCCACGCCCTGCGCCAAGAACTCAAGCTCGACGCCCTGCTGCTCACCCGCAGCGAAGAAGGCATGACTTTGTTTGACGCACAAGGCGAGTTGAGCGTATCAGCCCAAGCGCGCGAAGTGTTTGATGTGACGGGCGCGGGCGACACCGTGATTGCCACGCTCGCTACCTTGGTCGCTGCGGGTCTAAGCCTGCGCGATGCCATGCCGTTGGCCAACAAGGCGGGCGGCGTGGTGGTGGGCAAGTTTGGTACAGCCACCGTCAGCTACGAAGAATTGATGGCCTAAACAGCCCTAGTGAATCAGGAGAATTTATGAAAATCGTCGTCACAGGCGCCGCTGGTTTTATCGGCAGCAACATCATCAAGGGCCTGAACGCCCGCGGCATCAACAACATCATTGCGGTCGACGACCTCACTGAAGGTGACAAGTTTCGCAACATCGCTGACTTAAAGATTGCCGACTACCTCGACAAAGACGTGTTCTATGAACTCTTTGCAGAAAACGCCTTCGGTAAAGTTGAAGCCGTGTTCCACGAAGGCGCTTGCAGCGACACCATGGAGAGTGACGGCAAGTACATGATGGACAACAACTACACCCTGTCGTGTGGTTTGTTCAACGCCTGCCAACAAAGCGGCACACGTTTGCTCTACGCCTCATCCGCTGCCACCTACGGCGGCAGCGACACCTTTGTGGAGTCGCCCGAGTACGAACTGCCACTCAATGTGTACGGCTACTCGAAGTTGTTGTTTGACCAACGCATGCGCTTGGAGTGCAACAACAACTTCAAGAAGTTCAAGCGCCAAGTGGTGGGCTTTCGCTACTTCAATGTGTACGGCCCGCGCGAGCAACACAAAGGCCGCATGGCCAGCGTGGCGTTTCACCAGTTCAACCAATTCAATGCTGAAGGCAAAGTGAAGTTGTTTGGCGAATACGGCGGCTACGCCCAAGGTGCGCAAATGCGCGACTTCGTGTTCATCGACGACGTGGTGGCCGTGAACCTGTGGTTCTTGGACAACCCAGATAAATCTGGCATCTTCAACCTCGGCTCTGGCCGCGCACAGCCGTTCAACGATGTGGCCTTGTCGGTGGTCAACGCGATGCGCGCCAAAAAAGGGGAAGCCGCTCTTGATTTGGCAGGTGCTGCCAAAGCGGGCTTGATTGAATACGTGCCCTTCCCCGATGCGCTGCGTGGCAAATACCAGTGCTACACACAGGCAGACCTGACCAACCTGCGTGCCAGCGGCTGCGACCACCAGTTTGC
This sequence comes from Limnohabitans sp. INBF002, assembly GCF_027924905.1. NCBI lineage: Bacteria > Pseudomonadati > Pseudomonadota > Betaproteobacteria > Burkholderiales > Comamonadaceae > Limnohabitans > Limnohabitans sp. INBF002. The sequence goes on from NZ_AP027055.1 coordinate 1,806,812, forward strand.
CGATGTGCAAAGCGGTGTCACGCAATACATGGCGACACTGAGCAAGTAAACGACCCCATGAACACTTTGCCCAACAACTTCAGCGTGGGCTCAATGTTCAAAATATGTCAACACGGCATGGGGCTAGGTTTACTGGCCTTGTTGCTTGCCAGCAGTTCAGCGTTCGCCCTCGACATCAACCAAGCCAACGAGGCTGAGCTGGACAGCATCAAAGGCATGGGGCCCGCGCTCAGTGCCAAAGTGCTCAAAGCTCGCGCCCAAGGACCTTTCAAAGACTGGCCTGACCTGATGCAACGTGTCTCAGGCATTCGCCAAAACAAAGCTCCGCAGTTTTCAAAACAAGGCTTGACCGTCAATGGTCAGGCGTTCCAAGCCAAGCCCTGAGCAACGCGCTTCGCCGTCAATCGGATGGCGCGTGTGCTGCATGCAAAGCGGCCAACGCATCTTCGCGCCAGAACGTAGCCGCCGCAAAGAACCCTTCCCACACACAGCCGTTGCAGCCGCGTCCACAGCACGTGGTGGGCTCAGGCGGTGGTGTGCGCAAGCTCACACCACATTGCGAGGCGAGCGCTTGCGCCTTCGCGAACAAGGCCTGCGTACTTGGGCCATCGCTCAAAGGCATGTCGGCTAAAGATTCGATGCTCATGCCCGAATCCTAGCCGCATGGCACACGCTTATTTGTTGGCGTTCGGGAAGAACAGTTGTTCGCCGCCGATTTTGTAGGCACTGATGGCGATTTGGCCTGCTGGCGAGACCACCCAGTCCACAAACTTCTGCGCCAAGTCAGCCTTGACATGGGGGTGCTTGGCGGGGTTGACCACCATCACACCATATTGGTTGAACAAGCGGTTGTCGCCCTCTACCAAGACTTGCAAGTCTTGGCGGTTTTTGAAGTTCAACCAGGTGCCGCGGTCGGTCAGCGCATACGCACCGGTGGATGAGGCAATGTTCAAAGCCGGGCCCATGCCGCAACCGCACTCTTTGTAGCCAGCACCTTTGTTGTCTAAGCCTGCGACTTTCCAGTAACGCAACTCAGCCGCATGAGTGCCGCTCTTGTCGCCACGCGACACAAAACCGGCTTGCGTCGTCGCCACCTTTTGCAAGGCCGAGACGATGTCTTTGCCGCGCACTTTGGCAGGGTCATTGGTAGGGCCCACCAACACAAAGTCGTTGTACATCACGGGGTAACGTTTGACGCCAAAACCTTCAGCCACAAACTTTTCTTCGGCCGCTTGGTCATGCACAAACAGCACGTCCGCATCACCGCGACGACCCGTATCCAAGGCTTGGCCCGTGCCCAAAGCCACCACTTTGATGTCAATGCCCGAGGCTTGTTTGAACGCTGGCAACACATGCGAGAACAAACCTGATTGCTCGGTGGATGTGGTGGAGGCCATGACGATGCTGGGAGCTTGCGCCTGCGCAACGTTGCTGCCCACAGTCAAAGCCAGCGCCAGCAAACTGGTCCACGAGAACAACTGTGTGCGACGTGTCATCCCAACTCCCCTTTTAAAAACAAATGCGCCTCGGGATGACTGTCACCCAAAGGTCGATTGAAAAACGCATCCACAGGCAGGTCAGCCAACACGCGACCCGCCTCCAAATAAATCACGCGGGTGGCCAAGCGTTTGACTTGGCCCAAGTTGTGGCTACTGAACAGCAGGCTCACCTGGGAGGTCGCCACCCACTCGGCCAACAAACGCTCGACCTCGCGTTTGGCATGGGGGTCTAGGCTGGAGGTAGGTTCGTCTAGCAACACAAAATTGGGCTGCAAAGCCCATGCACGGGCCAACGCCAAGCGTTGCTGTTGTCCACCGGACAACGTGCGCGCTGAACGCTCAGCCATGTCTTGCAAGCCCACACGCTCTAACGCCTGCATGGCTCGCACATGCGCGTCACGCCAAGGCGTGCCTTGCAACCACAAACCCCACACCACAAAGCGCAGCACCGAACTGCGCAACATGTGCGGGCGCTGAAACACCATGGCTTGGTTGACACCACGCGCCACCGACACGTGTCCTTGCGACACCTTGAGCAAACCATGCGCCACACGCAGCAGCGTGCTTTTTCCGCTGCCGTTCGCACCCACCAAAGCCACGCGTTCGCCCGCTTGCATAGACACGTTGACGCCCTGCAAAGCCAAATGCGCCCCGAACTGCACCGACACATCGCGAAGACTCAAGGCCGCGCTCATACCAACACCCCTTGCACAGGGTCCGTGCCAGAACCATCCATGCGTTGTCGCCAACGACGCAAGGCCGAAATACACACATTCAGCAACAGCACCACGCTCATCAACACGAGCCCTAGTGCGAGGGCCAAGGGCAAATCGCCCTTGCTGGTTTCCAGTGCAATGGCGGTGGTCATCACCCGCGTGAAGCCCTCGATATTGCCGCCCACCACCATCACCGCACCCACTTCAGAAATGGCACGGCCAAAAGCGGCAATCAACACCGTGAGCAAGGCGTAGCGCTCGTCCCAAGCCAGCAGCACGCTGCGCAGCCAAGGCTTGGCCCCCAAAGACTGCAGCTGTTCGCCGTGGTTGCGCTCGGCGTCTTCCACACATTGGCGCGTCAGCGCCGTCACCACAGGCAGCACCAACACCGCTTGTGCCAGCACCATGGCCTTGAGGCTGAACAACCAGCCCAAGCCCCCCAACGGACCTGTGCGCGAAAGTAGCAAATACACCAGCAAGCCCACCACCACCGAGGGCAGCGCCAGCAGGGTGTTCAACACGGTCAACAGCACATCACGCCCGGCAAACCGAGCCACGCCCAGCCAAGCGCCCAGCACCACGCCCAAACTGCACGCCACGGCGGTCGCCAGCACGCTCACCCACAGGGAGCGGCCTACGATGGACCAGAGCAAGGGGTCAAGTTCGGTGAGTAAGTGAAGCGCCGTCAGGGTGGTATCGGTGAACGTGGTCATAAAAGAATAAAAACTTCAGTTATCGTAGTCAGCTACCTAAAACCCCACAATATGTCCTGTTGTGCATAGCGTTCACCTTCACTACACCCTCAGCCACCGCAACGACGCCGAAAGTCATGTCAGTCCAGAGGCGACATTGCTCAGCCATCCGCTCATGGCCTTGTTGAAGGCCGTGGCAGAGCAAGGGTCTATTTTAGCAGCCGCACGACAAATGGATTTGTCTTACCGACATGTGTGGGGTGAACTCAAACGCTGGGAAGAAGTGCTGGGCCACGAACTCATCATTTGGGAAAAAGGCCAATCGGCCCGCTTGACCGAGTTTGGCGACAAGCTCATGTGGGCTGAGCGCCTCACCCAAGCCCGCTTGGCCCCGCAGCTCGCAGCGCTGCGGGCCGACCTGGAGCGCACCTTTGCCGTGGCGTTTGACCCCGAGGCCCATGTGCTCACGCTCTATGCCAGCCACGACGATGCGCTGCCCCGGTTGCGGGAACAAGCTGCCAGCTCGGGCTTGCACCTAGACATTCGCTTTTGCGGCAGCGTGGACGCCATTCGCGCTCTGAACGAAGGGCGCTGCACGTTGGCAGGGTTTCACACCCAAGTGCAACCCCACCAAGATTCACACACCGCCCAGGCTTACCGCGATTTGTTGCAACCGGGTTTGCACAAAATCATTGGCTTTGCCACACGCACCCAAGGTCTCATCACCGCCAGCGGCAATCCCAAACAGCTCCACAATTTGACTGACGTGGCCCGCAGCCGAGCCATTTTTGTGCAGCGCAGCCCCGGCACCGGCACCCGCGTGTTGTTAGACGATTTGCTGGCCAAAGACCAGCTCACCAATGCCGATTTGAACAACTGGCCAGATGAAGAGCCCTCACACACGGCCTTGGCCGAGGCCATAGCGTCCGGCCGCTGCGATGTAGGCCTAGGCATCGAAAGCACGGCCCGCGCACGCGGCCTCGGTTTTGTGCCTTTGGTGCAGGAGCAGTTTCATTTGGTATGCCTCAAATCGGCCCTCGACACGCCCGCCACGCAAGCCCTGCGGGACTTGCTGCAAGACGCAACATGGCACAAAGCACTCAACACCCTCCCCGGCTACCAAGCCCAAGACAGCGGCCAAGTGCAATCACTGCGCCAACAACTGCCTTGGTGGACCTTTAAACGGGCAAAGAAAACTAGTTAATACCCTGTGTTTGACCTGAACTAATTTCAAGCGTCTCCTGAAAACTTCAACTCAGCAAAGACATGCCAAGCGTTTGTCTTGGTACCATCACGGGTTGGCAAAAAATGGAGGCACTCAGTGTCAAAACTTCTTAAATTTGCATTAGGCGTTGACCGCATCAGTGAACAGTTTGGTCACTTGGCGGCATTCGGCGTATTGGCAGCCGCTGTCATCTCGGCAGGCAATGCATTCATCCGCTACGGCTTTGACATCAGCTCAAACGGCTGGCTCGAAATTCAGTGGTACTTGTTCGCCGCCACAGTCATGTTGGGTGCGCCCTTGGTGCTCAAACTCAACGAACACGTGCGCGTGGACTTGTTCTACGGCAAGCTCAAACACAACGCTCCCGTTTACGTGGACTTGTTTGGTTTGGTGGTGTTTTTGCTGCCCGTGATGGCCATGTTGGCTTGGTTGAGCTTTCCCTTGTTTCTCAAGATGCTCGTCACCAACGAAATGTCTAGCAACGCAGGCGGCCTGATTCGCTGGCCCGCCATGCTCCTTCTTCCCTTGGGTTTTGCTTGGATGTTCCTGCAAGGTTTGAGTGAAATCATCAAGCGCGTGGCTTACTTGCAAGGCAAGTTTGAAATGGACACGCACTACGAAAAGCCAGTGCAATAAGGACTCACGATCATGCAAATGGAAAACTTCGCACCCATCATGTTCGCCGGCCTTGTGCTGACGATGCTGATTGGCTTCCCCGTCGCGTTCTCGCTGGCGTTTTTAGGCTTGGCTTGTGGTCTCTTCGCCATCAGCATGGACTGGTTCCCTGTGAGCTTCATGTCCAACTTGCCGTTGAACATTTTTGGCATTCTCAGCAACGACTTGTTGCTGGCCATCCCCTTCTTCACCTTCATGGGTGCCATCCTTGAAAAGTGTGGCCTCGCCGAAGACATGCTCGACTCCATGGGTCAGCTGTTTGGCACCGTGCGCGGTGGCTTGGGCTACTCGGTCATCATCGTGGGCTTCATCTTGGGCGCGATCACCGGCACGGTGGCTGGCCAGGTGATTGCCATGGCCTTGATTTCACTGCCCGTGATGATTCGCTACGGCTACAACATGCGCTACGCCACCGGCGTGCTGGCGGCCTCGGGCACCATCACCCAGCTGGTGCCACCTTCACTCGTGTTGGTGGTGATGGCTGACCAGCTCGGCCGTTCTGTGGGCGACATGTACAAAGGCGCTTGGGGCCCATCGATTTTGCAAGTCGGCATCTTCGCGCTCTACACCTTTGCCCTCGGTCTGATCAAGCCCGATCACGTGCCAGGCATTCCTAAAGAAGCGCGCACAGCAGACGGCTTCCATCTGTGGATGAAGTGCTTGCGCGGCATCATTCCTTCAGCCTTCTTGATCTTCGCGGTCTTGGGCTCGATGGGCGGTTTGCCAGGCATCAACACCGCCATCGCCACCCCCACCGAAGCCGGCGCCATGGGGTGCGTGGGCGCCTTGATCTTGGCGGCCATTCATAACCGTTTGGACAAAGACCTGATTTGGGAAGCCATGCACAGCACCATGCGCCTGACCGCCATGGTGGTGTTCATCTTGATTGGTTCACGCGTGTTCTCTATGGTGTTCCAAGGTGTGGACGGCGCCAAGTGGGTCGAACACTTGCTGACAGGTTTGCCTGGCGGCGTGGTGGGCTTCTTGATTGTGGTGAACATCTTCATCTTCTTCTTGGCCTTCTTCTTGGACTTCTTTGAAATCGCCTTCATCATCTTGCCCATGCTCGGCCCAGTTGCCGAGAAGATGGGCATCGACATGGTGTGGTTCGGCGTGCTGCTGTGCGTGAACATGCAGACCAGCTTCATGCATCCGCCATTCGGCTTTGCGCTGTTCTATCTGCGTGGCATTGCTGACACGCTGTTCAAAGAAGGTCGCATCGAAAAACCTGTCAAGTCCAACGACATTTACATGGGCGCCATTCCTTGGGTGATCATGCAAGTGATCTTGGTGGTGATCGTGATCTTCGTGCCCGAGACAGTGACCATGTTCTTGGACAAAGAAGAAAAGGTCGACCTCGACAAAGTGGTCATTGAAATGCCCACCGAGCAAGAGGTGCCAGAAGCTGAACTCAAACTCGATGGTGCCAAGCCTGCGGCAGGCGAAAGCGCTGCCGAAGAGCAAAAGCGCATGGAAGACTTGTTCAAAAAATAAAGTCTCCAACGACGAGCAGCCCCTCCGGTACGCCTGAGGGGCTTTTTCTTGCCAGTCACATCACACCTATCCGCATGACCACCTCCGAACAAACCACCACCCCGGCATTAGGCCCAACACCCTTTGTGTTTCACCCCTCCATCGACGGTGGCATTGAAGGTCCAGCTTTTTCACGCTGGTTTCAAGCCATCACCTGGACCACCTTGGTCGGGTCAGGTTATTGGCTGCTGACCTTGTGGCAGCAAGGCAAGTTTGGCGGTGACACCAGCGTCAATGGCTTGCGCAATGCGGGTTGGTTTGTGCTGGGTTGGGCCCTGCTCGCCTGGACCACATGGCATGTCATGCACAGCCGTGCACGACTCGATGCCAAAGGCATTCACCAAACCTGGATTTGGGACAAGCACATGAGCTACGACGAGCTGGCCTATGCCAAGCTCATCCGTATCCGTGGCTTGGAATGGTTCATGGCACCACGCTTTTACGTGCGCACCTTGATGGGCAAATTTGCCGTGTTCTACATCAGCAGTCCGCAAGTGCAAGCCGAATGCGAACGCCTGAGCGCAGAGCTGGCGGCGTTTCGCGAGTTTTAAAAAGACTTAAAAGCAAACGCCCATAAAAAAACCGCGCCGTAGCGCGGTTTTTTTGTTCCTGCACAAAGGCTGAATTACAGCTTTTGCTTTTGCATGAACGAGTCGAACTTGGCTTCCGTGAATTGGAACCACAGGTTGGAGTCGCCACGGAACTTCGCGTAGTCGGTGTAGACCTTTTTCCAGTTGGGGTTCTTGGCACTGATTTCGTCGTAGAAAGCCATGGATTCTTTGAAGGCAGCAGCCATCACGTCTTTCGGGAACTCGCGCAACTTGGTGCCAGAGCCCACCAACTGCTTCAAAGCAGCGGGGTTGCGCGCGTCGTACTTGGCTTGCATGTCGGTGTGCGCCATGGCAGCAGCGGCTTCCACGATGGCCTTGTTCTCAGGCGACAGGGCAGCGAATGCTTTGTCGTTGATGAAGAAGTCCAATTCTGGGCCACCCTCCCAGAAACCTGGGTAGTAGTAGAAGGGCGCAACTTTGCTGAAGCCCAATTTCAAATCGTCATAAGGGCCAATCCACTCAGCTGAGTCGATGGTGCCTTTTTCCAAAGCGGGGTAGATATCGCCACCAGGAATGTTTTGTGGCACAACGCCCAAACGCTCCAACACTTTGCCGCCGAAGCCACCGATACGGAACTTCAAGCCCTTCAAATCATTCAACGATTTGATTTCTTTACGGAACCAGCCACCCATTTGAGCGCCTGTGTTGCCGCCTGGGAAGTTCACGATGTTGTACTTGGCGTAGAACTCGCGCATCAGCTTCAAGCCGTTGCCTTCGTACATCCAAGCAGTCATTTGACGGCTGTTCAAACCGAAAGGAATGGCACAACCCAAAGCAAAGGTTTCGTCCTTACCGAAGAAGTAGTAAGGGGCTGTGTGAGCCATTTCAACGGAGCCTTGTTGCACACCGTCCACCACGCCGAACGCAGGCATGATTTCGCCAGCTGCGTGCACCGAGATTTCGAACTTGCCACCCGACATGGCTTTGACAGCCTTGGCGAATGTGTCAGCAGCACCGTGGATGGTGTCGAGCGACTTAGGGAAGCTCGAGGCCAAGCGCCAACGGATAGCAGCTTGTGCGTGCACTGCTGGGGCTGCACCGGCAGCCAAGATACCTGCAATGCCAGCGTTTTTAATAACGGAACGACGGTCCATGAAAGACTCCCATGAGTTGTTAAAACAAATCCTGTTAAGCCGCACTTTTAAAAATGCCAAGCTTCAGCGATGGGGCATTGTATGCAGTTGATGAAGGGCCACCATGCGCGGGTTTACCCCCGAAGAACTTGTGTTTCAAAATTCTTCAGAGGGCTTGAAATTACTTCAATTGAAAGTTAATTCAAAAGCGCTGAGAAACGCTTTTTGATGGACGCTTGAATGCCCGCAGCATCCAAACCCAACTCGGCCAACAACTTAACTGGGTCACCATGTTCGGTGAACACATCACCAATGCCTAATACCAACACCGGTTTAATTTGCTGCAACTCTTGCAAAGCTTCAAGCACCGCAGAGCCAGCGCCGCCCATGACGGCACCCTCTTCCACAGTCACCAAAGCATCGTGCGTGGCAGCAATTTGGGCAAGCAACTCTGTATCGAGTGGCTTGGCCCAACGCATGTTCACCACCGTGGCATTGAGCGCTTCGCCCGCTTGCAACGCGGGATAGAGCAGCGTGCCAAACGCGAGGATAGCAATGCGCTTGCCTTCGCGGCGCACTTCGCCTTTGCCAAACGGCAAGGCCTGGAGGCCTGGCTGTACAGGCACGCCTGCACCTGCACCACGCGGGTAACGCACGGCCACGCAATGGTCTTGCTGGTAAGCAGTCGTCAGGAGCTGACGGCATTCGTTTTCGTCCGCAGGGCACGCCATGCTGACGTTGGGAATGCAACGCATGAACGCAATGTCGTACAAGCCCGCGTGCGTGGCGCCATCGGCACCCACAATACCTGCACGGTCGAGCGCCAGCACCATGGGCAGCTTTTGCAGCGCCACATCGTGAATCACTTGGTCGTAGGCGCGTTGTAAAAACGTGGAGTAAATCGCCAACACGGGCTTGACGCCCTCGCACGCCAAACCAGCGGCAAACGTGACGGCATGTTGCTCGGCAATGCCCACGTCGTGGTAACGCTCAGGAAAGCGTTTGTGAAACTCGACCATGCCCGAGCCTTCACGCATGGCGGGCGTGATGCCCACCAACAAGGGGTCGTGCTCGGCCATGTCGCACAGCCACTGGCCAAACACTTGGGTGAAGGTGGTTTTGGCCACGCCCGTGCTAGGCACCAAGCCCACCGCAGGGTCAAACTTGCCTGGCCCGTGGTAGGCCACGGGATCAGCCTCGGCCAGTTTGTAGCCTTGGCCTTTTTTGGTCACCACATGCAGGAACTGTGGGCCTTCTAGGTGCTTGATGTTTTCCAGCGTGGGAATGAGCGACTCAAGGTCATGGCCATCAATCGGGCCGATGTAGTTGAAACCAAATTTTTCAAACAAAGTGGCGGGCACCACCATGCCTTTGGCGTGTTCTTCAAAGCGTTTGGCCAGTTCAAATAAAGGTGGTGCGCCTTTGAGCACTTGCTTGCCCACCTCTTTGGCGGCCGAGTAAAACTTGCCGCTCATCAACTGCGCCAAATAGCGGTTGAGCGCGCCCACGGGCGGGCTGATGGACATGTCGTTGTCGTTCAAGATGACGAGCAACTTAGACGTAGACACACCGCCGTTATTCAGCGCCTCAAAGGCCATGCCCGCCGTCATCGCGCCGTCGCCAATGACGGCAATGGCGTGGCGCTGCTCGCCTTTTTGTTGCGCAGCAATGGCCATGCCCAAGGCGGCCGAAATGCTGGTGGACGAGTGGGCGGTGCCAAAGGCGTCGTACTCGCTTTCGTCACGGCGCGGAAAACCGCTCAGGCCGTGGCGTTGGCGCAACGTACCCATTTGGTCGCGGCGGCCGGTCAGAATTTTGTGAGGGTAAGTTTGGTGACCCACGTCCCACACGATGCGGTCGTGCGGGGTGTTGAACACATAGTGCAGCGCCACGGTCAACTCGACTGTGCCGAGGTTGGAGCTGAGATGGCCTCCTGTTTTGGCCACGCTTTGAATCAGGTACGAACGCAGCTCATCGGCCAGCGCAGGCAACTGGTGGCGCGGCACAGCCCGCAGGTCAGCAGGCGAGTTGATGGTTTGCAACAAATTAGGCATGGTGGTTCACGTGTTCCGGTTCACCACACGCTCAGCCAAGGCGGCCAGCGTGTGGGTGTGCGTCAAGCCTGTGCTACGCAAGGCGTCTAACGCCTCGCGCAGCAACGACTGCGCATATGACTTTGCTTCTTCCAAACCCAACAAGGACACATAGGTGGGTTTGTCGTTCGCAGCGTCTTTGCCTGCGGTTTTACCAAGCGTGGCTGAATCGGCGATGACATCCAAAATATCGTCCACCACTTGAAAAGCCAAGCCCAAGGCTTGACCATAGCGTTTGAGGCCGCTCAATGCTTGTGGTGTGGTCTCTCCGCAGGCCGCGCCCATCATGACACTGCCTTCTAACAAGGCCCCAGTTTTCAGGCGGTGCATCTGACGCAACTGATCTTCGTTCAAAGCCACGCCCACGCTGGCTAAGTCAATGGCCTGACCACCCGCCATGCCTGCATGCCCTGCCGAGGTGGCGAGCAAGCGACACAAACGCGCTTGTACGCCATCGGGAATGGCTGAAGACTCAGGCGTGAGAAATTCAAACGCCAAAGCCTGCAGAGCATCCCCCGCGAGCAAGGCTTGGGCTTCGCCAAACTGCACATGCACGGTGGGTTTGCCACGACGCAGCACATCGTTGTCCATGCAAGGCATGTCATCGTGTACCAATGAGTAGGCGTGAATCAATTCCACCGCACACGCGGCCCGCAAAGCCGCTTCATCTAACGCCGCATCTTTTGAACCGTGGGCCACTGCCTCACGCGCCGCCAGCACCAACAAGGGGCGCAAGCGTTTGCCGCCATCGAGCACGGCATAACGCATGGCATCGCCCAAGCCTGCAGGGGCTTGCGGGCTGATCCAGCCAGATAAAGCTTCTTCGACGACGGCTAACCAGTGGTTGCTCCATTGGTCGAGTTCGGTGGATGTCATGTCATGGGGCATGGAGGCGCTCACGTGGGTGTCCATGCTTTCAAAGCACCGTTGTCAAGCACTTTGATTTGTTGTTCGACCGCGTCCAACTGAGCACGGCAATAACCCAAAAGTTCAGCACCGCGTTGGTAGCCTGACAACAAGTCAGCCAAAGGCAACTGGCCGGATTCCATTTGCTGCACCAAGCCCTCTAGCTCTTTCAAAGCCGCCTCATAGCTGGCGGGCGCAGTGTCTGCGCTGCTTGGGGTGATTTTTGCTTTGGGCATATGTGCGCAATCCAGTGTTGAGGTGGGTCAAATAGCCTGCCATTTTAGGCTGCACGCGGGGCAAAGTTTGCCCCCTTGGGTACAATGGGCATCCTTCAATCGACCTTCGGGCCGATTTATTTTTGTCCACTTACCTCCCTGTGGGGAGTCTTTAGGTCAGGTCACCCATGTCTGATTTAAGTCTTCAACTGCAGCAGGCTCACAGCCAACTACCAGTTACCAGTTACTTTGACGAGGCGCTTTTTCAGCGCGAACTGGAGACCATCTTTCAGCTCGGGCCCCGTTATGTGGGCCATCAGCTTGCCGTGCCCAATGTGGGCGACTACTACGCTTTGCCCCACGAAGGCGAAGGGCGTGCGCTCGTGCGTTCGGCCAAAGGCGTAGAACTGGTATCGAACGTGTGCCGCCACCGCCAAGCAGTGATGCTCAAAGGTCGTGGCTCTTTGAACACCCAAGCCCCAGGCTCGGCGGGCGGCAACATCGTATGTCCCTTGCACCGCTGGACGTACGCCCCTTCAGGCGAATTGCTGGGCGCCCCCCACTTTTCGCACGACCCGTGCTTGAACCTGAACAACTACAAGTTGCGCGAGTGGAATGGCTTGCTGTTTGAAGACAACGGCGTAGACATTGAAGCCGACTTGGCCAACATGGGCCCTCGCGCGGCCTTGGACTTCACAGGCTTCGCCCTTGACCGCGTGGAGCTGCACGAATGCAACTACAACTGGAAAACCTTCATTGAGGTCTACCTTGAGGACTACCACGTAGGCCCCTTCCACCCAGGCCTCGGTCAGTTCGTCACGTGCGATGACCTGAGCTGGGAGTTCAAAGAGAACTACTCGGTGCAAACCGTGGGCGTGTCGGAAGGCTTTGGCAAACCGGGGTCGCCTACCTATCAAACATGGCACGACATGCTGCTGAAGTACCGCAACGGCGAACTGCCCGAGCGCGGTGCCATTTGGCTCACCTACTACCCCCACATCATGGTGGAGTGGTACCCGCATGTATTGACAGTCTCCACACTGCACCCCATCAGCCCAACCAAGACACTGAACAGGGTGGAGTTTTATTACCCAGAAGAAATCGTCGCTTTCGAGCGTGAATTCGTCGAAGCCCAGCAAGCTGCCTACATGGAAACGTGCATTGAGGACGACGAAATTGCCGAGCGCATGGACGCTGGCCGCAAGGCCCTGATGCAACGCGGCGACAACGAGGTCGGCCCCTACCAAAGCCCCATGGAGGACGGCATGCAGCACTTCCACGAGTGGTACCGCGGCAAACTCAATTTCACAAGCCCCTAAGGCCACCGCATGCAAGCCTTGTGGATGTTGCTGGGCGCAGCCTTCTTTGCCACCATGGGCGTTTGCGTCAAGTTGGGTTCGGAGCACTTCAATTCAGCTGAACTGGTGTTCTACCGCGGCGTGGTGGGCATGGTGTTTTTAGCCATCATCGCCAAACAACAAAAGGTATCACTGCGCACGCAATACCCCAGCATGCACGTGTGGCGCTCCACCATTGGGGTGTTGTCGCTCAGCGCATGGTTTTATGCCATTGCCAAGCTGCCACTGGCCACCGCCATGACGCTCAATTACATGAGCAGCGTGTGGATTGCAGCCTTCTTGGTGGGCGGTGCACTGATCAATTGGAAACCGCAAGAAGACAAAAGTCCTTGGTCACAAGGCCCGTTGGCTTTGAGCGTGATTGCAGGCTTCGCTGGCGTGGTGATGATGTTGCGTCCCACCGTCGAACAAAACCAAATCTTCGCGGGGCTCATTGGTTTGATGTCAGGTTTTGCCGCTGCTTTTGCTTACATGCAAGTGATGGCCTTGGGCCGCATCGGTGAGCCCGAAACGCGCACTGTGTTTTACTTTGCGATCGGGACCACCCTCGCGGGGCTTGTAGGCATGGGCTTTGCCGGTGTGTCCGAATGGCATTGGCAGCATGCGGTTTGGCTGCTGCCTGTGGGTGTGTTTGCGTCGCTGGGTCAACTGTGCATGACACGTGCCTACAGCAAGGGCGCCACCTTGGTGGTGGCCAACTTGCAGTACTCGGGCATTGTATTTGCCGCGCTCTACAGCTTGCTGCTGTTTGGGGACGATATCCCCCTCATCGGCTGGGCAGGCATGGCCCTCATCGTGGTCAGCGGCATGGCCGCCACCTTGTTGCGCGCGCGTGCTGCACCCAACGCACCTGCTGAAGAGCATTGAAGGAAATCACCATGTTCACCACCCTCATTTCTGTCACCCAACTTCAAAGCATGCAAACCAGCGGCGTACCGCTCTTGGTCTTGGACTGCACCTTTGATTTGATGAACCCAGCTGCGGGCTATGCCCAGTATGTAGAACAACACATCGCGGGTGCACAACACGCAGATTTAGACAAACACCTCGCCACACATGATCCTGCACTGCGAGTCAACGGGGGACGGCATCCACTTCCCCAACGCGAAGTTTTCGCGGCATGGTTACAAAGCGTGGGCGTGAACCAAGACACCCAAGTGGTGGTGTACGACCGCAACGGCATGAACTACTGCGGTCGCTTGTGGTGGATGCTCAAGTGGTGCGGCCACGACGCAGTGGCTGTGCTGGATGGCGGCTTGAAAGCCTGGATGAACGCAAGCGGCGCGCTGGCGTCTGGCGCAGAAGCGGCGCACGCGCCAGGCAACTTTGCATTGCGCGAACCTTTGGTGAAGTTGGTCACGACCGCTGCCGTTTCTGGACATCTGAACGATGGCACGCAAACCCTCATCGATGCACGCGGTGCACCGCGCTACCGCGGCGAAGTGGAGCCACTCGATCCTGTGGCCGGCCACATCCCAGGCGCATTGAACCGTCCGTTCAACACCAACCTCAACGCCGATGGTTTTTTCAAAAGTGCGGATGAATTACGTACTGAATTCACAGCCTTGATCGGCAGCGCTAAACCCGAAACAGTGGTGCACCACTGCGGCAGCGGCGTGAGCGCTGTGCCCAATGTGCTGGCCATGGAAGTAGCGGGCTTAGGGCGCACAGCCTTGTATGCGGGCAGCTGGAGCGAGTGGTGCAACACGCCCGGCCTGCCCTGCGAAAAATCTTGAACCTAGTGCTGCGCCCACTCGCCTAAAGCGGCGACGAGGGCAATGCCTGCAAACAGCCAAGTCACTTGGGCCGCCGTCTCTTTGGGTGAGAGGCGCTTTTGCAGTTGTGGAATCAAATCTGCCAGCGCGACATAAATAAAGCTGCTGGCAGCCACCACCAAGAAAAATGGCAAGTACTCGTGCAACGCGCCCACGAGCAAATAGCCCATCACACCACCAATTGCCGTCACGCCACCGGCCAGCGTGAGTTTGAACAACGCAGCGCGTGGGTCGTTGAGCGTTTGGCGCAACACCACCAAGTCGCCCACATGGTGCGGCACCTCATGGGCCATCACAGCCAAAGCTGCGGCAATACCCAAACGTGGGTCAGCCACAAAAGCAGCCGCAATCAAAATACCATCGCCAAACGCGTGCACGCTGTCACCCAACAACACCGCCCAACCACCGCTTTGGTGGCTATGACTGTGACCGTGATGGTGGTCGTGTGTGTGGTGTACATGTTCGCTGTGGTCGTGTTCATGCGCATGGCCGTGTGCATGGTCTTGCCCGTGCTCATGCCCGTGGTGCCACAGCTCGGCTTTGTCGAGCAAAAAGAAAAACACCAAGCCCACCAGCAGTGCCACAAATAAAGCATGCGCCGAAACGCCCGCCTCCACAGATAACTCAAACGCCTCTGGCAACAAGCGTGTGAACGCCGTTGCCAACAAAGCACCCGCCGCAAGACTCAACAAATGCTGGGTAAAACGCGACAGCAGTGCATAAGCCAACAAGGCAGCCAGCCACACACTGCCCATACCAGCGACTAAGGTGCCAACAAGAATTGAGATCAAGGTCATGGGCTGATTATCTCGCGCGAAATACCTATGCCCAGCGACCTGACTTTGTCAGGGCTGGGCATAGGTTGATCAAGCACACAGATTATCGGAAGACACCCGCGAAATAAGCCGCCAATTCATCAAATCCATCCAGCGGCAAAACGTGCGCCACATACTGATCGGGACGAACCACGACCATGCAGCCCTTGTCGCGATTGATGCCACGCATGTCGAAGATGTCGCCCACACCCTTGTGGTCCACGCAAAACACTTTCTCGTGGTCTTGCAAACCCAGCTTGCCCGTTTTTGGCTTCAGCAGAGAAGGCATGTTTTCGTAGGCCAGCTGGTCAAAGGTTTGTTGGAACACAGCACGGAAATCAATCACCGTGTCAATGTCCTCACCCTTGCGCGTGTGCTTGACGATAGGCGAGTTGGGATTGGTTTCTAGCCAGTCTGCCAGTTTGTGAATGGCTGAGCCTGGGTTTGAGCTGTCTGATTGCGCAGCAAACGCGTAGATGCGCCAGCGTGCATCGGCCTCTGCCACATGGCCCAGCTGCATTTGCTTGGCGTCTGACACACGCACCACAGGCGCTGAGTGAAAACGGCGGCCAATCTCTTCGCCTTTGGCCAAGGCCTGGTGCGTGCTGGCGGCGAACAGATAAGACGTGTCGTACTTCACGGCGGTGCCGCCGGTGAACTCTAAGTTGTCTTTGAACTGACGAATGATGCGTGGCTCTTCCGTGCCATCACGTTCCGCCTGCGTGGTCGGTGCCGACATCACGCGTGACCATTTGTGATCGGTCTCTACCAACCGTTTGGCTTCGGTCAAACGCTCTTTGGAATAGCTTCGCAGCAAACTTGGTTTAGCGCGCCCTTGCAACACATGCACCAGTTTCCAACCAAGGTTGAAGGTGTCTTGCATGGACACGTTCATGCCCTGCCCCGCTTTGGGTGAATGGGTATGACACGCATCGCCTGCAGTGAACACACGTGGGTCGCGGTCCACGCCCTCGGGCACATCGTCAAATCGGTCGGTGATGCTGTGGCCAATGTCGTAAATCGACCACCAGACCACTTCCTTCACGTCAATCGCGTACGGCTTGATGATGCGGTTGGCCGCCGCAATCATGTCGTCTTGGGTGAACTTGCGATGTGCGGCTTTTTCGTCAGGTTTGAGCTTGTCAAGCTCGACATACATGCGGAACACATAGCCACCTTCGCGCGGCAAGATGAGCACGTTGCCTTCGTTGGCAGAAGAGATCAAACACTTCTGGCGCACATCAGGGAAATCGGTGTTGGCCAAAATGTCCATCACCCCCCACGCTTGGTGCGCGGCATCGCCGTGCAACTCGCCGCCAATCGCTTTGCGAACGGCCGAGTGCGCACCATCGCAGCCCACCACGTAGTTGGCGCGCACAGTGCGTGTAGCGCCCCAGTTCACGCCGCTGTCGTCACGCAGGGTCACGGTCACAGGGTGGTCGTCGGTGGTGGGATCGATCGTTAAACCCACCACTTCCCAGCTGTAGTCGGGCTCGAGTCGTGAGGGAGAATTTTTCATCACCTCCAAAAACAACTCATGCAGTCGCGCTTGGTTGATCAAGATGTGCGGCATTTCCGAGCTGTCATCAGCCACGTCTTGCACGCGGCCCACGCGTTTGATGTGCTCTGGATTTTTGGGGTCGGGCATCCAAAACGCAGTTTGGTTGACCCAATAGGTTTCGCGCTTGACCTTGTCGGCAAACCCAAACGCTTGGAACATTTCCATGGTGCGTGTGTTGATGCCGTCGGCCTTGCCCTTGATGATGTTGCTGGGCATGCGCTCGGTAATCATCGTTTCGATATCTGGGAACTGAGACAACTGAGCAGCCAAGCACAAGCCTGCTGGCCCGGTGCCAGAAATCAGCACATCCACTTTTTCAGGCAAGGGTTCGTTGATACCGCGGTTACGTCGGTTGGGCGCGGCTGGCTTGATGTCAGGGTTACCGCCTCTAAATCCATTTTTGTATAACTGCATGTCTTGTCTCCAGCAATTGAAAAAACACCGAAATTTCGGCACCGAACAAATGATAACTGTACTTACTAATTTCCGTCAAGAGGGTATGTATCATTACCAAATTAAATATTTCAGGAAAACACAGGCATGGTCATGCATGACATGGCGGGGCACTTGATACGTCGCCTGCACCAGCAATCCACCCAACTCTTTGCGCAGCGCACACAAGCGGCGGGTTATGACCTGACCTCGGTTCAATACGCAGCGCTTGACGCCATCGCGAGCAACCCTGGCGTGGACCAAGCCAGCGTGGCAGAAATCATTGGCTACGACCGCGCCACCATTGGCGGTGTGATTGAACGTTTAGACACCAAGGGCTGGGTGCGCCGTGTGGTGAGCGAGCAAGACCGCAGATCGCGCGAGCTGTCATTGACGGCCAAGGGCAACAAAATTTATTTGGCACTGCAGCCCATCGTGCATGAGTTGCAAGCAGACATTCTTCAACCCCTGAACCAAGCCGAACAAGAGCGTTTTATCAGGCTGGCCCGCCAAGTGGTGTGGCACGACACATCGACCGACGAGGCCTAAGAAATAAAAATCAAACGGGCGCCAAGGCCACAGAAAATAACACCAGCCAAGCGATCAAACCACAATGCCACCAGCGGCCAGCGCGCAAACCACTGCCCCACAGTGCCCGCAAAGTAGCCCAGCAAACCAAACAGCAACGCCGCTTGCACGGTAAACGCCACACCCAGCTGCGCCAACTGCCAAGGCACCTCGCCGCGATCAGATGCCACAAACTGCGGCAAGAAGGCCAAGAAGAACAACATCACTTTGGGGTTGATGGCATTGGCAAACACACCGCGCCAAAGAAGTTGCAGGGCCGACTGATCAGGGGCATCGGAGGAGTTGACAGGTACGTTAGCCCCACCCCGGCTACGCAAAGCCTGCACACCCAACCAAAACAAATATGCGCCGCCCCCCATGCGCAAAGCCGCAAACGCCACAGGCGATGCCACCAGCAAAGAGCTAACCCCCACCACCGCCAACAGTGTGTGGCTTAAACAACCCAACGCACACCCCAAACCAAACGCCATGCCCTGCTTGCGGCCACGCGACATGCCGAGGCTGAGCACCATCAGGTTGTCGGGGCCGGGCGATAGGGTGATGAGGCTGGCAGCCAACAAGAAGGCGAGTAACTGATCGAGGCTGAGCATGGTGCTGTTTTCTACAAAGCTTTAGTGCGCCTTGTCCCAGTTGGGTCCCACACCGACCTCTGCCAGCAGAGGTACTTTGAGCTGAGCCACGTCAGCCATCAAGCGTGGCACTTCGGTGCGCACCCATTCCACTTCTGACTCGGGCACTTCAAACACCAGTTCATCGTGCACTTGCATGATGACTTTGGTTTCGCGCTGTTGTTGGTCAATGGCTTTTTGCACGGCCACCATGCTCATCTTGATGAGGTCGGCGGCTGTGCCCTGCATGGGCGCGTTGATGGCGGCGCGCTCTGCGCCTGCGCGGCGTGGGCCGTTGGGGCTGTTGATTTCGGGCAAGTACAAGCGGCGGCCAAACACGGTTTCAACATAACCTTGTGCTTTGGCTTGTTCGCGTGTGTCGTCCATGTAGCGCTTCACGCCCGCGAAGCGTTCAAAGTAGCGGGTGATGTAGTTCTTGGCCGCGGTGTTGTCGATGCCCAGCGCCTTGGCCAAACCAAAGGCGCTCATGCCGTAGATGAGGCCAAAGTTAATGACCTTGGCATAGCGGCGTTGCTCGGTGCTCACGTCGCCCACGGCCACGCCAAACACTTCAGCGGCGGTGGCGCGGTGCACGTCTAAACCTTCGTGAAAGGCTTTCACCAAGGCCTCGTCGCCACTGATGTGCGCCATGATGCGCAGCTCGATCTGGCTGTAGTCGGCGCTGGCAATCACGCAGCCCGCAGGGGCCACAAATGCTTCGCGCACTTTGCGGCCTTCGGCAGTGCGAATCGGGATGTTCTGCAAGTTGGGGTCGTTGCTAGACAGGCGACCCGTTACCGCCACGGCTTGCGCGTAGTGCGTGTGCACGCGGCCTGTGCGTGGCAAAGCCATCAGCGCCAGCTTGTCGGTGTAGGTGCCTTTGAGCTTGCTCAAAGACCGATGCTCCAAAATCTTGGCGGGCAACGGATAGTCTTCGGCTAATTTCTCCAGCACTTCTTCGTCGGTGCTGCGTGCGCCCGTGGCGGTTTTTTTGATGACGGGCAAGCCCAGTTTGTCGAAGAAGATTTCGCCCAGTTGCTTAGGGCTGGCCAAGTTAAACGGCTGGCCCGCAATTTCGTACGACTCGTTTTCCAACTGCACAATGCGTTGGCCCAGCGCGTGGCTTTGTGCGGCCAAGGTGGGCGCGTCAATCAACACGCCGTTGCGCTCGATGCGGTACAGCGCTTCGCTGCTGTCAATTTCCAGTTGGTAGATAAAGCGCAGTTTGTCGTCGGCTTGCAAACGCGGCCACAACACGTGGTGCACGTCCAGCGTCATGTCGGAGTCTTCGCACGAGTATTCGGTGGCACGAGCCACGTCCACTTGCGAGAACGGAATTTGGTGCGCGCCTTTGCCGCACAGGTCTTCGTAGTTCAACCCTTTGCGGCCCACATGGCGCTCGGCCAAGCTGGCCAAGCCGTGGGGCTTGTGCACTTCCAGCACATAGCTTTGCAGCATGGTGTCGTGCGCGTAGCCCTTCACCTCAATGCCGTGGTTGGCCATGACATGGCGGTCGTATTTGATGTGCTGACCCACCTTGTGAATGGCTGGGTTTTCAAACCACGGTTTGAGCTTGGCCAGCACCTCGTCGATGGGCAATTGGGTGGGCGCATCGCCGTAGCTGTGGGTAAGCGGGATGTAACAAGCCTCACCCGGCTTCATTGAAAAACTCAAGCCCACAATCTTAGCGCGCATGGCGTCGAGTGAGGTAGTCTCGGTGTCAAACGCCACCAGCTCTGCAGCTTGTAGTTTGGCCAGCCAGGTGTCAAACGCCTCCCACGTCAACACGCAGTCGTACGCTTTGTCGCTCACTTGCGAGACCGTGGGCTCGGGTTCGTCAAACAGGCCGGGGTTGGGCTCAAACTTTGGCTTGGCAGCAGCGCCTGATGCGCGTCCTGCTGAACTGCTTGAATCAGTGCCCTCGCTGATGGCGCGGGCCAAGCCCTTGAAGCCATAGGTCTCATAAAAGGTTTTGAGTGCAAGCTTGTCGGGCTCAGCCAAGTGCAGCGTATCCAGCGCGGGCAAACCCGGCACATAGGCCGACAAATCGCAATCGGTTTTCATGGTCACCAGCTGGCGGCCCGTGGGCAGCCATTCAACCGCTTGACGCAAGTTCTCGCCCGCCACGCCTTTGATGGCGCTGGCGTTTTGCATCAAGTTGTCGAGCGAGCCATATTCCATCAGCCACTTGGCGGCGGTCTTGGGGCCGACCTTTTGCACACCTGGCACGTTGTCCACCGTGTCGCCCACCAAGGTTTGGTAGTCAATCATCAGCGAAGGCGGTACGCCAAACTCGGCAGTCACACCCGCCACGTCGCGCTTCTTGCCGTTCATGGTGTCCATGATGGTGATGTGTTCGTTCACCAGTTGGCTCAAGTCTTTGTCACCGCTCGACACCACCACCGTCACGCCTTGCTTGGCAGCGGTCACGGCCAAGGTGGCAATCACGTCATCGGCCTCAACGCCAGGCACATCGAGCACGGTCCAACCCAACATGCGCACCATGGCGTGAATGGGCTCGATTTGCGAGCGCAAGTCATCAGGCATGGGCGAGCGGTTGGCTTTGTACGCGGGGTACATCTCGTCGCGGAAAGTGGGGCCTTTGGCGTCAAACACGCAAGCGGCCAACTGGGTGGGCACCTCTTTGCGCAGGGCTTGCATCATGTTGATCATGCCGCGAATGGCGCCTGTGGCGGCGCTCGTTGGGTCACCGGGTACAGCGCGCAAGTCGGGCATGGCATGGAAGGCGCGGTAGAGGTAGCTGGAGCCGTCGACCAGCAGCAATGTTTTGGATTCACTCATAACTGTTGATTGTGCCGTGGGTTGTTGTGTTGCCTTTGTGCTTTGTTGCTGGGCTCGCTGGACGCGACTGGTGGGCGTCGCTGCTTCATGCTGGCGTACCAGAAATCATGGCGACGCCCACCAGCCACGCCCAGACTACGGCATAGGTTTTGGCACGCCTTCTGCATGGCTCGTGCCTTTGGCACATTGCCACGCAACGCAAACACGACTGCCGCTCGTAGGAACTGATGTGGCAATCGCGACAGCGGAGCCACAACACTGCAGGCCGTAGTCTTGGGGGTTGAGGGATGAGCGGGTGACGATTTCTGGTACCCCAGCATGAGGAACCCGCTCATCCCTCAACGTCCAAGCGAGCCCAGCAAAAGAAGCAAAGCCCCCCCAACTACAATGTGCGAACTTTTTAACCCCTTGGCAGTCATGGCAGTTTTCACCGAAGTTTCAGAGTCCTCCGCGCAAGAACTGCTGTCCCAACTCAAGCTTGGCGAGTTGGTCGAACTCAAAGGCATCCAAGGCGGCATTGAGAACACCAATTACTTTCTCACCAGCACCGAAGGCCAATACGTGCTCACGCTGTTTGAGCGCCTCACGCACGAGCAGCTGCCGTTTTATCTGTACCTGATGAAACACTTGGCACAAGGCGGCATTCCTGTGCCAGACCCCATGTCTAACCAAGACGGCGACATCTTGCTCACCGTGGAAGGCAAGCCTGCTGCGGTGGTCAACCGCTTGCGTGGCAAAAGCGAGCTAGCACCCACCGCTGCCCACTGCGCCGCTGTGGGCGACATGCTGGCCCGCATGCACTTGGCTGGCCGTGACTACAACCGCCAGCAACCCAACTTGCGCGGCCTGCCTTGGTGGAACGACACCGTGCCAGTGGTGCTGCCGTATTTGGACGCATCGCAAGCCGCGCTCATTCAAACCGAGCTGGCTTATCAAAACCACACAGCCGCGTCATCGGCTTACGCCGCCCTGCCCCGTGGCCCCATCCACGCTGACCTGTTCCGCGACAACGTGATGTTTGATGGCAGCCAAGAAGCCCCCGAGCTGAGTGGCTTCTTCGACTTTTACTTTGCAGGCGTGGACACCTGGCTGTTTGACGTGGCCGTGTGTTTGAACGACTGGTGCATCACCCACGTCGATGGCACGCACGATGCGGCCAAAGCCAAGGCATTCATTGACGCTTATCAAGCCGTGCGCCCTTTCACACCAGCTGAGCGCCAACTGCTCAACCCCATGTTGCGTGCGGGCGCTTTGCGTTTTTGGACCTCGCGCCTGTGGGACTTCCACCTGCCGCGCGAAGCCAGCATGTTGCAACCCCACGACCCGACACACTTTGAGCGTGTGTTGCGCCAACGTGTGGCACACCCTGTCACACTCTGATCTATGAAACTCAACGTCGTCCCCGCAAAAACTGGCTCACTCTGGGTGCGCCAAGGCATTCGCGCTTTTTGGAAGCAGCCCCTCGCACTCAGCGGCTTGTTCTTCATGTTCATGGCCAGCATGTCCATCCTCTCTATCGTGCCGGTGCTGGGCGGTTTTTTGGCTTTGATGCTGTTGCCCGCTGCTTCGCTGGGATTGATGGCCGCCACACGCGAGGTGGAGTTGGGTAAATTCCCCATGCCTTTTATCTTGGCCGCAGGCTTCACAACGGGTAAAGACGGCAAACGCAACATGTTGGTGCTGGGCGTTTGCTACGCCTTGGGCTTCATCGGCGTGATGGGTTTGTCCGCACTGGTCGACGGCGGTGACTTTGCCAAGTTGTACTTGGTCGGCGGCTCGCTGGAGATGGACACCTTGATGAAGCCCGAGTTTCAAAATGCCATGTGGCTCTCGCTCATGTTGTATTTGCCTTTGTCGATGGTGTTTTGGCATGCGCCCGCACTGACACATTGGCACGCTGTCCCTGTGGTGAAAAGCATGTTCTTCAGCACCGTGGCCTGCTTAAGCAACTGGCGCGCCTTTTTGGTGTTTGGACTCATGTGGTCCTTCATCTTCTTGGGCACCACCTTGGCCATCACACTGCTCTCTGGCGCATTTGGCGACAACGACTTTGCCGCCATGGCCTTGCTACCCGCCATGTTGATGCTGGCGGCAATGTTTTTTTGCTCGACGTATTACAGCTTCAAAGACTGCTTCACGTCTGACGTGATTTACGCGTAAGGTGCGTCACACCTGTGTGAGCTTGGCCACACTCAGCGCCAGCCACTTGGTGCCGTGACGCGGGAAGTTCACTTGCGCACGTGCATCGTCGCCTAAACCTTCAATGCTGATCACCGCACCCTCGCCAAACTTGGCGTGGAACACCTGCACACCGCTGCGCACCCATGCGTTAGGACCACTGGTCACAGGGGCTGCACGTTGAGGTACAGGCTTGGGAGCCACGGCTGTAGCCGCACCGCCACCCCATGCGTTGTTTTGCCAGCCGTTGTTGTTCTGCCATGCATCGCGGCGCGAAGGCATGGCATAGGCAAAGGCTGAACGCGCAGGCGTGATCCACTTCATCGTGTGCTCTGGCAGCTCTTCGAAGAAACGACTTTTCAAGTTGTAGCGCGTTTGGCCATGCAACATGCGGGTTTGCGAATGGCTCAGGTACAAACGCTTACGCGCACGTGTGATAGCCACATACATGAGGCGGCGTTCTTCTTCCAGGCCGTCAAAGTCGTTCATCGAGTTTTCGTGGGGGAACAAGCCCTCTTCCATGCCTGTGATGAACACGCAATCAAACTCCAAGCCCTTCGAGGCATGTACCGTCATGAGCTGAATGGCGTCTTGACCCGCTTGCGCTTGGTTGTCGCCCGACTCCAACGCGGCATGCGTGAGGAAGGCTGCCAAGGGCGACAAGGTTTCGCCGGTGTCGGCGTTGATCATGGTTTGGGGTGCAGCTTGGCGTGTGAGTTCGCCTTCGCTCGGCATCGCGTTTGTGTCTGTCGCCAAAGGCTGACCGTGCTCGTCAATCGGCAAGGCCACAGCATCGCGGCCAAAGCCTTCTTGCGTGACAAAGCTCTCGGCAGCGTTGACCAATTCCTGCAAGTTTTCAATGCGGTCTTGGCCTTCGCGCTCACCTTGGTAGTGGGTGATCAAGCCTGAGTGGTCAAGCAACAGCTCAATGATTTGGCGCAGATTTTGCCCCTGTGTTTGCTCGCGCAGCACATCAATCTTGGCCACAAAGGCACTGAGGTTGGCACCGGCTTTGCCCGCCACGGCCGTGACGGCGTCGCTCATGGCGCAGCCCATGGCACGCGAGGCGTCTTGCAGCTGTTCGATGCTGCGCGCGCCAATACCACGCGGCGGGAAGTTGACCACACGCATGAAGCTGGTGTCGTCGCGTGGGTTTTCTAACAAACGCAAATAAGCCAAAGCGTGTTTGATTTCAGCGCGCTCGAAGAAGCGCAAACCACCGTACACGCGGTACGGCATGCCTGCGTTGAACAGTGCGGTTTCGATCACGCGGCTTTGTGCGTTGCTGCGGTAGAGCACCGCAATTTCGCTGCGGTGCTGCACACCATTTGCGCCAGCGCCACGATCACCCACATCATTTTTGCCATCACGCAAGAGTTGCTTCATCTCCTCCACCATCCATTGCGCCTCGGCAAAGTCGGTGGGGGATTCATACACACGCACAGGCTCGCCTGCGCCCTGCGTGGTGTGCAGGTTTTTACCCAAGCGGCCTTTGTTGTGGCTGATCAGATGGTTGGCACTGTCCAAGATGTTGCTGAAGCTGCGATAGTTTTGCTCGAGCTTGATTTGGTGTTCAACCTTGTACTCGCGCACAAAGTCGGCCATGTTGCCCACGCGTGCGCCACGGAAGGCGTAAATGCTTTGGTCATCGTCGCCCACAGCCAAGATGGCACCGCCGCCTTGGTCCACTGGGCCAGCGAGTTGCTTGAGCCAGGCGTATTGCAGCTTGTTGGTGTCTTGAAATTCGTCCACCAAGATGTGTTGAAAGCGGCGGCGGTAGTGCTCGCGCAGCGAGTCGTTGTCGCGCAGCAGCTCGTAAGAGCGCAGCATGAGTTCACCAAAGTCCACCACACCTTCGCGTTGGCATTGGGCTTCGTACAGCTCGTAGAGCTCCACACGTTTGCGGTCGTCTGGGTCGCGGGCCACCACGTCTTTGGGACGCAAGCCGTCCTCTTTGCAACCGGCGATGAAGCGCATGGTTTCTTTGGGTGGAAAACGCTCGTCATCCACATTGAACTGTTTGCTCAAACGCTTGATGGCGCTGAGCTGGTCTTGGGTGTCCAAGATTTGAAAAGACTGGGGCAAGTTGGCCAGCTTCCAGTGGGCCCGCAAAAAGCGGTTGCACAGACCGTGAAAGGTGCCCACCCACATGCCGCGCACACTCACAGGCAACATGGCCGACAAACGCGTGAGCATTTCTTTGGCAGCCTTGTTGGTAAACGTGACCGCCAAGATGCCGCCCGGCGACACCTGCCCGGTTTGCATGAGCCACGCGATGCGCGTGGTCAGCACCCGCGTCTTGCCCGAACCCGCGCCCGCCAAAATCAGCGCGTGCGCCTGAGGCAACGTGACCGCCGCCGCTTGTTCGTTGTTGAGGCCTTGGAGCAAGGGCGAGGTATCGGGTGAAAAATGCATCCGTCAATTTTAGGGTTTAGAATCAGCCACCGGGCCCAAGATTCTTGCGCTCGGTTTTTTTATGCCTGCACTTTGCACCTGAAAAAACCGGCCAAGCCAAGCGCTCAATCTTCGAACGTTACTTTCTGGAGCTTGGGAATATGGAAATTTTTGATTACGACAACATCTTGTTGCTGCCACGCAAGTGCCGCGTGGAAAGCCGCTCTGAATGCGATGCAGGTGTTGAACTCGGTGGCCGCAAGTTTCGCTTGCCAGTTGTCCCCGCCAACATGAAAACCGTGGTGGATGAAACCATCTGCTTGTGGATGGCGCAAAACAACTACTTCTACGTGATGCACCGCTTCGATTTGGACAATGTCCAATTCGTGAAAGACATGCACGCCAAGGGTGTGTACGCGTCGATCTCTTTGGGCGTGAAAGCCCCAGACCGCGCCACCGTAGACACTTTGGCTGCGGCTGGTTTAACGCCTGAATACATCACCATCGACATTGCCCACGGCCACGCCGACAGCGTGCGCGACATGATTGGCTACATCAAGGCCAAGTTGCCAAACAGCTTTGTGATCGCGGGCAACGTGGCCACGCCTGAAGCCGTGATCGACCTCGAAAACTGGGGTGCTGATGCGACCAAAGTGGGCGTGGGCCCTGGCAAGGTGTGTATCACCAAGCTCAAGACTGGTTTTGGCACAGGCGGCTGGCAGTTGTCAGCGCTCAAGTGGTGCGCCCGCGTGGCGACCAAGCCCATCATTGCCGACGGCGGCATTCGCAGCCACGGCGACATCGCCAAGAGCATCCGCTTTGGCGCGAGCATGGTGATGATTGGCTCACTGTTTGCTGGCCACGAAGAGTCGCCCGGCAAGACAGTGGAAGTCAACGGCGAGTTGTTCAAAGAGTATTACGGCTCAGCCTCTGACTTCAACAAAGGCGAATACAAGCACGTGGAAGGCAAGCGCATTTTGGAGCCTGTCAAAGGTAAGTTGGCCAACACGCTCATCGAGATGGAGCAAGACGTGCAAAGCTCGATCAGCTATGCCGGCGGCACCAAGCTGATGGACATACGCAAGGTGAACTACGTCATCTTGGGCGGCGACAACGCAGGCGAACATCTGTTGATGTAAACCTCACATTTCGGCCAATAAAAAAGTCTGTCTGCTTCATGCATGACAGGCTTTTTTTATTGCGGTTACGCAGCTTGGTGTTGACGCGTTTTACTTGTTCAACAACTCGAGCGCCAGCGTGTGCAAACGGTGGCCGGGTTGCGTCAACGCTTCAACGATGCTGAAGTGCTGCAAGCCGTCTAAAGCTTCGGCCACGGGCACACGATCTTTGCCCCACGACTGTTGAATCAAGAGGTTGTGCCGCAAGAACTCTTCGCTCTCAATGCCACCGACCACGCTGTAAAGAGTGGCTTGTTGGGGCGCAGGCATCCATGCGGGGCTGTTTCGTACCGCCTCTTGCTCGGTCAAACGCAAGCTGTCTTTGAGGTAGGGCGTCGCGCGCACCGACTCCAACTCGTACAAACCTGAAATCGACAAAGCTTTGATCACCAAGTGTGGCGGTAAATCAGCCGCATAGGCGGGCCAATCGCAAGCCAACAGCAGAGCGACCAACTGCCCTCCCGCAGAGTGCCCCATCAAGGTGATGCGGCTGGGGTCCCCCCCGAAGCGATGGATGTTGCGCCACACCCAAGCCACGCACTTGACCATTTGCAGGGCAATGTCAGACACCGTCACCGCGGGGCACAAGGCATAGTTGGGCACCACCACATGCGCACCTTGTGCGGTGAAAGTTGGCGCGATGAACGAATGGTCAGACTTGTCTAATGCACGCCAGAAGCCACCGTGAATGAACACCACCACGGGAGCTTTTTCATTGGCCGTATCGCTGGGAAAAATATCCAAGGTTTCATTCAAACCACGGCCATAGGCCACGTCTTGAAAGCAACGCTGCGTGGCACGTACCTGCGCCGACGCTTCGCGCCAATAGGTAAAGTGCGCTGCATGTTTAGGCACCAAGGCGCGGTTGTTGTACATGCGGTCATACCAAGCGCCGTCGCGTTGCGTCATAGTTTTTTCTCGAGAAGAATTTGCACATTGGTCCAGCTGCGGTTTTGGGTGCTGCTGTTTTCAACAACGCCAGCACTGCTGTACACACTGCCCGTGTTGTAGTTGCGTGGATTGAGGTTGCTCAAGGTCAAGCGCCATGCCGTGCTGCCATCGACACGCCACAAACCATACACATCCATCACGCGCTTTTGCGAAATTGTTGTCAACTGCTCCGCGCTTAAACGCGTGGTGTAGCCGGGGTTGTAATTGAGGTTACCGCCAACAGTCAGTGGCACGGCTTTGAGTCGGTAGTCAGCGCCTAGGTTAGCCGTCATGTCGGGTTGCTGGTCAAGCCGGTTATTGGGGCCATCAATGCTCAGTACACGTGAACGGTAAAAACTCACATTGCTGCGCAGGTCCACATGTGGGGCATCTGCGACCCATTGGTCCATGCGAAACTTGGCTTCTAACTCGACGCCTTCGGTGATGGCTTCGCTGATGTTTTGTGGGCTGGACAACCAGCGCGACATGCCTGGCACACCGGGCACGGGGCCATACGTGGTGACGTTGCGAATCAAGTTCTGCACACGGCGATGAAATGCACTTGCACTCAACACCCCACCTTGCGGTAAGTAGCGCTCAACAGCAACGTCCAAACCTGTGGCGATTTCTGGCTTGAGATCGGGATTACCCGAGACGTCAGGGTTGGTGGCGCTGTTGTCATCGCGCGTGTAGGTCCGACGCGCCAACAAAGAGGGCATAGTGGGTGTTTTAAAGCTGCGGGTGAGGCTCATGCGGACTTGATCACGACTATCAGGGGCGGGGCGCCACATGGCGTGAAGCAAGGGCGTGAACACACCGTTGTGGTTGGTCACATCACCTGTTGCTGTGTTGCCCTGTGTGGTCAAACCTTCGTAGCGTGCACCCGCATGCGTCGCCCAATGTGGCGTGAGTTGCCACTCGTCTTGCGAATACATGGCATAACGCATAGAGCTAGCTTTGTAATCTGCACTGCCTGGAATGGTTTGATAGGCTCCCACTACTTCCTGCGTACGGCGCACCGACTCCATCTCTGCACCACTCACCCACTGATGGCCACCGCCCATCACATTCGTGTACTTACCGCTCAAGTTGGCCGATCGGTCTTGCACATGCGAATTTTCGGTCGCACTTGGCAATAACAAAAGGTTGCCAGAGGTTTGTTGAAATTCGTTGTGGCTATTCCATCCGCCCACATTGAACTTCCACTCCATATTGCTATCTGCTGAAAGCTTGCGGCGCCATTGCCCATTGAGACGCGCAACAGCAAAGTGGTTGTCGTTGCCCGTACTCGCTGTGGTGCTGCCGTTGGTTAGCGGCAAGTAGCCTGTTGAAGTTTGGTTCGCGTAAATGCTGCCAGCTGTGCTGCCTTGCGACAGTGCGACAAATGGCATCAGGGTAAAGGTCTCGCCCGGATCGCCTTTGAGCTGCAACCGCGCGGTGGCATTCAACCCCTCACGCGCGTAATGGCTGTCGCTGATACGTGAACGGTTCGTATAGCGATGCTGCGTTGTATTGCCACCCGCAACTGGAATCTCATCACGCGTCAACTCGTTTTCACTGTGGTCCGGCGCCGCATAGCGATTGACCGACAGTGTGTAATTTGCTGTCCACTGTTCCGCGTCGTGGTACTTCACCAACGAGGCGGTGGGCGATGCATAACCGCCTTGAAACGAAGAGCCCACTTTCAACTCGGTGGGCATGCCTTTGCGGCCTTCACGCGTGATGATGTTGATGGTGCCTGCAATCGCTTGCGCACCTGTTTCGGCCGTGGGGGCGCGGTAAATTTCGATGCGCTCAATCATCTCTGGCGTGAGTGACTCCACCGAGAAACCTGGCGGCACACGCTGGCCATCGAGCAAGATTTGTGTGTAACCCTGACTCAAGCCACGCATGCGAATGCCGCCGCCCCGTCCAGGAGCGCCCCCCAAGGTGATGCCAGGCATGCGCTTCAAAATTTCGCCCAGATTGGCGTCGCCTTGACGTTCGATTTCTTCCCGACCAATCACGATTTTGCTAGCGGTTGACTCACGGCGCTGTTGCGTGTCGTTGTCACGGCCACTGGTGACTTCAATGCGCCCCATATCTGTTGCTGGTGCCGCTGCTTGTTGAGCCCAAACAGCCGTAGCGCTTAGCGCAAAAGGCACGAAAAGCACGCGATAAAAGGTCGATGAATGCATATCAAAAAGTTTACCGAGGTATCAATACCCTTGCCGTGTAAAGTTCAGGTTTTATTTTTCCTGCAAGTTCCATGAGCCAAGCTGCTGCGCCACACGCCTACGAAATCAAAAGTGCCTCCTTGCCCTTGGTGTCTTTTCTCCTCAAAACCTCTGACACATCAGCCTTGCAAGCCGATATGGCCCGTCGCTTGGGCGCCACCCCCGGCTTCTTCGACAACGACCCGGTCGTCATCGACTTGAGCGTGCTGGAAGACCCCAACAACCAGCTTGATCTCCCTTCGGTTTGCCTGATGCTGCGCACGCACCAAATGTTGCCAGTGGCCGTGCGCGGCGCAAATGAACACCAATTAGCTAATGCACGCAAAGCGGGCTTGTTTGAAGCGAGCGACTTGAGCATTCAAGCCCCTGCGGCCCCTCGCGTTGAAACCGTGGTGCAAGAAGTGATTCGCGAGGTGGAAGTGGTGCGCGAAGTGCAAACCGGCAGCGGCGCGGCCATGGTCATCGACAAGCCCCTGCGCTCAGGCCAACACGTGTATGCCAAAGGCCGCGATCTGATTGTGCTGGCCATGGTCAACCCAGGTGCGGAAATCATGGCCGATGGCCACATTCACGTCTACGCACCGCTGCGTGGCAAAGCCATTGCAGGCGCACGCGGCGACGAACAAGCACGCATCTTCACATCGTGCCTTGAGGCCGAGTTGATCTCGATTGCTGGCACCTACCGCACCAGCGGGGATGCACCGCTGCCTGCGGATGTGGCTGGCAAAGCCGCGCAAATCAGCCTTCAGGGCGATAAGTTGGTGATGCAAGCGCTGTAAAATTGCGAATTAATTTTTAGAACAACCTAAGGCTTTCTTCATGACAAAAATCGTGGTGGTGACTTCTGGCAAGGGCGGCGTGGGCAAGACCACAACCAGCGCCAGTTTTTCCTCTGGCCTCGCGTTGCGCGGCTTCAAAACGGTGGTCATCGACTTTGACGTCGGCTTGCGTAACCTCGACCTCATCATGGGTTGCGAGCGTCGCGTGGTGTATGACTTCATCAACGTCATCAACGGTGAAGCCACGCTGAACCAAGCGCTGATCAAAGACAAACAGTGCGACAACTTGTTTGTGTTGGCCGCCTCACAAACGCGCGACAAAGACGCCCTGTCACAAGAGGGTGTGGAGCGCGTGTTGAACGAACTCAAAGACATGAAGTTCGACTACATCGTGTGCGACTCCCCTGCCGGCATCGAAGTAGGCGCCATGATGGCCATGCACTTCGCAGACGAAGCGTTGGTGGTCACTAACCCCGAAGTGTCTTCGGTACGTGACTCAGACCGCATCTTGGGCATGCTCAGCAGCAAAACCAAACGTGCGATTGATGGCGACACCCCCATCAAAGAACACTTGCTCATCACACGCTACAACCCAAGCCGCGTGGAAGAAGGTCACATGCTGTCGCTCGAAGACATCCAAGACATCTTGCGCATTCCGTTGATCGGCGTGATTCCTGAATCAGAAACCGTGTTGACCGCATCGAACCAAGGCTTGCCAGCGGTTCACTTGGAAAACACCGATGTGTCTGAAGCCTACAAAGACGTGATCAGCCGCTTCTTGGGCGAAGACGTGCCCATGCGCTTCACTGAGCATGTCAAGCCTGGTTTGTTCAAACGAATTTTTGGCGGGAAGTAAGCCATGTCGTTGCTCTCTCTCTTACTCGGTGAGAAGAAAAAAACAGCGAACGTTGCCAAAGAGCGTTTGCAGTTCATCCTCACCCACGAACGCACGGGTCGCAACCCACAGCCCGACTACCTGCCCGCTTTGCAGCGTGATTTGGTGGCCGTGCTCTCTAAATACGTGAAGATCAATCCTGATGACATCAAGGTCAATCTGGAGCGTCACGACAACCTCGAAGTGCTCGAAGTCAAAATCGAACTCCCCGAGTGAAGGTTTAAATACCCACCCAAATAAAAAGCGTCCCGAGGGACGCTTTTTATTTGGCTTTCACAAGCAAAAGGGGATTAACCGCCTTTGTTTGAACGCTTGCCAGGGTTCTTTTTGCTACGTGTCGCAACACCGCGCTCAAGACTCACACGTTGACCACGACCACCGGTGCGCAGCATGGTGCCTGGCAGGGGGATTGGTTTTGGTGCGCGTTGGCGATCGGCTTCGGTGACGATTTTGTTTCCCATGAAATTTTCCAGATAAAAAGTTACAGCCCCTAATTAGGCCACAGGTTCGGCGTATTTTCGCATGTAACCGCTCATAATCCTCGCAAAGAAGGTGATTTATGAACCCAAAAATCAGCGAACTGTTGGCTCGCATCCAACAAATGGAGCTAGAAATCGAGCAGGAAATGAAGCGCAAGCGCGCTGAGTTGCAAGCCGACTTTGAGGAAACCCGCGTCAAGTTTGAACACGAAGTGCTGGAACAACAACGCCGCTTCAAAACAGGCCTGCTGAAATACATGCTGTCCACCGATTTGCGAACCGCACTGACAGCGCCCATCATTTATGCCGTGTTCTTCCCCATGGTGTTACTGGATATTTCAGTCACGGTGTACCAACACGTTTGTTTCCGCGCCTACGGCATTCCGCGCGTCAAGCGCAGCGACTACTTTGTGTTTGACCGCGCGCATTTGGCCTACCTGAACCTGATTGAAAAAATCAACTGCGCCTATTGCTCGTATGGCAACGGTCTGATGGCCTACGCACGTGAAATCGTGGCACGCACCGAGCAATACTGGTGCCCCATCAAACATGCTCGCAAAGTCATGGCCGCCCACCCCTACTACACAGGCTTTGTAGACTTTGGTGATGCCGAAAGCTACAAGCAAGAGCTAGAACGCCTACGCACTCAGTTGGTTGAGATTAATCAAACAAGCGAATAACACGCAAGCACACATGCCACACAATAACATTGACAAACGCCTGATGGACTTAGAAATCAAGGCCAGTTTCACCGAAGACTTGGTGGAGCAACTCAACCAAACCATCTTTCAGCAACAGCAACAAATTGAGGCCCTCATCCGCGAGGTCAGCCAACTGCGCCAGCAAACACCAGACGGTGGTTCGGGTGGTTTCAGCAGCTTGCGTGATGAGCTGCCGCCGCACTATTGAGTCAATGCAAGAAATTCTGCCAAGCGAACTGCGAGAGCTTGCTCTGGCCATGATGTACAGGCTAAGCGCTTATGCCGTCATCAACCTGATTGATGACGCAGCCATGCTATCGATCGTGTTCATCTAAATTTTCAACAGGAGACATCCATGTCAAAAACGGTCGATTACTACCTGGCCCCACAAAGCCCTTGGACTTATTTGGGTCATCAACGTTTGGTGCAAATCGCCAAAGCGACGGGTGCCTCCGTGCGTGTGATGCCGATGGACTTAGGCCAAGTATTCCCCATCTCCGGTGGTTTGCCTCTGGGCAAACGCGCCCCCCAACGACAAGCATATCGATTGGTGGAGTTGGCGCGTTTCAGCCAAGCACTCAAGCTGCCGCTGAACCTGCATCCCAAGTTTTTCCCTGTGGCGGGCGACCCTGCAGCGAAGCTCATCATCGCGGTAGACATGCACCATGGCACAGATGCGGCTTTGGCCATCACCAGCGCTGTGTTGTCTGCCGTGTGGCACGAAGAACGTGACATCGCAGATGCCGCAACTTTGGCTGCTTTGCTGAGCGAACACCAACTGGATGCCGCATGCTTGGCGTTGTCCAACACGCCCGAGGTGCAAGCCCGCTACGACAGCTACACGCAAAGCGCGATTGATGCCCAAGTGTTTGGCGCGCCAAGCTATGTGATTGACGGTGAATTGTTTTGGGGCCAAGACCGTCTGGACTTTGTGGCGCAAAAGCTCAAGTCGTAAAAGCACGACCTCCTCCACCGACGCCCACAAAAAATTCAGCCACCGGCTTTGCACACAAGGTGCAAGGCGCGGTGGCTGAATGCGTTTTAGCGGAGGCTAATTAACGCGGTGTGCGTGGCTTAGGTGCGCGTTTTTTGGCGTCAAAACCGCCACCAAACGACTTGCCAGCAGCTGGACGAGCTGGCTTGTCGAACGGTGTACGACCTGCTTCAAACGGGGCACGTGGGCCACGTGCTGGGGCACGGTCATCAAAGCTGCGAGGTGCGCGGTCTTCAAAGCTACGTGGGGCACCGAAGTTGCCACGTGGTGCGCCTTGGCCTTCGCCAAAGTTACCGCGAGGCGCGCCTTGACGTGGCTCGAACGAGTTACCACGACGGTCATCAAAACGGTTGTTGTCTTGACGGCCTTCGAAACGGTTTTCAGAGCGGCCTTCGAAACGACCTTCTGCACGTGGCTCGAAGCGGCCTTGGCCGTTGCCTTCAAAGCGTCCACCGCCGCCACCGAACTTGTTGCCGCCGCCGAAGCCGCCACGACCACCGCCGCCGCCAAACTTGCCGCCGCCTTTGCGGTCGTAGTCACGGCCAGCACCGCCGCGTTGTTCAACGCGTTGCGTGGGTTCCATGCCTGGAATCACTTCAGCCGTGAACTGTTGGCGTGTGTAGGCTTCGATGTCATAAATTTTGCGCTTGTCGCGGAACTCAGCCAAAGTGATCGCCAAGCCATCACGGCCAGCACGACCGGTACGGCCAATGCGGTGGGTGTAATCCTCAGACTTCATAGGCAAGCCAAAGTTGAACACGTGCGTGATGGTAGGCACGTCAATGCCGCGCGCAGCCACGTCGGTGGCCACCAAGAACTGCACTTGACCTTGGCGCAAAGCCATCAATCGGCGGTTACGCAAGCCTTGGCTCAACGCACCGTGCAATGCCACAGCGGAGAAGCCTTCTTGTTGCAAGTCATTGGCCAAGCCGTCGCACTCGATTTGGGTGCTAGCAAAAATGATGGCTTGGTTGATGGTGGTATCGCGCAAGAGGTGATCCAACAAACGGCGCTTGTGTTGCGCGTTGTCCGCCCAATGCAGCACTTGGCGAATGTTGTTGTGCTTTTCTTGAGGTGAGTCAATTTGCACGCGTTGGGGTTGACGCATGACGCGTGTGGCCAACTGTTGAATGCGCGGCGCAAATGTGGCGCTGAACATCATGGTTTGCTTGCGGTCGATGGTGAGTTGGTTGATTTCAGCCAAGTCATCCGAGAAACCGAGGTCCAACATGCGGTCGGCTTCGTCCACCACCAAGAATTGGACTTTGTCCAACTTGATTTGCATGGAGCGTTGCAGGTCGAGCAAACGGCCAGGTGTGGCCACGACCAAGTCAGCGTTTTGCAACTTGGCAATTTGCAACTGGTAAGGCATGCCGCCCACCACGTTGGCCACGCGCAAACCGCGGCAATGCTTGACCAAGTCGATGGCGTCATGTGCCACCTGTTGTGCCAATTCGCGGGTTGGGCAAACGATCAAGGCGCCAGGGGTTGGGGCTTTGAAGTTGCGTGTGTTGGTTGGGTCTTTGCGCTTGGCGCGCTTAGGTGGCTCTTCGCCATTGGCCGCAGCATCAGCCACGAGCTTGTCCCACGCCGCTTTGTCAGCGGCTTCGGCTTGGGCTTGTTGTTGAATCAAGGTGTGCAACACGGGCAACAAGAAGGCGGCTGTTTTGCCGCTACCTGTTTGGCTAGACACCATCAAGTCGATGAAGCCGGCCTTGGCATCGGCGTTGTCATTTGGCAAAGCCAAAGGAATGGTCTTCAGTTGAACCGTGGTGGGCTGTGTGTAGCCGAGGTCGGCCACGGCTTGCACCAGTTCAGGGGCCAAGCCCAGTTCAACGAAGCCATTAGGAACATCCACTGGCACGTCGACTTGAGGTGCATCAGCTTCAGCGTGAGCGACTTCGGGTGTGTGAACGCCCTCAGTAGAAACAGCTTCTTGAGCGGGAATAGAAATAGTTTCGGCAGGCGTAAATTCGCCTGTCACATTTAAAGTGTCAGTCATGATTTTTTCTCGCACGTGAGCGCCGCAAGTTGTGCGGCTGCTCCGTTCTAGGTTAAAAAACATCAACCATCAAACGGAACCTGCTCTGACCCGCTAGGGGTTATTCAGTGCTTGGGGCCCATTTAGCGAGCCCGGTGAATGAAGGGAGATGTACAAATTCGCTACGGCTTTGTAGCGAAGACCGCAATTATGGCACGGATTCGGGTTTTTACCTAATCACAGTTTCAGAAAGTGTTCACGGTAGTGAATCATCTCGTCGATGGATTCATGCACATCGGCCAGCGCCGTGTGTTTCTGGGCCTTTTTAAAGGCATTCAAGACCTCAGGCTTCCAGCGGCGTGACAGCTCCTTGAGCGTGCTCACATCCACGTTGCGGTAGTGGAACCACGCTTCGAGCTTGGGCATGTATTTGTTCAAGAAGCGGCGGTCTTGACCAATGGTGTTGCCACACATGGGCGAGGCCCCCTTAGACACGTAGTGCTTCATGAAGGCAATGAGTTGCTCTTGCGCTTGTTCCTCGGTCACGGTGGAGGCTTTGACTTTGTCAATCAAACCGCTCTTGCCGTGGGTGCCCTTGTTCCATGCGTCCATCTTGCCCAGCAACTCATCGCTTTGGTGAATCACAAACACTGGGCCTTCAATGCGCACCGACAAATCGGGGTTGGTCACGATGACCGCAATCTCTAGCAAGCGCTCGCGCTCGGGGTCAAGGCCCGACATTTCGCAATCAAGCCAAACCAAGTTCAAGTCTGACTTGGCGAGTTTGGGGACGATGGGGGTAACAGGAGTGGTAGCAACTTCAGACATGAGGCAGATTGTCGCCCATCACGCCAAAGGCAATTTCAGTTACGCCGCTTCATCTAAACTCCTGCACCATGATGAACCCCTCTCTCGCGATGACCTTGACGCTGGCGGCCCTGCTGGTGGCCAACCTGCTCACCAAACTCTGGCTCAGCGGCCGTCAAGTGCGTCACGTGGCGCAACACCGCGCGCAAGTGCCTGCAGCATTTGCACACACCATCAGCTTAGACGCACATCAAAAAGCGGCGGACTACACACTGGCCAAAGCACGCGTGGGGGTGATGGACTTGGGGCTAGACGCCATCACCTTGATGGCTTGGACATTGCTCGGCGGCTTAGACCTGCTCAACCAAGTCACGCTAGATTGGATGGGTGAAGGCATGGGCCAACAAGTGGCTTTAGTGGTGAGCTTCACCTTGATTGGTGGCTTGATTGGCCTGCCCTTGTCGCTGTACCAAACCTTCGGCATTGAGCAGCGCTTTGGTTTTAACCACACCACGCCAAAGCTGTGGGTGAGCGACATGCTCAAAGGCTTGTTGGTGGGCATGGTATTGGGCTTGCCCATTCTTTGGTTGGTGTTGTGGCTCATGCAGGCGGGCGGCGCGCTGTGGTGGCTCTACACCTGGGCCGCCTTGGTGGTGTACCAACTGTTTGTGATGTGGATTGCACCCAACGTCATCATGCCTTTGTTCAACAAATTCACGCCACTGGAAGACGCCACGCTCAAAGAGCGTGTCACCGCGTTGATGAAACGCTCAGGCTTCACCGCCAAAGGTTTTTTTGTGATGGATGGCAGCCGCCGCTCAGCCCATTCGAATGCGTTTTTCACAGGCTTTGGTGCAGCCAAGCGCGTGGTGTTTTTCGACACGTTGCTGGCCAAATTGAATGGCGATGAAATGGAAGCCGTGCTCGCCCACGAATTGGGCCACTTCAAACACCGCCACATTTTGAAAATGATGGCCACCAGCTTTGCCACCAGCCTAGCGGGCCTCGCTTTGCTGGGCTGGGTATCGCAGCAAGTTTGGTTTTACACAGGCTTGGGTGTAATGCCTAACTTGAATGGCAACAACAGCGCATTAGCCTTGTTGCTGTTCATGCTGGTACTGCCTTTGTTCACTTTCTTTGTGTCGCCCTTATCGGCACACCGTTCGCGCAAATTTGAGTTTGAAGCTGATGCGTATGCAGTGGCCAACAGCGATGGCAAATCGCTCGCCAGCGCCCTGCTCAAGCTCTACCAAGACAACGCGTCGACCCTCACGCCAGACCCTTGGTATGTGGCGTTTTACTACTCGCACCCCCCCGCCTCACAGCGCTTGGCGCGCATGGCCGCATGAAGCAAAGCGGCTTAGTGGTGGCCAGCCACGGACGACACTGCGTGGTGGAAACACCCGATGGCGAGCGCCGCATTTGCCACCCGCGTGGCAAGAAGAGCCAAGTGGTGGTGGGCGACCGCGTGCAATGGTTGGCCAGCACCGACGAAGGCACCATAGAGAAAGTGGAGCCACGCCACAACTTGTTTTACCGACAAGACGAGATTCGCACCAAGTCGTTTGCAGCCAATTTGGACCAAGTGCTCATCTTGCTCGCGGCGGAGCCGGAGTTTTCTGAAATGCAACTCACGCGCGCTTTGATCGCCGCTGAGGCAGAGCACATCACGCCCCTCATCGTGCTCAACAAGCGCGATTTAACCGAGCTGCATGCGCGCGCCTTTGCCCGCTTAGAACCTTACGTGAAGATGGGTTACACCGTGCTTCAAGGTGCGTTTAAAACAGGTGACTTGGGTGACCTGCCGGAGCGTTTGAAAGACAAAACCACCTTGGTGCTTGGCCCCTCAGGCACAGGCAAAAGCACGCTCATCAACGCCTTGGTTCCCAACGCCAATGTTGCTACCGCTGAAATTTCGCAAGCCCTCAACTCAGGCAAACACACCACCACATCGACCACGTGGCATTGGGTGGATGCGGAGCGCAAAACAGGGTTGATTGACTCACCTGGCTTTCAAGAATTTGGCGTGCATCACATCGATGCCATGCAGCTGGCGGCCTACATGCCCGACTTCAAACCGCATGTGGCGAACTGCAAGTTTTACAACTGCACGCATTTGCACGAACCTTCGTGCGGTGTGCAAGACGCGGTGGCGTCAGGGGCCATCAGCCCTTCGCGCTACAAGCTGTACGGCA
Source organism: Limnohabitans sp. INBF002 (assembly GCF_027924905.1). Classification (NCBI taxonomy): domain Bacteria; kingdom Pseudomonadati; phylum Pseudomonadota; class Betaproteobacteria; order Burkholderiales; family Comamonadaceae; genus Limnohabitans; species Limnohabitans sp. INBF002. The sequence continues at coordinate 1,845,716 of NZ_AP027055.1, forward strand.
TGTTGTTTGCCGAGCTCACACAGCCTGTGAACTACTGAAACCCGCCTTGGGTTAGCCCAAACCTCAACCCAACAATCGGGCCAAGGTCAGCAAGGCCAACAACACCATCCACAGCACCACGCTGCGCCAAACCAAGCCCACCACGCTGGGCAGATGCGCCATCTCTGGCGCACGGCCTGGAGTGCTTTCGCTGTCTTGGGTCTCGTCGCTGTCGTCTGCACGCAAAGCTTCACCGCCCAATCGCACATTCAACGCACCAGCGGTGGCAGCCAGCACCACGCCGTCGTTGTCATCCGGGAAACGTTGGGCATGGTTGCGCCAACAATCGATGGCTTCTTCAAAGTTACCGACCACCGCAAATGCCACCGCGGTCAAGCGCGCAGGCAACCAATCCACACGGCGCCATGCACTGCGCGCGGCAGCTTGCAAGGTGTCACTCACCCAGCCTTTGGACGGCTTAGGCGATGCCAACCAAACACGTGACACCATCTCGCTCATGCGGTAAACCACCGCACCGGCGGGGCCAAAACCCAAAGCAGCCAACACAGAGAACCAGCTCAACACGCCAAAGACATGGTGATGCGCCGAGAGCACCGAGTGTTCAATCACATGGCGCAGCAATTCGCTGCGGGGCAAGCTCCCCACTTCGACGTGCTGCCATTCAGCCAACAATTCCCGCGCCAAACGCTCATCGCCCACATCCAAGGCATCACGGATGTCCGTGAAGTGGTGGCTGAACTGGCGAAAGCCCAAGGTGGCATAGAGCACCGCAATGCTCCAGATCATCGCCACAGGCCAACCAAACAGCGCAATCAATAGCCAATGCACCACCGTGGCGATGACAGCAGGCAGCCCGACCGCCAAGGACCACGTGGTCCATGCCAAACGGGGGTGTCCCGCATCCAGCGTCTGGCTGATCCAAGTCACCCACGCGCGCACGGTGCGATGCACCCAATTACCGGGCATCAAAGGGCGGGCTTGTTCAATCAACAGGGCAAGGAGCAGGGAAAGAAAACTCATATCGCGATGATAGCGGCCCGTGTACGTCGTTCTGCGGCATCAGGCACGCAGAAAACGGTAAAAATTACGCAACATCCCTGCCGTGGCACCCCAGACAAAACGCAGCTGCTCGCCGTCTTGGTAAGGCATAGACAGCCATTCACGCGTCACGCCCTCAAACTCGTGACGGTGCCAGCGGTGGTGGGCTGGGTTCATCAAAAAGGCCAAGGGCACTTCAAACGCATCGGCCACTTCGTGGGCGTTGAGTTGCAGCGCCATGTTGGGGGAAATCAGGGCTACCACAGGCGTCACATGAAAGGCCGAGCCGGTCACGTACTCGGGCAACACGCCCAGCACTTGGACATGACGCGCGTCCAGGCCAACTTCTTCATGCGCTTCACGCAAAGCGGTGGCGGCTGCATCTACGTCTGCCTCGTCACTTTTGCCGCCCGCAAAAGCAATTTGACCCGCGTGTGTGGACATGTGGGACGGGCGCTGGGTCAAGAGCACTGTGGGTTCATCTCGCATGACAAGGCCCAGCAAAACTGCAGCTTGGGCAGGCGCGCGGTCTAAAAACTTGCGCTCACGCACCAGCTCGGGCTGCCACAAAGGGGGATTCGCAAAACGCGCCTGCAACGCAGCTGGCGTGAGGTGCTGCGCAGGCACAGCCGCCAAGTGCGTGTCCACTTGGAACACGGGCACTTGCTGAGGATCAAAAATGAGAGGTTTAGACATAAGAAAAGCCACCGCAAGCTTTCACTTGGGGTGGCTTCTAAGCAAGGGGTGACCTGCTTATTGAGCGGCTGCTGCGGCTTTAGAAGCTGCGGCCGACTTGCTGACCAATTTTTCTTTGATACGAGCAGACTTACCGCTACGGTCGCGCAAGTAGTACAACTTGGCACGACGCACATCACCGCGACGCTTGACTTCAATGCTAGCGATCAATGGGCTGTATGTTTGGAACGTACGCTCCACGCCTTCGCCGCTAGAGATCTTACGCACTGTGAAGCCGCTGTTGAGGCCACGGTTACGCTTAGCAATCACCACACCTTCGTAGGCCTGCACACGCTTGCGTGTACCTTCAACCACGTTGACGCTCACAATGACTGTGTCGCCAGGTGCGAATTCGGGGATTGTTTTGCCGAGGCGAGCAATTTCTTCTGCCTCGAGAGTTTGGATCAGGTTCATGTTTTCCTCTAAAAGATCTTGATCGCGCTACACAAAAGGCTTCGGGACACAATGCCCAAAGCGGCCGACCAGAGGATCGAAAAGCCCACCATTATAGCGAGTTTTGAGCCTTCAAAATAGCCTCGTCTTGTGGTGTGAGCTTGGCGGCCGCGCGGGCAGCGTCAATCAGCTCAGGGCGTAGACGGGCGGTCAGCAGCAAACGCTGATCGCGGCGCCAACGCTCAATATTGACGTGGTGGCCTGACATCAGTTCAGCCGGTACGCCCTGCCCCTCCCATTGTTCGGGACGGGTGTAGTGCGGACAGTCAAGCAAGCCGTCCAAAGCAGGGTTGAAGCTGTCCAGCTGATGGCTGCCCTCGTCGTTCAGGACACCGGGCTGCAAACGTGCCACGGCATCAAGCAAGGTCATGGCCGCCAACTCACCACCCGACAGCACGAAGTCGCCCAGGCTGATTTGCAGGTCCACGTGTGCGTCGATGAAACGCTGGTCTATGCCCTCGTAACGGCCGCACAGCAGCACTGCGCCTTGGCTGTCAGACCAGCGCTGCACAGCCGCATGGCGCAAGGTTTCACCGATGGGCGAAAAAAATACCAACGGAGCCACATCGCGGCCTTGGCCACGGTCGGCACGGATGGCCGTTAAACAGGCCGTCAAGGGCTCAGCCATCATGACCATGCCGGGGCCGCCGCCAAAGGGGCGGTCGTCAACGCGGCGGTAGTTGCCTTCGGCGTAATCGCGCGGGTTCCACAAGCGCACATCCACAAGGCTCGCTTCATAGGCGCGGCGCGTGATGCCGATTTTTAAAAACGGCTCAAACAGCTCTGGAAACAGGGTGATGATGTCAAAGCGCACGGCTAGGCCTTGGGCTGATCACGTCAGTAATCGGGTTGCCAATCGGCAGTGATGCGGCGGCCTGCCAAATCGACGGTGTCGATGTAGGCCGACACAAAAGGAATCATGCGCTCTTTGGCTTTGCCCTCTTCCTCGTAAGCAAGCACCAACACGGTTTGTGGGCCGGTGTGCAGCAGCTCGCGCACAGCGCCTAAGGCGACACCCTCGCGGTTGACCACATCCAGGCCAATCAGGTCGACCCAGTAGTACTCGTCGTTTTCGGGGGTAGGAAAGCTGGCACGCGAGACAAAAATGCGCGCGCCTTTGAGCAGCTCTGCGGTATTGCGGTCTGGCACTTCAGCCGAAGTGGCCACCACAGAGTCGGAGTGTTCTTTGGCTTCTTTGATTTTCAGAAGCACGGTGCCAGAGAAGGTTTTGGCACCACGTTCAGCGGGTTGTAAAAACCAACGCTTGGAAGAAAAAAGCGCTTCCGGAGAAGCGCTATAGGGCAAGACCTTGAACCAGCCTTTGATGCCCCAAGCATCTGCAATGCGCCCGACTTCGATGGCGTCCGCAGGAAGTTCTGCGGACTCAAGGTCCAGCGTCATGGCAGTGCCTTTGTTCAATTAAGCAGCAGTTGTTTTAGCAGCTTGCTTGATCAAACGGATCACAGTGGGAGAGCATTGAGCGCCCACGCTGGTCCAATGAGTCAAACGGTCTTGCGCAACGCGCAAGGTTTCTGCTTGGCCTTTGGCGATTGGGTTGTAAAAACCAATGCGCTCGATGAAGCGGCCGTCGCGACGATCGCGCTTGTCGGCAACAACAATGTTAAAAAACGGACGGGCTTTAGAACCGCCGCGTGAAAGTCGGATGACGACCATGATGAATCCTTCGGGTGGAAATTTTTTTCAACGTTTGAGACACGCGCTAAGCCACCCGGCCTGCGACACGCTGAAAAGCCTGCCATTATAGCGCTCTACACTCAAGCCATGAAAAACAAAACCATCGCGGCCTGGTTGGCCTTCTTGGGCGGTCCTTTCGGACTTCACCGTTTTTACCTGTTTGGGCTCTGGGACACCTTGGGCTGGCTGCTGCCTATCCCTACTGCCCTGGGGTTCTACGGCATTGAGCGCGTGCAGGCCTACGGCTTGGACGACATGCTGAGCTGGTGGCTCATCCCGATTGCGGGCTTCACATTTGCGGCCTGCGCCTTGAACGCCATTGTTTATGGTTTGATGACACCCGAAGCTTGGAACGCCCGCTTCAACGGCCTCGAAAACAACGACGCACCGGCTGGTCAAACCAATTGGTTGACCATCGGTGCGGTGGCTCTTGCCTTGTTGATTGGCACCACGGTACTCATGTCGAGCATCGTGTTCAGCTTTCAGCGCTACTTCGAATACCAAATCGAAGAGGCGCGAAAGCTGTCTGAGTGATTAGAAAAGCTGCAGACTGATCCAGTAAGCCACGCCAGCCACAAAGGCGCTGGCAGGGATGGTCAAAATCCACGCCCACACAATGCCACCCGCCACGCCCCAGCGCACGGCACTGGCACGCTGCGTAGAGCCGACCCCGACGATAGCGCCGGTGATGGTGTGCGTCGTAGACACTGGAATACCCAAAGCCGTTGCCAAGAACAAGGTCATGGCACCGCCGGTTTCAGCACAAAAACCGCCCACGGGCTTGAGCTTGGTGATCTTTTGACCCATGGTTTTCACAATGCGCCAGCCACCAAACATGGTGCCCAAGCCAATCGCCATGTAGCAACTCACGATGGTCCAGCTGGGAGGTGATTTATCTTCAGCCGAAGCGTAGCCCGTGGCCAAAAGCAACATCCAAATGATGCCGATGGTTTTTTGTGCGTCGTTACCGCCATGACCCAAGCTGTAAGCGCCAGCAGAGACGAGCTGCAAACGACGGAACCACTTGTCCACACGTGAGGGACGGAAGCTTCGGAAAATCCAAGCCACAGCCACCATCATCAACGAGCCCAATGTGAAGCCCAGCAAAGGTGACACAAAGATAAAAGCCACCGTTTTCAAAATACCAGCAGCCACCAAGGCGCTGGTGCCCGCCTTGGCAATCACAGCGCCCGAAATGCCACCAATCAAGGCATGTGACGAGCTGCTGGGGATGCCGTAATACCAAGTGATGACGTTCCAAGTGATCGCGCCCAACAAGGCGCCAAACACCACGTGGGTGTCCACAATTCCAGGCTGAACAATGCCCTTACCCACGGTAGCGGCCACGCTCAGGTGGAAAATAAAAATTGCCACGAAGTTAAAAAAGGCCGCGAACAGCACCGCCTGAGCGGGCTTCAAGACACCGGTGGAAACCACCGTGGCAATGGAGTTCGCTGCATCGTGAAAGCCGTTCATGAAATCGAACATGAGGGCTAACACGACCAACAAGGCGACCACCCAAAAGGCGGTTTGTACGGTTTCCATACGGGACTCGTGATTAAGAGTTTTCGAGGACGATGCCCTCGATCAAATTGGCCACGTCTTCGCACTTGTCAGTGATGGTTTCCAACAACTGATAAATGGCTTTGAGTTTGAGCACTTCACGCACATCGGGCTCTTCGCGGAACAACTTGCTCATGGCGCTGCGCATCACGCGGTCAGCATCTGATTCGAGCTTGTCGATTTCTTCGCAGGTCTTCAACGCGGCTTCGGCGGTGGCGTGGTCGGAGATTTTTTCCAACATGTACACGGCATCGCGCAAGCGCTCGCAGCACTTCACGCTCAAGTCTGTCAAACGCACGATCTCTTCGTTCATGACGCGCACGTCATACAAAGCCATGGTTTCAGCGGTGTCTTGAATCAAGTCAGCCACATCGTCCATGGTGTTGATCAAGGAGTGGATTTGCTCGCGATCAATGGGCGTGATGAAGGTCTTGTGGATGGCCACATTGCACTCGTGCGTGACACGGTCTGCACCGCGTTCGGCGTTGTCCACTTCTTGGTTGTATTTGTCACGCAAGATGGGGTCGTTGTAATTAGCGACCAAGCTTGAGAAAGCATGTGCAGCTTCGACGATGCGATCTGCATGCTGGTTGAACATGACGAAAAAATTGCCTTCAGTGGGCAACAACTTTCCAAATAGCATTTGGAGCTCCTGTGGATGACTTATTTATGACAGTTAGATGACGGGGCAAAGTGTAATCGCGTCTCACCCGCGAAAGACGAAATACACCGCCCCGACCATGCACAAACCAGCCCAAACATAATCCAACTTGAGTGGTTCGTTCAAGAAAAAGACTGAAAACGGTACAAACACCGCCAAGGTGATCACTTCTTGAATGATTTTGAGTTGTCCGACTTCTAACCCCGCCTCATGAAAACCAATGCGATTGGCAGGCACTTGGAGCAAATACTCCATCAGCGCAATGCCCCAACTCACCAACGCAGCGGTGTACCAAGGCGAGTTGGCCAGGCTCTTGAGGTGACCGTACCAAGCAAACGTCATGAACACATTGGCCGCAATCAGCAACAACACCGCTTGCAAAACCAAAGGAATGGCAGAAAAGTTCATGGTAAGTCCTGCAAATTGATGCGCTGAATGGCTTGGTTTTGCACTGCAGCCAATTGGACGGCGCTCACACGTTCGGGCCAAACTTCAAACAAAGGTTGAAGCACGAACGCGCGCTCTTGCCACCGAGGGTGCGGCAAGATCAGCTCTGGGCCGTCTAGTGACACATCGCCGTAAAAGATGACATCCAGATCCAGCGTGCGCGGTGCATTTTTGTAGGGGCGCTCGCGACCACTTTTCAGCTCAATCGCTTGCAAGGCATGTAACAAAACCAGCGGACTGAGCTGGGTTTGCAGCAAAGCGACAGCGTTGATGAAGTCTGGGCCTTGGGCCTCGTATGGAGCGCTACGGTACAGCGACGAGGCTTTGAGGAGTTGCGTTCCGGGCAAACCCGCCACATCGCGCAAGGCTTGCTGCACGGTGGCCACTGCATCGCCCAAATTGGCGCCAAGGGCCACGCACGCCATGACGGGGGACGTTGACATGGCGAAGGCTCCGTTTATTCGGCGGCGGGTGCGCTGCCGGCCTCACCACCTGGTTTGCGACGGCGACGGCGGCGTTTTTTGGCGGGCGATCCAACGCCCTCTTCGCCTTCGGGCTCAACCTCGCGAAAACGCGGGTCTTCGCTCTCAGGCTTTGGCGCACGACGCACCGCATGCACGCGAGGCGCGCGTTGGGATTTTTGTTGTTCTTGGCGTACTTGCTGCAGCAGGTCTTCGCGCTCGCTGTCACTGGCAACGCTGAATTCTTGCCACCAATCCGACAAGGCTTCGTCCACCTCGCCCACATCGGCGCGCAAGCGCATGAAGTCAAAGCCGGCACGGAAACGCGCTTGGTCCACCAAGGTCCAAGGGCCGCTGCCCGTGCGCTTTTCAAAGCGCGGTTGCATCATCCAAATTTCGCGCATGTCTGCGCCGAGCTTGCCGCGACCCGACACATCGCCAATGCGGGAGTCAAACACTTCGTCAATCGCGTCTTGCAAGGCGGGGAACGAAGGTTGTTTGGCGCTGCGGTGCGCCCAGGTCTCGCGCACATCCGACCACAACACACAAGCCAACAAGAAGCTAGGCGCCACAGGCTTGCCCTCGCCCACGCGGCGGTCGGTGTCGTTCAGGGCTGTGATGACGAACTGTTCGTTGGCACGTTCGACCACGATGTCGAGCAAGGGGTAAATACCTTTGGCCAACCCGTGCTGCTTGAGTTGTTCAATGCTTGCCAGCGCATGGCCGGTTTGCAAGAGTTTGAGCATTTCATCAAACAAGCGGCTTTGCGGCACATCGGCCAAGAGCTTGGCGGCTTTCTTCAACGGAGCGGCTGTCTTTGCTTCCATCTTGAAGCCCAAGCCTGCCAGCTTGGCCGCAAAACGTACGGCGCGAATCACGCGCACAGGGTCTTCACGGTAACGCGTGGCGGGGTCACCGATCATGCGGATGACTTTTTTCTTCGCGTCGGCAATGCCGCCGTGGTAGTCAATCACGTTACCCGTTTCGGGGTCGTAATACATGGCGTTGATGGTGAAGTCGCGGCGTGCCGCGTCTTGGTCTTGCGGGCCCCACACGTTGTCGCGCAGCACGCGCCCGCTAGCGTCCACCGCGTGCTTCATGTTCGCCAGCTCTTGCTTGCTGCTGCGTTCGTTGCCTTTGACTTGTTCAGCATCGGCGTTGTCTAAGTGCGCACGGAAGGTGGACACCTCAATCACCTCATGCTCGCGACCACGGCCGTACACCACATGCACGATGCGGAAACGTCGGCCAATGATGAAGGCGCGTCGGAATGCGGCTTTGACTTGTTCAGGCGTGGCGTTGGTGGCCACATCGAAGTCTTTGGGTTTCAAGCCCAACAGCAAATCACGCACGGCACCGCCCACGATGTAGGCCTCAAAGCCACGATCTTGCAAAGTGCGCACCACATTCAAGGCACGCTCGTCGACCCAGTCGACGTTGATGCCGTGCACTTTGGCAGGCACCACATGGCGTTTGCCCAAACTGGTCTTGCTGCTAACGGGTGCTTTGCCCATCAGCTTGTTGATGAATTGTTTGATCATTGTTTTGGGAAGAGTTCCAAAATCGGCCAGCCCTTTTCTAGGGCCACGGCGCGCAGTGTGTCGTCGGGGTTGGTCGCCACGGGGTGGTTGACGCGCTCCAACAGGGGCAAATCGTTGCGGGAATCGCTGTAGAACGTGGTGTCTACATCAGCCCAGTCCAAGCCTTCGCGTATGAGCCATTGTTGCAGACGTTGCACTTTGCCTTCGCGCAGGGTGGGCACACCGTTGATTTCGTTGGTGAACCAGCCTTTGGCATCACGCACCAGTTCCACCGCAATCAGCTCATCCACGCCAAAGGCTTTGGCGATTGGGCGGGTCACAAACTCGTTGGTGGCCGTGATGATGATGACGCGCTCGCCCGCATCCTTGTGCTTTTGCACCAAGGCCAAGGCCTCGGGGCGAATGGCCGGCTGAACCACGTCGCGCATGAATTGCGCATGGGCATCGGCTGCCACTTCTGGACCGCGCTGGCAAAAGGCTTCAGCGGCAAACCGGACGTATTCATGAATATCCAACGTGCCCGCCTGGTAGTGGGCATAAAACTCGTCGTTCCGCTGAATGAACGTGTCGCGTGCATGCCAGCCCAAACGCACGGTGAACTCGCCCCAGGATTGGTCAGAGTCAATCGGCAACAAAGTGTGGTCGAGGTCAAATAAGGCGAGTTTCATCACATGGCTTCCAGCATGGCTTTGATCAACGGGATGGTGATGGCGCGTTGTGTTTGCAAGGCGTAACCATCGAGTTGGTCGAGGAGTTGAATGAGGCTGCTGAGGTCACGGCTGAAACGATTGAGCATGAAGTCCATCACCTCATCGCTCAAGAACACACCGCGGTCATCGGCCTGTTGGCGCAGCACGGCACGGCGCTCGGTTTCGCTGAGCACCTGCAATTGAAAAATATGGCCCCAGCCCAAACGGGTGCGCAAGTCTTCGCGTAAGGCCAAATCACTGGGCGGAACATTGCCTGCAGCCAACACCCAACGCTGTTGGCCATCGCTGGGGGTGGTGGCATTCACAAACCAGTTGAATGCAGCGTGCTGCTGCACAGCTGTGTAAAGGTGTACATCGTCCAAGATGACCACACGCCAAGCGTCATTGAAAGCAGTCGGCTCAGCTACCGTGGCATCCATCCAGCCCACGGGGCAGCCTTGGTCACGCAAACTGGCTTGCGCGGCGCGCAGCAAATGGGTTTTGCCGCTGCCGCCCTCGCCCCACACATACGTGGGCACGGGCGAGCGTTTGTCGTTGCCCACCCACAGTTGCAAATGCTGCAAGGCAGCAAGGTTTGGACCTGCGAAAAAGTTTTTGAGTGTTGGGCCGGGGGCCAAACCAATGTCGAGCGCGATTTGCTTCATCTGCACTCAAATACCACGGTACAAGGCGCTGGCTTGGTATTGCGCACGCAAGCGGCGAATGGCCACCAGCAACACCGCGCTGGCTGGCAAGGCCACCAACACGCCCACAAAACCAAACAACTGGCCAAAGGCCATCAAAGCAAAAATCACATGCAGCGGGTGCAGGCCAATGCGCTCGCCCACCAAGCGCGGTGTGAGCACAAAGCTCTCAATGAGTTGGCCCAAGCCATACACCACCGCGACCATCAGCAGGGCCTCACTGGGCGCAAACTGCAATACGCCTGCCAGAATCGCCAAAGCCAAGCCCACGCCATAACCCACATACGGCACAAACACCGCTAAGCCGGTGAACACACCAATCGGGAATGCCAACTCCAAGCCAAAGGCCCACAAGGCCACGCTGTAGTACACCGCCAACAAGGCCATGACCGACAACTGGCCGCGCAGATATTGACCCAGCACTGCGTCACATTCGCTCACAAAGCTGTCGTAAGCACCGCGTGCGGGCATAGGCACCAAGGCCTCTACATGGCGAACGAAGCGTTGCCAATCAATTAACAAATAAAACAGCACAACGGGTATCAATATCAAATTGCCCACCACAGCCAATGCCACGCTGCCGCCAATGCGCAGCGAGGTCAGGGCTTGTTTGAAACCATCGTCAAACGAGGTGCTGAAGGTTTGCAGCACAAAGGCTTTGATGCTGGCACTGTCGAGCATGACCGGAATGCCTTTGGCTTGCAGCCAAGGCGCGATGTCGGTTTGCAGGCGCTCAACCAGCACAGGCAACTGGTCACGCATGCGAGGCAACTCATTCGCCAAGATGGGAATCAGCAAAGTGAACAAAGCCACCAGCAACAACAAAAACAGCACTTCGACCAACACCACCGCCACCAAACGGGGCAAACGGCCACCACACACACGTTGGAGACTTCGCACCAAAGGGCTCAGCACATAGGCCAGCACGGCGGCCACCACAAAGGGCATCAACACAGGCCCCAAGAGCCACAACACAAGCGCAGCCACGCCCGAAAGGCCAGTCCAAGCCAAGGCATGTTGTTGAGCGGGAGTGAATTGCATACAGCGGGACGGGTGATGGCTTTAAAATTAAGCTTCGATTCTATCGGCGCGCATCTTCTGCACGCCCCAGCACCTCCTCACTATGAACAAACCCCTCTCCTACAAAGACGCCGGCGTCGACATTGACGCAGGCGATGCCTTGGTCGAACGCATCAAACCTCTGGCCAAGAAAACCATGCGCGAGGGCGTGTTGGCAGGCATTGGCGGTTTTGGCGCCCTGTTTGAAGTGCCCAAGCGTTACAAAGAACCTGTGCTGGTGAGCGGCACGGACGGCGTGGGCACCAAGCTCAAGCTGGCCTTTGAATGGCAAATGCACGACACCGTGGGCATCGACTTGGTGGCCATGAGCGTGAACGACGTGCTGGTGCAAGGCGCTGAGCCCCTGTTCTTTCTCGACTACTTTGCCTGCGGCAAGCTGCATGTGGACACCGCCGCTGCGGTGGTCGGCGGCATTGCCAAAGGCTGCGAGCTGTCTGGCTGCGCCTTGATTGGCGGCGAAACCGCTGAAATGCCCGGCATGTACCCCGATGGCGAATACGACTTGGCAGGTTTTGCTGTCGGCGCCGTTGAAAAATCCAAAATCTTGACTGGTCAAGACGTCAAACCTGGTGACGTGGTGTTGGGCTTGGCCTCGGCTGGCGTGCACTCCAACGGCTTCTCGCTGGTGCGCAAAGTCATCGACCGTGCAGGTGCAAACGCCCCTGCCACTTTGGATGGCAAGCCGTTCAAAGAAGCCATCATGGCACCCACCCGCTTGTATGTGAAGAGCGTGTTGGCTGCTTTGGCCGAAACACCCATCAAGGCATTGGCCCACATTACTGGTGGCGGCTTGCTGGAAAACATCCCACGCGTCTTGCCCGAAGGCACAGCCGCTCACCTGAAAAAGGGAAGCTGGCCACAAACCGAGCTGTTTGCTTGGTTGCAAAACACAGCGGGCATTGACGACATCGAAATGAACCGCACCTTCAACAACGGCATTGGCATGGTGGTGGTGATTGACGCTGCCCACGCCTCTGCTTGTGCGGATGTGTTGCGCGCTCACGGCGAGCAAGTGCACACGATTGGCGTGATTGCTGAACGCGGCGACGGCGCTGCGGTGGTGGTGGCTTAAACCGCCTTGCCCCAATAAAAAAAGCACCTTCGGGTGCTTTTTTATTCTTGCTCGTCGTCCACTTGCGGCAGCAGCACCATCAACCGCTGCTTCACCAACATCAACCGCTCAGGGTCTTGGTGCGAGGTGTACACCTCTTCCAAATTGCGCAACATGCGCGCCACAATTTCGCGTGGCGTAGCGGCCCGCAAATAGTGTTTGAGCAACTCGTCCGAGACATGGCCGTCACGCAACAAGCCAGACTCGGCATGCAGTGGCACCAAGCGCTCTGACAGCTCTTCCTTGCTGAGCGACTCGCCCGTGAACGGGTCAATCACCACCTGCCCTTCGTTGGGATAAGGCAAACGCACCTTCACCAAGAAGTGCCCCGGAAAACCAACGCCTTGGGCGTTAAGCCCCAAGCCCAGCGCCAGCTCTAGCCATAACACCGCCAAGCTGATGGGAATACCGCGCCGCGTGCGCAGCATCACGTGCAAATAGCTGTTGTCGGGGTCGTAGTAGTTGTTGAGGTTGCCGCTGAAGCCTTGCTCTTCAAAGAAAAACTTGTTCAACAAGCGCAGCTTCTGCATGGCGCCCGCATCGGCAGGCAAGCGTTGTTTCAAGCGGCTGCCCAATTGGTCGACCTGGTCCAACACCTGTTGAATGTCTAACTCGGGGTATTCGTCTTGGGCCAAGCTGGCAGCAGCTTCGAGCAACGGAAAGTGTTCGTCGCTTTGCACCAGCGAGGCAAAGTATTCCAAGGCGGTGGGTACTTCCAATTTGAAATCCATGGCTCTGTCCCCTCTTGTTTTGAGTTATCGGCGCAGCAAGATGCGCAGCTTCAAACCGGTGAGGGTCAGCGTGGCGAAGTACAGCAATGCACTCACCGCCAGCACACCCGCCATCAAGCCCACACGCAGCAGTGGTGTGGCGTGCAAGGCGGTCCAGTCCCAATATTGCGCCGACCAGCACAGCCAAGCGCCCAGCACGGCACACGCCGCCAACACTTGCAACACAAAGCGCGTCCAGCCTGCGCTCATCACATACGTTCCATTTTTTCGCAAACCCCACAGCAGCCAAGCTGCGTTGACCAATGCGCCCAAGCCAATCGACAAGGCCAAACCCGCATGCGCCAAAAAGGGCACCAACGCCACGTTGAACAACTGAGTAATCACCAGCACCGCCACCGCAATGCGCACAGGCGTACGAATGTCTTGGCTGGCGTAGAAACCAGGGGCCAACACTTTGATGGCCACCAAACCCAACAAGCCCACGCCATAGCCCATCAGCGCCAGCGTGGTTTGCTGCACATCGTGCGCGCTGAAAGCACCGTAGTTGTAGAGCACGGCCACCAAGGCTTTAGAAAACACCAACAAGGCCAAGGCACACGGCAACGCCAAGACCACCACCAAACGCAGGCCCCAATCAAGCATGTCTGAATATTTGGCCGTGTCGTTGGCCGCTTTGGCCGCCGAAAGCTGGGGCATCAGCACCACGCCCAAAGCCACGCCCAACAAGGCGGTAGGAAACTCCATCAAGCGGTCGGCGTAGCTCAGCCAGCTCACGCTGCCCGGGGTCAACTGCGAGGCAATTTGCGTGTTGATGAGCAAAGAAATCTGCGCCACGCTCACGCCCAGCAAAGCGGGGGCCATGAGCTGCAAGATGCGCTTGGGGCCTTCGGCGCCCCAAGCCTCGCGCACAGCGCGCCAGCTCAGGCCTACGCGGGGCAACATGCCTAAACGGCGCAAAGCCAAGAGCTGCACACTCAGCTGGGCCACGCCGCCCAGCATCACGCCTGCGGCCAAGGCGTAAATCGGTGGCACACCCAAAGCGCCAAACCAAGGGCCGCCCCACCAAGCCGCAGCAATCATGGCCACGTTCAACAGCACCGGCGTGGCCGCAGGCACGGCAAAACGCTTCCACGTGTTGAGCACACCCGCAGCCAAGGCCACCAGCGACATGAAGGCGATGTACGGGAACATAAAGCGGGTCATCACCACCGCCACCTCAAAGCCTTGGGGCGATTGCTGCAAACCACTGGCCATCGCCCACACCAACAACGGCGCGCCAGCCACACCCAGCACACTGGTGAACAACAAAGCCCAAATCAGCAAGGTCGCGACTTGGTTGATCAGCACATGGGTGGCTTCGTCGCCGTGCTGCTGGCGACTGGCAGCCAACACGGGCACAAAGGCTTGGCTGAACGCACCCTCGGCAAACAGGCGGCGGAACAAATTGGGGATGCGAAACGCCACATTGAAGGCGTCGGTCAGGGCGCTGGCCCCGAAAGTCGAGGCAATCAGCAGTTCGCGCATCAGGCCTGTGATGCGGGAAACCAGGGTCAAGCCCGAGACGATGGAGGCAGATTTGAACAGTGACACGCTTTGGAGTGTAGCGAGGCCTTGGCTGGCCTTTCGGGCGGGCTTCGGCACCAGTTTTGGGATTTGCTACAATCGTGGGCTTTGCTGACATCATCCTCAGACACGTAAGGAAATTATCATGGCTTCAGCCAAACCCAAGAAAAAGAACCCACGCCTGGCATCAGGCCGTAAACGCGTCCGTCAGGACATCAAAATCAACGCTGCCAACACCTCGTTGCGCTCGAAGTACCGCACTGCGGTGAAGAACGTCGAGAAAGCTGTCTTGGCTGGCGACAAAACCAAAGCTACCGAACTGTTTGCCAAGATGCAAGCCGTTGTGGACACGATTGCTGACAAAGGCATCTTCCACAAAAACAAAGCAGCTCGCGATAAGAGCCGCTTGTCGACCAAGGTGAAAGCCTTGGCACTCGCCGCCTAATTTATTAGGCAACCAGCCCGGGCTGACTGTTCAGCCCGCCGTTTGTAACGGGTGCGCTGTCAGCAAAGAAAAAGCAAAAACCCGCTCTTGAGCGGGTTTTTTGTTGTTAAGTAGCAGATGGGTGCTCGGGCAACAAGCAGGCTTCCACGACTTGCAAGTTGTTGTCTTTGGCGAAGTTCATCACGAAGTTCCAGGCCATGGGCTCTTCGTCGCGCAAGTCGGTATGAACAATGACGCATTTGTTGCCGTCCAGCGTGTTGGGCACACACCAAGGGGAATAGCTCAAATGGCTGCCGGGGGTAGCGCCACCCGGACGGAATTGACTCATCACGCCCGCCAAACGCTCGGCCCAGTCGCTGGGGCGAAACGTGCGTCCTTCTTGGGTCAAACCCAGAATAAAAACTTCTTTGGCGGAGTGTGAAATCATCGGGTAGATGCGCAGGGCTGTTGCTTGAGTGACGGGGGATCTCCCACTGACGCTCGGGTGACACTATTCTATCTTATATAAGACTTGTGGCATTTTCATGAATGCAAACACGCCACTGTTTTGTCACACGACAGCCTCTAAAATCTCATGTCAACGGCTCAACCTTCGTTGGGTCGTTTTTTATTTTGGAGTTGACATGACCACGCCTGCCGCATCCCCCCATTGCATGAACACCTACGGCCGTTTGCCCGTGGCTTTATCGCATGGCAAAGGATTGCGTGTGTGGGACACCAACGGCAAGGCCTACCTTGACGCCTTGGCTGGCATTGCCGTCAACACCTTGGGCCACGCCCACCCCCAGCTCACCCCTGCCTTGCAAGACCAGGTGGGCAAGATGATCCACAGCTGCAACTACTACCACATCCCCCTGCAAGAAGCACTGGCAGCCAAGTTGGTCGAGTTGTCGGGCATGACCAATGTCTTCTTCTGCAACAGCGGTTTGGAAGCCAACGAAGCAGCCCTCAAACTGGCACGCAAGTTTGGCCACATGAAGGGCATTGAGAAGCCTGAAATCGTGGTTTACGAAAAAGCCTTTCATGGCCGTTCGTTGGCGACCCTCGCGGCCACCGGCAACGAAAAAATCAAAGAAGGCTTTGGCCCCATGATGGAGGGGTACATCCGCGTGCCCGTCAACAACATCGAGGCCTTGAAAAAAGCCACCGAAGGCAACCCCAATGTGGCAGCCGTGTTCTTTGAAACCATTCAAGGTGAAGGTGGCGTCAAGCCTATGAATACGGACTACCTCCAACAAGTCCGCCAACTCTGCGACGAACGCGATTGGCTTTTGATGATTGACGAAGTGCAATGCGGCATGGGCCGCACCGGCAAATGGTTTGCACACCAATGGTCAGGCATCGTGCCTGACGTGATGCCCTTGGCCAAAGGCCTAGGCTCAGGTGTACCGGTTGGCGCGGTGGTAGCAGGCCCCAAAGCCGCTCACATTTTCCAACCCGGCAACCACGGCACCACCTTTGGCGGCAACCCCTTGGCCATGCGCGCCGGTGTGGAAACCATCCGCATCATGGAAGAAGACAAGTTGCTGGACAACGTGCTCAAGGTTGGCGCGCATTTGCATGCGGCCCTGCATCGTGAGCTCGATGGTGTGAAGGGCGTGAAAGAAATTCGCGGCCAAGGCCTGATGATTGGCATTGACCTCGACCGTCCATGCGGCGTGCTGATGCAACGCGCACTTGATGCGGGCTTGTTGCTCAGCGTCACCGCCGACAGCGTGGTGCGTTTGGTGCCATCGCTCATCATCACCGAGGCAGAGGCTGACGAAGTGGTCGCCATCCTCGTGCCGCTCATCCAAACATTCTTGGCAGAAGCCCCATGACCCAAGCGCTGAAACATTACCTGCAATTCACTGATTTGTCGGCGGACGAATACGCCTACGTGTTTCAACGCGCAGCGCTCATCAAGAAGAAATTCAAAGCCTACGAAAAACACCACACGCTGGCCGACCGTACGCTGGCGATGATTTTTGAAAAAGCCTCCACACGCACCCGCGTGAGCTTTGAAGCAGGCATGTATCAGCTGGGAGGCTCGGTGGTGCACCTCACCACGGGCGACAGCCAACTGGGCCGTTCGGAGCCCATCGAAGACAGCGCCAAAGTCATCAGCCGCATGACAGACTTGGTGATGATTCGTACCTACGGCCAAGACAAAATCAGCAACTTTGCCGCCAACTCGCGCGTGCCCGTGATCAACGGCTTGACCAACGAGTTTCACCCTTGCCAAATCATGGCGGACTTGTTCACCTTCATCGAGCACCGCGGCTTGACCGTGCATCCGCTCGAATGCCTCAAAGGCAAAGTGGTGGCGTGGGTGGGTGATGGCAACAACATGGCCAACACTTGGCTGCAAGCCGCAGACATGCTGGGCTTCACCGTCCACGTCAGCACGCCCAGCGGCTACGAGGTGAACCCCGCCATTGCGGGCCTGAAAAACACCGATTGCTACAAAGTGTTTGCCAACCCCATGCAAGCCTGCGAAGGCGCAGATCTGGTCACCACCGACGTGTGGACCAGCATGGGCTACGAGGCTGAAAACGAAGCGCGCAAAAAAGCCTTCGCCGATTGGTGTGTCGACAGCGAGATGATGGCCGTGGCCAAACCCAACGCCCTCTTCATGCATTGCTTGCCCGCCCACCGCGGAGAAGAAGTGTCGGCTGACGTGATTGATGGCCCACAAAGCGTGGTGTGGGACGAAGCCGAAAACCGCATGCACGTGCAAAAAGCACTCATGGAGTACCTGCTGCTCGGGCGTCAGTGATGTCCGCCTGCACCAGCTGCGGCGCCTGCTGCGCCAGCTTTCGGGTGGACTTCAGCGTGGAAGAAATGGACACGCACGGCGGCTCTGTGCCCACAGGCTTGGGTCAAGAACTCACCGCCACGATGTGCCGCATGCGCGGCACCGACTACTCGCCACCGCGTTGCGCCGCACTCAGCGGCAAAGTGGGCGAGAAAGCCACTTGCGGTATTTACGAATGGCGCCCCTCCCCTTGCCGAGAGTTTGAAGAAGGCAGCGATGCTTGCCAGCGTGCGCGTATGCGCCAAGGTTTGCCTGCGCTTGACTAACTCAGATTAGTTGCGGTCATAGCCATACAACCACGGCACATCCATCAAACGCGCACCCATGAGCCTCAAGCCCATGTCGCGACCTAGGCGCATTGGCCCCGTGGCATGAAAAATTTGACCGTTGCGCACGGCCCTCGCCTGCACGCGTCCATTGCGTTGCCAGCGGGCTTGGGCGAACTGCTGCAGTCGTTCAGGCACATCCTCTGCCGTGGCATGGTGCAACTGCAAAGCCAGCTCAGACGCATCCTCAATCGCCATGCCTGCGCCTTGCGCCAAGTACGGCAGCATGGGGTGCGCTGCATCGCCCACCAGAGCGACGCGGCCTTGCACATGCTCGTTTGCACCCCGCATCGCAGGCCTACCGCACAGGGGCCACAAACGCCAATCGCTGCAAGCAGCCATCAAGTCAGTCAGCGGCGCACACGCCCCGCGCAATGCGTGGTGCAGCTCGGCCAAGGTTTGCGCTTCTGACTTTTGCGCATTCCATGTTTGCAAGGCCTGCAAGTCATTGGCATCGTCGTCTAACAAACGCCCCTCGGCCAAACACACCACATTCAGGTACTCGCCGCCACGCACGGGGTAGCTCACCACATGGGCTTGTGAGCCCATCCACACCGACACATCTTGGCTACGCAAATGCAAGGGCAAGTCGGCTTGTGCCACCAGTGCGCGGTAAGCAATGTGCCCCGTAAAAACTGGCAAATCATCACCCAACAACTGTTGACGCAATGGGCTCCACACGCCATCGGCGGCCACCGCTGCTGGGCCATGATGGCGTTGAAGCTGGCCGTGTTGCATCACATCAAGCATGACGCTATCTGGGGTTTGATGCACACGCTGCACCACCGAATCGCTGTGCACTTGCACGCCTTCACGCGCAGCAGCTTGCAACAACAAGCCGTGCAAGTCAGCACGGTGGAGGGTCACGTAGGGCGCGCCGTAGGTGCTCACCGCATCTTTCAAAGGCAAGGTCGCCAACACCTCACCCGTGTTCATGCTGCGCGCACGTAAACCCGCAGGAAACGCCGCCACTTGCTTAAGTGCATCGCCCAAACCCCAGGCTTGCAAAATGCGTGTCACGTTGGGGCCCAGCTGCACGCCAGCGCCCACCTCTGAAAACTCAGGTGCGCGCTCAAACACCGTGGCACGCCACCCTGCACGCGCCACTGCAAAGCCCGCTGCCATGCCTGCAATACCGCCACCAGCAATCAACACATTTCGATTCATATACGTGATTGTGCTATGCCTGAAGCTCTCAGAAAGTCTACCGTCCAGCCTATGATTTGTGGCATCTGAAAATAAGGAGACTTCCACCATGAAACGTCGCACCCTCATTCAAGCCGCAGCCAGTAGCAGCTTGCTGCCCCTGTTCGCACAAGCCCAAGACAAGTACCCCAACCCCAGCAAAACCATCCTATGGATTTGCCCCTACGCTGCAGGCGGTAACGCCGACAGCCGCTCACGCCAAGTGGCCAAAGCCATGGGCACCCTGTTGGGCCAGCCCATCATCATCGACAACAAGGCGGGTGCAGGCGGCAACATTGGCACCGAAGCCATTGCTCGCGGCAAGCCCGATGGCTACACCTTGGGCATGGGCAACTTCGCGCCCTTGGCTGTCAACCAGGCCTTGTTCAAAAAGCTTAACTTCGATCCACTGAACGACCTCACACCCATTTGCTTGATTGAACGCGGTCCCCTCATCTTGATGGTGCGCAACGACTCACCCTACAAAACTGTCAAAGACCTCGTGGCCGCCGCCAAAGCATCGCCCGGCAAACTCAGCTACGGCTCGGGCGGCATTGGTGGCTCGCACCATTTGAGCGGTGCTTTGTTTGAGCACGCGGCCGGCATTGACATGATTCATGCCCCCTACAAAAGCGGCTCTGCCGCAGCCACCGATTTGATGGGTGGCCAAGTCCACATGATGTTTGAGCAGATGTATGCCGCCATGCCCTCCATCCAAGGCGGTCGCATGCGCGCATTGGCCATCACCAGCAAAAAACGTTCGCCTTTGTTGCCCAACTTGCCCACCATGGGTGAGCAAGGCTTCCCCGAGGTCGAAGTGCTCAACTGGCAAGGCTTGATTGGCCCCAAAGGCATGGCGCCTGAGTTGGTCAAGCAGCTCAACGCCGTGTGCAACCAAGCCCTGCAAACGGCCGAGGTGAAAGAAAAAATCTTGAGCCAAGGCAACGAAATCGGTGGCGGCACGCCCGAGCAATTTGCGGCGCTCATCAAGGCAGAAGCCCCACGTTGGGCAAAAGTCGTGCGGGATGCGAAAATCGACCCTGAATGATTTTCTAGCTGCCCTGTAAGCAGCAACTACCTATGACCACACTCAAAGCCCCCGAGCTCCTGCTACCCGCAGGTTCGCTCGACAAAATGCGCGCCGCTTATGACTTCGGCGCTGACGCCGTGTATGCCGGCCAACCCCGTTACAGCTTGCGCGCGCGCAACAACGAGTTCCGCCTTGAGCAAATTGGCATCGGCATCGCCGAAGCCCACGCACGCGGCAAGAAGTTCTTTTTGACCAGCAACTTGCTGCCGCACAACGACAAGGTGCGCACCTACTTGCGTGACATCGAACCCATCATCGCGATGAAGCCCGATGCGCTCATCATGGCCGATCCCGGCCTCATCATGATGGTGCGCGAGAAGTGGCCTGAGGTGGACATTCACCTGTCGGTGCAAGCCAACACGGTGAACTGGGCGGCGGTGAAGTTTTGGCAGAAGGTGGGCGTGAAGCGCATCATCTTGTCGCGTGAACTCAGCTTTGACGAGATTGAAAAAATTCGCCAAGAGTGCCCCGACATGGAGCTCGAAGTGTTCGTGCACGGCGCCTTGTGCATTGCGTATTCAGGCCGTTGTTTGTTGTCAGGCTACTTCAACCGCCGCGACCCCAACCAAGGCACGTGCACCAACGCCTGCCGCTGGAGCTATGGCACACAAGCCAGCGCTACCGACCCCAACACCGGCGAAGCCATGGCCTTGCCCATGGAAGGCGACTTTGACTTTGCCAAGTCACAGCAAGAAGCCGAGTCCAGCTTCTCGTCTTGCGGCAACGGCGAGCGCCACCCCGCCGCCGACAACATTTACTTGCTCGAAGAAAAAGGCCGCCCCGGCCAGCTCATGCCCATCATGGAAGACGAGCACGGCACCTACATCATGAACAGCAAAGACTTGCGTGCTGTCGAATACGTGGAACGCCTCACCAAAATTGGCGTGGACTCACTCAAGATTGAAGGTCGCACGAAGTCGCTTTATTACGTGAGCCGCACCGCACAGGTGTATCGCCGCGCCATTGACGACGCCGTGGCAGGCCGCCCCTTCAACCCCGAGCTCATCACCGAACTCGAAGGCTTGGCCAACCGCGGCTACACCGCTGGCCTGATGGACCGCCGCCCTGCCAATGACTACCAAAACTATGAAACCGGTCACTCCATTGCACACCGCAGTCAGTTTGTGGGCGAAGTGCGCGGCGTGGCTGACGGTTGGGCTGAGATTGAAACCAAAAACAAATTCTCCGTCGGCGACACCATCGAAATCATTCACCCCAGCGGCAACCGCAAGGTGAAGCTTGAGCAAATGAAAGACAAAAACGGCGCCTCCATCGAGGTGGCTGCAGGCAGCCCCACGCATGTGTGGATTCCTGTGGATGGGCCAGTTGAAGGTGGCTTGTTGGCGCGCATGTTCTAAACCGCATCGCCCCAAAACAAAACCCCGCAAGGCTCGCGCTTTGCGGGGTTTTGTTTTGTCACCCAAGCACCGAAGTGCTGGGTGAAGACGCAGACAGCTTACGCTGTCACGCCTTTGGCCGTTTCAACGTATTCGTCGATTTGGTTGAAGTTCAGGTACTTGTAGATAGCTTCGCCGTCTTTATTCACCACACCCATGGCTTCGTGGTATTCGGCCACGGTGGGGAACTTGCCCATCTTCGAGGTGATGGCGGCCAACTCGGCAGACGCCAAGTACACGTTGGTGTTCTTGCCCAAACGGTTGGGGAAGTTACGTGTGGAGGTAGACACCACGGTCGCGCCTTCGCGCACTTGTGCTTGGTTACCCATGCACAACGAGCAGCCTGGCATTTCGGTACGTGCACCAGCAGTGCCGAACGCAGCGTAGTGGCCTTCTTTGATCAACTCGCTCTCGTCCATCTTCGTTGGAGGTGCGACCCACAACTTGACGGGGATGTCGCGTTGACCGCCGAGCAACTTGGCAGCAGCACGGAAGTGGCCGATGTTGGTCATGCAAGAACCGATGAAGGCTTCGTCGATCTTGGTGCCAGACACTTCAGACAAGAACTTCGCATCATCTGGGTCGTTCGGGCAGCACACGATGGGCTCTTTGATGTCGGCCAAATCGATGTCGATGACGTGTGCGTACTCGGCATCTTTGTCGGCTTCGAGCAGGTTAGGCGCAGCCAACCACTGTTCAACCTTCTCAATGCGGCGAGCCAAAGTGCGTGCGTCGGCGTAGCCGTCGGCGATCATGTTCTTCATCAGAACCACGTTGGACTTCAGGTATTCCTGCACGGGCTCTTTGTTGAGCTTGATCGTGCAACCTGCAGCTGAACGCTCGGCAGATGCGTCAGACAATTCAAACGCTTGTTCGACCTTGAGATTTGGCAAGCCTTCGATTTCCAAAATGCGGCCAGAGAATTCGTTGATCTTGCCGGCCTTGGCCACGGTCAACAAACCTTTCTTGATCGCGTACAAAGGAATCGCGTGCACCAAGTCGCGCAAGGTCACGCCGGGTTGCATTTCGCCTTTGAAGCGAACCAGGATGGACTCGGGCATGTCCAAAGGCATCACGCCTGTGGCAGCACCGAACGCCACCAAGCCAGAACCGGCTGGGAAGCTGATACCGATGGGGAAACGTGTGTGCGAGTCGCCACCTGTACCGACGGTGTCAGGCAACAACAAACGGTTCAACCAAGAGTGAATCACACCGTCGCCTGGGCGCAGAGCCACGCCGCCACGGTTGCTGATGAACGCTGGCAATTCGCGGTGCGTCTTCACGTCCACCGACTTGGGGTAAGCCGCTGTGTGGCAGAACGATTGCATGACCATGTCAGCCGAGAAGCCCAAGCAAGCCAAGTCTTTCAACTCGTCGCGGGTCATCGGGCCTGTGGTGTCTTGTGAACCCACGGTGGTCATCTTGGGTTCGCAGTAAGTGCCGGGGCGAACGCCTTGGCCTTCTGGCAAACCAACCGCACGACCCACCATCTTTTGCGCCAAGGTGAAACCAGCTTTGGTGGCGATAGGCGCTGTGGGCAAACGGAACAAGGTAGAAGCAGGCAGACCCAAGAACTCACGAGCCTTGGCGGTCAAGCTGCGACCAATGATCAAGTTGATACGGCCACCGGCGCGCACTTCGTCAAACAACACATCGCTCTTGAGTTTGAACTCAGTCACAGTCGCGCCGTTTTTCACAATCTTGCCGTCGTAGGGCAGGATGTCGATGACGTCACCCATTTCGAGCTTGGTCACGTCCACTTCGATCGGCAATGCGCCAGAGTCTTCTTGGGTGTTGAAGAAGATGGGGGCAATCTTGCCGCCCAAAGTCACGCCACCGAAGCGCTTGTTTGGCACGAAGGGGATGTCTTGGCCTGTGGCCCAGATCACGCTGTTGGTGGCTGATTTGCGGCTAGAGCCTGTACCCACCACGTCGCCCACGTAGGCCACCAAATGGCCTTTTTTCTTCAGGTCTTCGATGAACTGCATGGGGCCGCGCTTGCCGTCTTCTTCGGGCTTGAACGCTGCGCCTTCGCGGGTGTTTTTCAACATTGCCAAGTAGTGCAATGGAATGTCTGGACGGCTCCATGCGTCAGGGGCTGGCGACAGGTCGTCGGTGTTGGTTTCGCCAGGCACCTTGAACACGGTGACTGTGATTTTCTTTTCGACTTCAGGACGTGTGGTGAACCACTCGCCTTCGGCCCAGCTTTGCATGACTTCTTTGGCTTTGGCGTTGCCAGCCTTGGCTTTGTCGGCGACGTCGTTGAAGAAGTCGAACATCAACAAAGTTTTCTTCAAGGCTTCACCGGCCACAGCAGCCACTTCGGCGTCGTCGAGCAATTCGATCAGGGGGTGCACGTTGTAGCCACCCACCATGGTGCCCAACAGCTCAGTGGCTTTGGACTTAGAGATCAAGCCAACCTTGACTTCACCGTGTGCCACAGCGGCCAAGAAAGAGGCTTTGACTTTGGCTGCGTCGTCCACGCCGGGTGGCACGCGGTGGGTCAACAAGTCCATCAACGCTGCGTCTTCGCCTGCAGGTGGGTTCTTGATCAGCTCGATCAATTCAGCCGTTTGCTTGGCATCCAAAGGCAGTGGTGGGATACCCAGCGCTGCGCGCTCGGCTACGTGTTCACGGTAGGCTTTCAACATGGTTTTCTCCGGTCTATCAAATCAAAATTGAGGGGTTATTTTTTCGCGAAAGTTGGTGCATCCAGCAAGCTGGGCGGCGGGGCCAGCCTCATTGCTTCGGCGACCGCCATTTGGTTGGGGCTTTGGCATTCATCGGCCATGCGTTGGCCGAGTTTGCTGTTCATCAACATCGACTTGTTCTGCAATTGCAACCACATGGCACCGGCCTGTGCGTCTTCCAAACGCACCGCGCCTGTGGTCGTTTCCACCGGTGACATGCGGTAGGTGTTCTTTTTCATCTGCACGATGAAACGCGTGGACGATTCGGGGTCAGGTGTCACGGTCACAAAGTTACCCAGCTCACACACCATGCGACCGGTGTGTACCAGATCGGCAATGATGTCTTGCTGTTTGGGATCCGCAGCGGCCATCGCCACGACAGGCGCAGCGGCAACCAAGGGCGCCGCTTTTGCGATGTGCGTATTTAATTTCGCAGCCACAGGCTTCACAGCTTGTTTGACTGGCGCCTTCTTTTTCGCGTGTGCTGTGTCAACAGGCGTGGCCGCCAAGGCCAAGCCCGATAAAGTGAATGAAACCACAGCGGTAATCAACTTTTGCATGAGCATCTCCGGTTAATCCTTGAAGAATAACTGGACTTCAGCTGGAAGGCTACAGCCCGTGCTGTGCGCGCGTTCCAACACTTGCCAAAAGAAGCGGTAACTGGCCCGGTCATGCAACTGACCTTTGTGGCTGATGGGCGCCCACTGAGCAGCACGCGCAGCCAACACAATTTCGCTGGCCACTTCAATGGCGGCGGCATCTGGGGCCATGGCCTCAAGAATGGGGCGAATTTGCGCGGGGTGAATGCTCCACATGCGGGTGTAGCCAAATTCGTGCGCAGCACGTTGGGCCGCAGCGCGCATGGCGGCTGTGTCGTTGAATTCGGTCACCACACAGTGCGAGGGCACTTTGCCATGGGCATGGCAGGCACTGGCAATCTCCAGCTTGGCACGCACCACCAGCGGGTGGGTGAATTGACCTTGTGCCCCCATACCGTGTGCAGGAATCGCACCACCGTGGGCCGACACAAAGTCCATCAAACCAAAACTGAGCGACTGCACGCGCGGGTGCGCGGCAATGTCAAACGCGCGGTGCACCGCAGCGGGAGACTCAATCAACACATGCAAGGCCAAATCTTTGGCACCCGCTTGAACCAAGGCTTGCTCAGCCAGTTGCACATCGGCCACTGACTCAACCTTGGGCACCATGATGTGCGTCAAGCGGTTCGCAGCTTTGCCAGCAATGGTGGCAATGTCTGCTTGAAAACTGGGGTGATCGACGGGGTGCACACGCACAGCCACGCGGGCCTCGGGTGCTGCACTCAGCGCCAACTCGGTGACCAGCGCGGCATGCTCTGCCTCGCCGCCCACGGGGGCACCGTCTTCACAATCAAGGGTCACATCAAAGACGCAGGTTCCAAACTCTTGCGTCATTTCGGCTTGCAGCTGCAAGCTTTTGCGCATCCGCGCTTCGACACCGCTGTAGTGGTCACAAACGGGTAGCTGAACGCTACCTGCTTGCGAACCCAACAGAACGTCGCGCGGATGGCTCACTCTATTTCTCTGTTGAGAATTAGATCAAGTGGGCAACGCCAGCTTGCTCGTCGGTCAACTCTTTCAGCGTCTTGTCGATGCAAGATTGGCTGAATGCGTCGATTTCCAAGCCTTCGACCACTTTGTATTGGCCGTTTTCGCAGGTCACGGGGAAACCGAACATGACGTCCTTTGGAATGCCGTACCAACCTTGTGATGGGATACCCATGGTCACCCACTTGCCGTTGGTGCCCAAAGCCCAATCGCGCATGTGGTCGATGGCGGCGTTGGCAGCCGAAGCAGCCGAAGACAAGCCACGGGCTTCAATGATGGCGGCACCACGCTTGCCCACGGTTGGCAAGAACACGTTGGCGTTCCATTCTTGGTCGTTGATCATGGTCTTGACAGACTCGCCCTTGATGGTGGCGAAGCGGTAGTCGGCGTACATCGTGGGCGAGTGGTTGCCCCACACGCACAATTTTTCGATGTCGGCCACGGCTTTGCCAGTCTTGGCAGCGATTTGTGACGCAGCGCGGTTGTGGTCCAAACGCAGCATGGCGGTGAAGTTGCCTGGCTTGAGGTCAGGTGCAGCCTTCATGGCGATGTAAGCGTTGGTGTTGGCGGGGTTGCCCACGACCAAAACTTTCACGTCGCGTGAAGCCACAGCGTTCAAAGCCTTGCCTTGAGCGGTGAAGATGGCGCCGTTGATGGCGAGCAATTCAGCGCGCTCCATGCCTGGGCCGCGTGGACGTGAACCGACCAACAAAGCGTAGTCGACGTCTTTGAATGCAGTCATCGGGTCGCCATGGGCTTCCATGCCGACCAACAAGGGGAACGCGCAATCTTCGAGTTCCATCATCACGCCGCGCAGGGCTTTTTGTGGGCCTTCAACTGGCACTTCCAGCAATTGCAAGATGACAGGTTGGTCTTTGCCCAACATTTCGCCAGAGGCGATACGGAACAACAGTGCGTAACCAATTTGACCAGCTGCACCAGTGACGGCAACGCGAACAGGCTTCTTGCTCATGGGAAAAACTCCAAGTAGTGATGAAAAAAATTTGATGACAGAGTTTACCCGCGAAAACCAGCAAACGGTCTGTCTTATGTCTTATAGAAGATATGATACGAGCTTGACAAAGAACTGACGCTACTGCGTCTAGATGACAAACACATGGCATCCAACCCAGCGCATCCCTACACCACCAACGCCCAATCGCAGCTCGCCGCTGGCGATGCATTGGGCGCGCTGGGTTTGACCCCCGCTTTCAGCCCGCTGTATCAGCAAATCAAAGGGCTGATTTTGCAAAGCCTCCAATCGGGCGAGTGGAAGCCCGGTGAATCCATCCCCAGCGAGATGGATTTGGCCGCCCGCTTTCGCGTCAGCCAGGGCACCGTGCGCAAAGCCATTGACGAGTTGTCTGCTGAAAATTTGGTGGTGCGCCGCCAAGGCAAGGGCACCTTTGTGGCCACGCATGCCGAGCAGCAAGTGCAATACCGCTTCTTGAAGCTGCAGCCCGACAACGGCGACACCCAAAGCGAAGGCCCCGCCGAGCGCACCATCATTGACTGCAAGCGTCTGCGCGCCAGCGCCGACATCGCCCGCGCCCTGAGCTTGCGCAGCGGCGACCCCGTGTTGCAAGTGCGCCGCGTGCTGGCTTATGCCGGCGTGCCCACCATTTTGGAAGAGCTGTGGTTGCCCGGCACGCCCTTCAAAGGCCTGACTGCCGAACGCTTAAGTAATTACAACGGTCCGATGTACGCCCTGTTTGAAACTGAGTTCGGCGTACGCATGGTTCGGGCCGACGAAAACATCCGCGCTGTCAACCCAGACAGTGAGCAAGCCGAGCTACTCAATGTCCCGATCACCGCGCCATTGCTGAGCGTGGAGCGTGTGGCGTACACCTACAACGACACCCCCATGGAATTGCGGCGCGGTCTCTATAGAACTGACACGCATCACTACCGTAATGCTTTGAGCTGACATGAAACCCTCATGTCAGTTTGGTGAAGTGAAATAGAATGAAAAGTTGTTTTGACTTGCAGATAAACCCGAAGAAAGACCCCACATGACCCAGCTTGCCAAAAAGCGGCCTGAGTTCCGCAACATCAACGCCTTGACTGACCTGCCGTCCTACCGCCTTCCAGCGGCTGGCATTGTGTCGATCTTGCACCGCATCAGCGGCTTGATCATGTTTTTGCTGTTGCCGCTCATCGTTTGGATGTTTGACACCTCTGTGTCTTCCGAGATTTCTTTCGCTAAATTCAGCGCCGCGTTCAACGTTGGTCTGGGCTTTGTGCCTGCTGTGTTGGTGAAAGTTGTGGTGTTAGGTCTGATCTGGGCTTACTTGCACCATTTGATCGCTGGCGTGCGCCACGTCTACATGGACGTTTGCCACGCGGTGACCAAAGAATTCGGCAAGTCTTCCGCTGTGTTCACCTTGGTGGTGAGCCTCGGTCTGACTGCCGCTTTGGGTGCCAAGCTGTTTGGCCTTTACTGATTTCCTAGGAGCAAAAACATGTCCGTGAATTACGGTTCCAAGCGCGTCGTCGTGGGCGCGCACTACGGTCTGCGTGACTGGCTCGCCCAGCGCATCACTGGTGTTTTGATGGTTTTGTTCACCTTGGCTGTTTTGGGCCAAGTGCTGCTGACCAGCGGCGACATCAGCTATGACAAATGGGCTGGTATTTTCAGCACCCAATTCATGAAGGCTTTGACCTTCTCTGTATTCATCGCGTTGGCCATCCATGTGTGGGTGGGTGTTCGCGACATTTGGATGGACTACGTCAAGCCTGTGGGTTTGCGCTTGGTTCTGCAAGTATTCACTTTGGTTTGGCTGGTGTCGTGTCTCGGCTGGGCCATTCAGGTTCTCTGGAGGCTCTAAGTCATGACCGTTAAAAGCTCTATCCCTCGTCGCAAGTTTGACGTCGTCATCGTCGGTGCCGGTGGCTCTGGCATGCGCGCTTCGTTGCAACTTGCCCGCGCAGGTTTGAACGTGGCTGTTTTGTCTAAAGTGTTCCCCACACGTTCACACACCGTGGCGGCGCAAGGCGGCATTGGCGCCTCTTTGGGCAACATGAACGAAGACAACTGGCACTACCACTTCTATGACACCGTCAAAGGTTCCGACTGGCTCGGCGACCAAGACGCGATTGAATACATGTGCCGCGAAGCGCCCAAAGTCGTGTACGACTTGGAGCACATGGGCATGCCTTTCGACCGCAACCCAGACGGCACCATTTACCAACGCCCCTTCGGCGGCCACACCGCCAACTACGGCGAAAAGGCCGTGGAGCGCGCGTGTGCTGCCGCTGACCGCACCGGTCACGCCATGTTGCACACGCTGTACCAACAAAACGTCAAAGCCAAAACCAGCTTCTTCGTGGAGTGGATGGCCCTCGACCTGATTCGCGATGACGCGGGTGATGTGGTGGGCGTGACTGCCCTCGAAATGGAAACAGGCGAGCTCTACATCATGGAAGCCAAAACAGTGATGTTGGCCACCGGTGGTGCAGGCCGCATCTTCGCAGCTTCGACCAACGCGTTCATCAACACCGGCGACGGTTTGGGCATGGCCGCACGCGCTGGCATCCCACTCGAAGACATGGAGTTCTGGCAATTCCACCCCACTGGCGTGGCCGGTGCTGGCGTGTTGTTGACCGAAGGTTGCCGTGGCGAAGGCGCTATTTTGCGTAACTGCAATGGCGAGCGCTTCATGGAGCGTTATGCCCCCGCCTACAAAGACTTGGCCCCACGCGACTATGTGTCACGCTGCATGGACCAAGAGATCAAAGAAGGTCGCGGCTGCGGTCCTAACAAGGACTACATCAACCTCGACATGACCCACTTGGGCGCTGACACCATCATGAAGCGTTTGCCTTCGGTGTTCGAAATTGGCCACAACTTTGCCAACGTCGATATCACCAAAGAGCCCATCCCCGTGATCCCCACCATCCATTACCAAATGGGCGGCATCCCGACCAACATCAACGGTCAAGTGGTCACGCAAAACGCCAACAACGAAAGCGTTGTGGTGAATGGTTTGTACGCTGTGGGCGAATGCTCTTGCGTGTCGGTGCACGGCGCTAACCGCTTGGGCACCAACTCCTTGCTCGACTTGTTGGTGTTCGGCCGCGCAGCGGGCAACCACATTGTTGAGTTCAACCAAAAGAACAAAGAGCACAAGCCTCTGCCAGCCAACGCGGCTGACGTGACCTTGGCGCGCTTGGCACGTTTGGAAGCCAACAAAACTGGTGAATACGCACAAGACGTGGCCAACGACATCCGCAACACCATGCAATCACACGCCAGCGTGTTCCGCACACAGGCGTTGATGGACGAAGGCGTCAAACAAATCGCTACCCTGCGCGAGCGCGTGAACAACATCGGCTTGAAAGACAACTCCAAAGTCTTCAACACCGCACGCATCGAAGCCCTGGAAGTTGAAAACTTGATCGAAGCTGCACAAGCCACCATCGTGTCCGCCGCTGCGCGTCACGAAAGTCGTGGCGCTCACACCGTGAACGATTACGGCGACACCCCAGAGCATCCAAACGGCCGTAACGACCAAGACTGGCACAAGCACACCCTGTGGCACAAAGAAGGCAACAAGCTGACTTACAAGCCCGTGCAAATGAAGCCATTGACTGTCGACAGCATCCCGCTGCAGACCCGTACTTTCTGATCAGGTAAACACCATGACAAAACGCACGTTCCAAATCTATCGCTACGACCCAGACACCGACGCCAAGCCCTACATGCAGACCATCGAGGTCGAATTGGATGGCAACGAGCGCATGCTCTTGGATGCTTTGATGAAACTCAAAGCCGTCGATCCCACCATTTCGTTCCGTCGTTCATGCCGTGAAGGCGTGTGCGGTTCAGACGCGATGAACATCAACGGCAAAAACGGCTTGGCCTGCTTGACCAACATGCGCACCCTCCCCGGCGTGATTGTGTTGAAGCCGCTGCCAGGTCTGCCTGTCATCCGCGACTTGATCGTGGACATGACCCAGTTCTTCAAGCAATACCACTCCATCAAGCCCTACTTGGTCAACGACACACAAGTGCCTGACAAAGAGCGCCTGCAGTCGCCCGAAGAGCGCGATGAGTTGAACGGCTTGTACGAGTGCATCTTGTGCGCCAGCTGCTCCACCAGCTGCCCCTCGTTCTGGTGGAACCCCGACAAGTTCGTGGGCCCTGCCGGTTTGTTGCAAGCCTATCGCTTCATTGCCGATAGCCGCGACGAAGACACCGCTGGCCGTTTGGACAACTTGGAAGACCCCTACCGTCTGTTCCGTTGCCACACCATCATGAACTGCGTCGACGTGTGCCCCAAGGGTTTGAACCCCACCAAGGCCATCGGCAAGATCAAAGAATTGATGGTTCGTCGCGCCATCTAAGGCACGGCAAAACATCACACGGAGCACCAAGATGGACGCGGACGCACCATTTCGCGACACCTCAGTCGGTGACCCGACGCTGGACGGTCTAGACGGTAAGCAAGCGCTTAGCGAGCGGGCCCTCAGCAAGCTGCACTGGCGTAGCCGGCGCGGCCTGCTCGAAAACGATTTGTTCATCAAAAAGTTTTTCGAGCGGCATGAATCTCGCTTAACTGTGAGCCACGCCAGAGGCATGTATGAATTGATGGATTTGTCTGACAACGACTTGCTCGACATCTTGTTGCAACGCAAAGAATTGCCAGACAAACCCCTGACAGAAGAAGCACTTGAAGTGCTGAGTATGTTGAGACACTGAACCGAACACCGCTTTTAAAAGACATTTAGGAATCACCATGAAACTTGCAGATAACAAAGCAACCCTGTCGTTCAGCAACGGCAGCCCCAGCATCGACATGCCCGTCTACAGCGGCAGCGTCGGTCCTGACGTCATCGACATCCGTAAGTTGTACGGCCAAACTGGCATGTTCACCTATGACCCAGGCTTTTTGTCGACCGCGTCTTGCCAATCGGGCATCACCTACATCGACGGCGACAAAGGTGAGTTGCTGTACCGCGGCTACCCCATCGAACAACTCGCCACCAACTGCGACTACCTCGAAACTTGTTACTTGCTGTTGAAGGGCGAGCTGCCCAACGCCGCACAAAAAGCCGAGTTTGAAAGCACCGTGACCAACCACACCATGGTCAACGAGCAAATGCAATTCTTCTTGCGTGGCTTCCGCCGTGATGCACACCCGATGGCTGTGTTGACTGGCTTGGTGGGCGCTTTGTCTGCGTTCTATCACGACAGCACCGACATCAACAATCCAGAGCACCGCGAAATCGCTGCCATCCGTTTGATCGCCAAGATGCCAACCCTGGTGGCCATGGCTTACAAATACGGCGTGGGCCAGCCTTACATGTACCCACAGAACAACCTGAGCTACTCAGGCAACTTCTTGCGCATGATGTTTGGTACACCTTGCGAAGAGTACGTGGTCAACCCCGTGCTCGAGCGCGCCATGGACCGCATCTTCACGTTGCACGCAGACCACGAGCAAAACGCTTCCACATCGACCGTGCGTTTGTGCGGCTCGTCAGGCACCAACCCCTTCGCAGCCATCGCTGCGGGTGTGGCTTGCTTGTGGGGCCCCGCACACGGCGGCGCCAACGAAGCTTGCTTGAACATGTTGGAAGAAATCCAAGCCATGGGCGGCGTCTCTAAAGTGGGCGAGTTCATGGAGAAGGTCAAAGACAAGAACTCTGGCGTCAAGCTCATGGGCTTCGGTCACCGCGTTTACAAAAACTACGACCCACGCGCCAAATTGATGCAAGAAACTTGCGACGAAGTGTTGAAAGAACTCGGTCTCGAGAACGATCCTTTGTTCAAGTTGGCCAAGGCTTTGGAAAAAATCGCTTTGGAAGACGAATACTTCGTCAGCCGCAAGCTGTACCCCAACGTCGACTTCTACTCTGGCATCGTGCAACGCGCCATCGGCATTCCCGTGAACTTGTTCACCGGCATCTTCGCCTTGGCACGTACCGTGGGCTGGATCGCTCAGTTGAACGAAATGATCAGCGACCCCGAGTACAAAATCGGCCGTCCACGTCAATTGTTCACGGGCGATGCACACCGCAACGTGGAGCCATTGGCCAAGCGCAAGTAATTGCACACAGCCTAGTGCGACTCGTTCGCGACAGCAAAAAGCCCTGCACTGCAGGGCTTTTTTGTTTTAGAAGCTTTCACACAGCGGCGCAGTGGTAGGCTCTGCCGCTATGAGTTCTGTTCCGTTTTTAAACACGCCCGAGGCCCTGCGCCAGCTGGCCAGCCAACCCCACACCTCCTGCCAATGCAGCCTGCAACACTGCGCAGGCTGGGAAAGCGTCAACGACACCGCTTGGCCTGCCCAGCAAATGACGCGCGTGGCCACCTTGCGCGACCCCGATGCGTATGAACCCACATTTGAAGAACAGCACCCAAACGGCACCCGCTACGAATCAGCCGATGCGCCTGTGGCTTTGAAATTTTTTCCGTACAACCGCTGCGATGTGCACGCCTGCAGTAAGTGCCAACAACACGTACTGCGCTACACCGAGTTTGGTGGCTACTACGTGGACCACCGCGCACGGCGGTTAAACACTGAATTGATTACCGACTAAGCGAGTGTTCGCAGTCATCCCAAGGCAGCACGCTGCAGCCGCAATGCGGCACTTCTACAGCAGGTTTTGAGGTGGCTGGTGACTTGACCTTAGCCATGGGCGTTTGAACGCTTGCAGGCGCTGTAGCCACCGTATCTTGGGCAGCATCTAGGTTGGGAATCCAGCGCAAGAACGGCGTCAGATCTTCCACATCCACGATGTACCAAACTTTCTTGGCTGAATCCCAACGCGCGCCTAGCGCTTTGGCGGCGTCTTTCTCGGCAAATGGGGTGACCAGGTTAATTCGCATCACGCGCCTCTGGCCTTTAGCCCAACGCCATCTCGCCGCCCAAGGCTTCAAACAAGTCGGGCAAGAGCTTGCTCAGCTCACCGGTGGCAATGGCCACATCGGCATCAAAGCCTTCGTCTTTTTCGGTGGACGTGGCTTCAAATACCACGTCTAAGAAGGTGATCTTTTTCAGCTGCATGGCTTCGGTCAGCGAGAACGACACGCGCCCTTCCCAGGTCAGCGCCAAACGCGTGGGCAGCTTGCCGCCTTCCACATGGTGCTTCACCTCATCGGTATCTAGCGGGTGGCGCACGTAACGCACCACCGACTTGGACTCATCTGCAGCCTTCAGTTCGCACTCGCGGTCTACGCTGAATGCCGCGGGTGACTCTTGCGTGATCAACCACGAAGCCATGGCCGACTGTGGCGACATTTCGGTGTTGATCAAGGTCAAGCTCAAGCCTGCAAACGATTTGACCAGCATGGTCACCACCTCGTCCGCTTTGGCTTGACTGCCTGCGTCCATCACCATCAGATTTGTAACGGGGTCAATCCACACCAGCACCGATGACTCTTTGCTGAAGGCCATGGGCATCAAAGACATCTTCACGTCCTCTTTGATTTCCTTCATTTCCTTCTTGCCAGGCTTGCGGCCTTCGGTGGCTTCAATCACCGCGCTGCGCTCTTTGGCCTTGCGGGTGACCACCGAGCCGGGCACGCCTTTGGTCTCGATCTTGAGTTTCAAAATGCGCTGGCCACTCACCGCCTCAACCAACGGGCCGTGCGCCTCGCCGCGTGGCTCAACCCAGCCAATGGCTTTTTCTTGGCTCGCACCACAAGGCACAAAACGCTCGGCGTCTAACGCCTGTTCGATTTGCTCAAGGCTAGGGCTCCAGCCCTCACCGATTCGATACACCATCACGTTTTTGAACACGGGCTGCCTTTATGTTTTCTACGACTGCAGAAATAAAAAAACCAACTGCAATGAGTTGGTTTTTAAAACTGGCGGAAGCTGTGAGATTCGAACTCACGGAGGGCTCACACCCTCGCCGGTTTTCAAGACCGGTGCATTCAACCGCTCTGCCAAGCTTCCTAGTTGAAATTCAGGCGAGATTGTAATGGCACTTTGACCTGTTTTTGAGGTTCAGGCCTCAGACAAAAACAAAGATTGCAAATCGCTCAAGAAATCAAAGCCGCGCTCGGTGGGCACCACGCGCTGAAAGTCGCGCGTGATGAGTCCTTTGGCTTCGGCCTCGGTCAGTGCAGCTTGAATGGCAGTCACGGGCAGGCCCGTGCGGTCGGTGAAGTCAGCCAACGAAAAACCGTGGCGCAGGCGCAGCGCATTGAGCATGAACTCAAACGGCAGTTCGGCGCGTGCCACCTCGGTGCTTTGGGCCACGGCACGGTCAGCGCGGCTGGTGTCTAGCGCGTGGTCCATGAACAGGCGCGGGTCACGGTTGCGCACTTGGCGCAGCACGCGATGTGCAAAGCTGAGTTTGCTGTGGGCGCCAGCGCCAATGCCCAAATAGTCGCCAAACTGCCAATAGTTGGTGTTGTGCCAGCAGCGGTGGTTGTCTTTGGCGTAGGCCGACACTTCGTAGCGGTGCAGGCCCACGGCGGCGGTGCGCTCGGTGATGCGGTCGAGCATGGCGTAGGCGTCGTCGTCTTCCGGCACTTGGGGCGGGAATTTGGCAAACACGGTGTTGGGCTCAATGGTGAGGTGGTAGACCGACAAATGCGGGGGCTGCAAAGACAAAGCCATGTCAAGGTCTTCGTCCAACTGCGCCAACGTTTGGCCGGGCAAGGCGTACATCAGGTCGAGGTTGAAGGTGTCAAAGGCTTCGCGTGCTTCTTCTACCGCAGCAATGGCTTGGGCGCGGTTGTGCACGCGCCCCAAGGCTTGCAAGTGTTGGTCGTTGAAGCTTTGCACGCCCACCGACAAGCGGGTGACGCCTGCGGCGCGGAAGGCACGAAAGCGGTCTTTTTCAAACGTGCCGGGGTTGGCCTCTAACGTAATTTCGCAATCGGCCTCTAAACGCAAACGCGCGCGCATGTCGCTGATGAGCCGCTCAATCGCAGCCGGCGAAAACAAGCTGGGCGTGCCCCCACCAATGAAGATACTGTGCACACTGCGGCCCCAGATGAGAGGCAAGCTGTGCTCTAGGTCAGCACACAGGGCATCGAGGTAGCGCTGCTCAGGCAACTCGCCACCCACGCTGCTCGTGAGCTCGTGCGAGTTGAAGTCGCAATAGGGGCACTTCTTCAAGCACCACGGCAAATGCACGTACAGCGAGAGCGGCGGCAAGCTGCTAAGCGACAGCGTGCCGGGGCGCATGAGGTGTTGGATGTCTTGGGTCATCAAAGAAGCTTTAAGCGAACCAACGTTCGCGCATGAGCGCCAGCATTTGTTGCGCGGCTTGGCCACGGTGGCTGTTGGCGTTTTTAACCTCGATGGGCAGTTCGGCAAAGGTCTTGCCAAAACGCGGGATGAACATGATGGGGTCAAAGCCAAAGCCGTTGGCCCCCACTGGCACACGGGTGATTTCACCCACGGCACGGCCCACAGCAATAAGCGGTTCGGGGTCGTCAGGGTGGCGCACGGCCACAAGGGTGCTCACCAAAGCTGCGCGGCGGTTGTCTACGTTGGCCATTTGCTCCAGCAAAGCGCGCACGTTGTTGTCGTCGCTTTTCTCGTAGCCAAACTGGGTGGCGTAGAAAGCGGTTTGCACACCGGGCAGGCCACCAAAGGCGTCGACGCACAGGCCTGCATCGTCGGCCACGGCGGGTAAGCCGCTCTCACGCGCTGCGTGGCGGGCTTTGGCCAAGGCGTTTTCGACGAAGGTGTGAAACGGCTCTTCGGCTTCGCCAATGTGCAAATCACCTTGGCGCACCAGCTCGACGCCCAAAGGCGCAAACATGGCTTGCAACTCGGCAAGCTTGCCTTGGTTGTTGGAGGCCAGAACGATTTTTTTCAACGCCGATGTCATAGATTGCAGCCGAGGTGATGAATCAAGATTGCAAGGCTTCTTGCTGCATGGCAATGAGTTCACGCACGCCTTTTTCGGCCAAGGCCATCAAGGCATTCATTTGGTCGCGGGTGAATGGCAAACCTTCGGCTGTGCCCTGCACTTCCACGTAGTGGCCAGCGCTGGTCATGACCACGTTCATGTCGGTGTCGCAGGTGGAGTCTTCGGTGTATTCCAAATCGAGCAAAGGCAAGTCGCCCAACATGCCCACCGAAATCGCAGCCACGCCTTGAATGATGGGGCTCTCGGTGAGCTTGCCAGCGGCGATGAGCTTGTTCACCGCGTCTTGCGCCGCCACAAACGCGCCCGTAATGCTAGCGGTGCGTGTGCCGCCATCGGCTTGCAACACGTCGCAGTCCAAATGGATGGTGCGTTCGCCCAGTTTCTTCAGGTCAAACACAGCGCGCATCGAGCGGCCAATGAGGCGCTGAATTTCTTGCGTGCGGCCCGACTGTTTACCGCGTGCGGCTTCGCGGTCGCTGCGGGTGTGGGTGGCGCGGGGCAGCATGCCGTATTCGGCGGTGACCCAGCCTTCGCCCGAGCCTTTTTTGTGGCCAGGCACTTTTTCTTCCACCGAGGCGGTGCACAACACTTTGGTGTGACCAAACTCAATCAGCACCGAACCTTCGGCATGCATGGTGAAGTGACGGGTGATGCGCACGGGGCGCAGTTGGTCGGCAGCACGGGTGTGGCGAGAGGCGGGCAAGGTGGTCGTCATTTTTAGGGCTTTGAATCAAGCGTGTGAAGGGTTCGGTAAAACGTCAATTGTCGGGCAATCCGCATTACCCATGCGCACGTCCAAAAGTGCAGCTGCGAGCCTGAGATAATCTCGTCTTTGATACGAAACGCCACACCATGCCTATTTACAGCATGACCGGTTATGCCAGTGCGCAAACCGAGCTGACTTCAGACACCGCCAACAGCCCAGCCCTGCGCTTGGGGCTAGAGATTCGCTCGGTCAACAGCCGCTTTCTGGACCTGACGTTCAAGATGCCCGAAGAGCTGCGCCAGCACGAAGCGGCTATGCGAGAGCTGGTGACCAAGCACCTCAAACGCGGCAAAGTTGAGGTGCGCGCCAACATTGAAAGCACGGCCGACACCAGCTTTTCTGAGCCCACCCCTGCCCTGCTGCAACGCCTGCTGGGCCTACAAGAGCTAGTACACGCTCACTTGCCAAAGGCCAACGGACTGTCGGTGGCCGATGTGCTGCGCTTGGCCACGGCCCAATCTGCCGCGCCCGCCGACATTGGCCCTGCGGTGCTGAAACTGGCCCAAACCACTTTGACCCAACTGAGCGACGCCCGCGAACGCGAAGGCGCACGCTTGGCCCAAACCCTGCGCGAACGCATTGGCCAATTGCGCGTGCTGGCCACACAGGCCGCACCGCTGGTGCCGCAGCTGGTGGAGCAACAACGCCTGCGCTTTTTAGAGCGCTGGCGCGAAGCCATGGCCTTGACCGAAGGCACGGCCCTGCCCGAAGCCGCGCAAGACCGTGCACTGACCGAAGCCACATCTTTTGCCATTCGCATTGACGTGGCCGAAGAGCTGACCCGCTTGGTCTCGCACTTTGACGAGATGGACGACTTGCTGGCCAAAGGCGGCAAGGCCGAAGGCGTGGGCAAGCGTTTGGACTTCCTCATCCAAGAGCTGCACCGCGAGGCCAACACCTTGGGATCGAAGTCGGCCACCATGGAAATGACTCGTATTTCGGTGGACATGAAAGTGCTCATCGAACAACTCCGCGAACAAGTACAGAACATCGAATAATGGACAACTTCCCCGGCAACCTCTTTGTGGTCGCGGCCCCCAGCGGGGCTGGCAAATCGAGCCTCGTCAAAGCCTTGATGGAGCTCGACGCCAAAGTGCGCCCCTCCGTATCGCACACCACGCGCCAACCCCGTGGCCAAGAAAAGCATGGCCGCGAATACTTCTTTGTCTCGCTGCCTGAATTCGACCAAATGGTTGAATCGAACGCGTTTTTGGAATGGGCCAATGTCCACGGCCAACGCTACGGCACATCGCGCAAAGCCATCGAAGACCGCATTGCCCAAGGCGCAGACGTGATTTTGGAAATCGACTTCCAAGGCGCCATCCAGGTGAAAAAGCTGTTTGCCAACGCGGTGCTGATCTTCATCTTGCCGCCGAGCTGGGAAGAACTGAAGTCTCGCCTTCACAACCGTGGCGAAGACGCCCCCGACATCATTGACCTGCGCCTGCAAAACGCCGCTGACGAGATGGCGCAGGCCAAAGAATTTGACTACGTTATAATCAATGAATTGTTTGAGACTGCCTTGTTCGACCTGAAAGCGATCGTGCATGCACAGCGCCTCAAATACCTGGCACAGCGCCGGGCTCGGGCTGATATCTTTCAAGCCCTGAACATCACCTGAATTCTGGAGTACCCACATGGCCCGCATCACTGTTGAAGATTGCCTCGAGCAAATCCCTAACCGCTTTCAATTGGTGCTGTGCGCCACTTACCGCGCTCGCATGCTCAGCCAAGGTCACACACCCAAGGTTGAGAGCAAGAACAAGCCAGGCGTGACCGCTTTGCGCGAAATCGCGGCAGGCCAAATCGGCATCGAAATGCTGAAAAAAGTACCCGGCTAAATCGGGGTCTTCCCCATCTGAAAAGCACCGCAGTGTCGGTGCTTTTTTATTGGGAGTAAAGTAAACAGTATGAGCGTTACCCAATCCACGTTAAAGCCCCCCGCTTCCCTGTCTGGAAGCGCGGCTGCAGCCAATGCGGCAGCGGCCAGCTTTGCTGCGTTGACGGAAAAACTAGGCTACCTCAATGCAGAAGGCCTAGACATGGTGCGTCGTGCCTACCGCTATGCCGACGAAGCCCATTTAGGCCAGTTGCGCAACAGCGGCGAGCCTTACATCACCCACCCCATCGCTGTGGCCGCGCAATGCGCAGAGTGGAAGCTCGATGCACAAGCCCTGTCGGCCGCACTGCTGCACGACGCGATGGAAGACTGCGGCATCACCAAAACAGATTTGATCGAACGCTTTGGTATCCAAGTGGCCGATTTGGTGGATGGCCTGACCAAGCTCGACAAGCTGGAGTTCAACACCCGCGAAGAGAACCAAGCCGAGTCATTCCGCAAGATGCTGTTGGCCATGGCGCGTGATGTGCGTGTCATCCTCATCAAGCTGGCTGATCGCAGCCACAACATGCGCACCATGGGCGATATGCCTCGTGCCAAGTGGGGCCGCATCTCGAACGAAACGCTGGAAATTTACGCCCCCATCGCCCACCGCTTGGGCCTGAACCAAACCTACCGCGAGCTGCAAGAACTGTGCTTTCAATACCTGTGGCCGTGGCGTCACAAGGTGCTGAACAAAGCCATTCAAAAAGCCCGCCATCGCCGCCGCGATTTGATGCAAAAAGTGCAACAAGAGGTCGAGGCCTCTTTCGCCAAAGCAGGCCTCAAGGTGCGCATCTCGGGCCGCGAAAAAACGCTGTATTCGATTTACAAGAAGATGGATGGCAAGCACCTCAGCTTTGCACAGGTGACCGACATTTACGGTTTCCGTCTCATCCTGCCAGACGTGATTGATTGCTACACCGCCTTGGGCGTGCTGCATCAGATCTACAAACCGGTGCCGGGCAAGTTCAAAGACCACATCGCCATTGCCAAGCTCAACGGCTATCAATCGCTGCACACCACCATCGTGGGGCCATCGGGTTTGAACGTGGAGTTTCAAATGCGCACCGAAGCCATGCACCTCGTGGCCGAAACAGGCGTGGCTGCACACTGGCTCTACAAAGACAAAGGTTCGAGCAACGAAGCCAATGCCAACTTAGGCAATAAGTGGCTGCAATCGCTGCTGGACATCCAAGACGAAACGCGAGACGCCACCGAGTTTTGGGATCACGTCAAAGTCGACTTGTTTCCAGATGCGGTGTATGTGTTCACCCCCAAGAGCAAGATCATGGCGATGCCACGCGGCGCGACCATCGTTGACTTTGCTTATGCCGTCCACAGCGATGTGGGCGACCGCACGATGGCAGGTAAAGTCAACGGCGAACAAGTGCCGCTGCGCACCGAGCTGCGCAGTGGCGACATCGTCGAAGTCATCACCTCGGCTGTTGCCTCGCCCAACCCCGCTTGGCTGGGTTTCGTGCGCACAGGGCGCGCCCGCTCCAAGATTCGCCATCACCTCAAGACCATGGCCCATTCCGAGTCACAAGGCTTGGGGGAGAAACTATTGGCGCAAGCCCTGCGCGCGGAAGGCATTGAAAAAATGCCAGCCCGGGATGGTGAACATGCGTCCCTGTGGGACAAGCTGCTGCACTTCACAGGCAGCAAAACACAGGCCGAATTGTTGACAGACATTGGCTTGGGCAAGCGCGTGGCCAGCATCGTGGCCAAACGTTTGGCCACCTTGCTCTCAGACACAGGCCTCAAGCCTGATGCCTTGCTGCTGAGCCGCGAGCGCTTCACCGCGCACGAGAACGTGTCACAAGGCAGCGTGACTGTGGATGGCAGCGAAAACGCTTCCGTGCAATACGCCACCTGCTGCCGCCCCGTGCCAGGTGACGCCATCGTGGGCTACCTAGGACGCGGCGAAGGCTTGGTGGTACACACCGACCAATGCGGCGTGGCGCAGCGCTTGAAATACAAAGACAGCGAACGCTTCATTGCCGTCGAATGGGCAGATGAGCCCACGCGCACATTTGAAGTCGCTGTGGTGGTGACCGTGAGCAACGGCAAAGGTGTGCTGGCCCGCGTGGCTTCAGCCATCACCAGTGCCGAAGCTGACATTACCCACGTGTTGATGGCCGATGAGGTGAGCGGTCAAGAAGCGACAGATTTGCGCTTTATCTTCACGGTGCGCGACAAGGCACACTTAGAAACTGTTTTGGGCAATCTACGCCGCGTGCCGTCGGTGTTGCAAGCGCAACGCGTGGTGTCTGGCGTGGGGCGCGAGGCCTAAGCTTTAAGCTTGCGCAGGGGCTGGTGCCGGATAGCGCACCTCGACCACCTCGACGTCTTGCACGCCCACAGGCGTGACCAACTTCACCACATCGCCTTCACGCGCTTTGAGCAACGCACGTGCGATGGGCGACACCCAAGTCACTTGAGCGTTCAAACTATCCGCCTCGTCAATGCCGAGGATGGTGACAGTGCGCTCGACATCGGCCTCATCCACATACGTGACCGTGGCACCAAAGAACACTTGGTCGCTGCCGTGGTGAACACTGGGATCGGTGACTTCCGCGATCTCTAGACGCTTGGTCAGAAAACGAATACGACGGTCAATTTCACGCAAACGTTTTTTGCCGTAGTGGTAATCACCGTTTTCTGAGCGGTCACCGTTGCTGGCGGCCCAATGCACGATTTCAACCATGCGTGGGCGTTCGTTGTCGATCAACTCAAACAACTCGGCGCGAAGCACCGCATAGCCCTGAGGCGTGATGTAGTTCTTGCTGCCTGCAGGCAACGGGGGCAAGGTGATGTCGTCGTCGTCATCCGCATCGGTCTCACGCGTGAACGCCTTACTCATGGTGGGCTAAAAATCAATGCCATCCAATCACTTGGTAGCCGCGTTCAGCCAAGCATTGCTGCACAAACTGGCGATACAAACTGCTCCCTCCCACCGACTGGCCTGCAGCCGTAGCGGCAGCGCCACCCGCACCAATGGCCGCCGCACCCGCAGCAATATTTTTCAAATCAGGTTTATGGCCACTGAGCAACGAGCCAACAACGCCTGCCGTGCCCACACCGGCAGCACCGGCGGCAGCTGCGCGGCCTGCATCAACCTTGTTCACAGCACCCACATCAGACTGCTGCGCCAAGCTGATGCACGTTTGTGTGTCAGCTTGGGCTTGGGCTGGCCCCACATATTGGTAATGGGCATTTGGGTAAAACGCAGGCTTGGCCAATGGCGTGGCACAGCCTGTCAACACGGCAGCGATACAGAGCAATAAGGGTGAGGCATGGTATTTCATGCCGCAAATTTTAGTCTCTCAACTCGAACCCACTCGATGTGCGCAAGGTACGAGTTTCGTGACTGGCCAGCACATCAGCCAACTTTTGCGCCAGTGCAGGCTCATGCGCACGCGTGGGAATTCCCAAGACGTACATGGTGGCCAATTCAAACTCTTGGGGCAACACCCCAACCAAGTCGATACCGGGGGTGTATTTGATTTCTGTGACCTGCGTACTCCCCATCACATGCGCACCTTTGGCCTGCGCCATGGCATGCATGGCCGTGGTGCCGTTGGGAAAGGTATGAAACCGATCGGCCAGTTCCACATCTAAACCCAGGGTTTGTAACACTTTGAAAAAGTGAATGCCCGCTGTTGCGAGTTGGGGATCGGGAAAGTAAATCCCTTCGGCAGCGCGAAAGGCGGCTTGCAAATCTGCGCGCGTGGCAATGGCTGGGTGCGGGCTACCGTGCTTGACTGCAATGCCGGTTTTCACCACGCCCAGATCGCGCAGAGTACCGGGACGAACTTCCCCGGAAGCCATCAAACCGTCCATCAAAGATTGCGTCAAGATCAGCAAATCGCAACGC
This sequence comes from Limnohabitans sp. INBF002, assembly GCF_027924905.1. NCBI lineage: Bacteria > Pseudomonadati > Pseudomonadota > Betaproteobacteria > Burkholderiales > Comamonadaceae > Limnohabitans > Limnohabitans sp. INBF002. The sequence goes on from NZ_AP027055.1 coordinate 1,889,071, forward strand.
TCACCTTTGAGCAGCTTCTCTTTCATCGCGCCCACCGCACTGAACGTGCCGTGAATTTGGCAGCCATGCGTGGCTTCAAAGTCAGCCTTCAACGAATTGACCAAACTGGCAGCGGCACCGCCGCTCAAAATATGCAGTTCCATGTTTCGTCCTTGAATCAATCGGCTTTCGCGCCAGAAACTTTCACAATCGTGGCCCATTTCGCCACATCCTCAATGACGTATTTCGCAAACACGGGGGCCGACATCGACATGGGAGCAGCACCTTGCTTCGCCCAAATAGCCTTGACCTCAGCTGTATTGACAATCTTGTTGATTTCAGCGTTGAGCTTGGTCACGATGGCCTCTGGCGTGCCCACAGGCGCCATCATGCCGAGCCAAATCACGGCTTCGTATTTGGGGACACCGTCGTCACTCATCGTCGGAAGTTCAGGTGTGACCGCAGAACGTACACGCCCCGTGGTGGCGAGTCCGCGTACTTTGCCAGCTTTGATGTTTTCAGACATGGTGGTCACCGCGTCAAACATCATGTCGACTTGGCCTGACAACACATCGGTTCGCGCAGCGGCACTGCCCTTGTAGGGAATGTGCGTCATTTGCACATTCGCCATGTACTTGAACAGCTCACCCGCCATGTGATACGGCGTGCCGTTGCCCGAGGAGGCATAGTTCATCTTGCCGGGATTCGCACGCGCAAGTTTGATGAGATCTTGCAATGAATTGGCCTGGACGTTGGGGTTCACCACCAAGACCAAATCTGAATAATTAATTGGCGCAATCGGCGCAAAATCTTTGACCAAGTTGTAAGGCTTATTGGGAATCAAAGACTCATTCACCGTCTGTGCGTTGGACATCATCAACAAGGTGTAACCATCGGCAGGTGCTTTGGCTGCAGCGTCAGTGCCAATGATTGACCCCGCACCAGGCCGGTTATCCACCACAAAAGGCTGCCCTAAGGCGTCTTGCAAACGCTGCGCCATAAAGCGCGCGTAGTTGTCAGCCGGTCCACTGGCGGCAAACGGCACAATGATTTTGACGGGGCGATTTGGATAGCCTTGTTGGGCGTGCCCCGCGAACGCGGCGAAGAACGAAGCGAAGGTCATACCGACCTTGAACAGCGTGCGAATGGTTTTCATACTGACGTCTCCTGTTTGTTTTTGTGAAGTGACTCACACTTCCAAACACATTAAAGAAGAAAACTTCAAAAACCACAGTCACGTAAAGCAATCGGGCGCCTTGGACACAAGAAACGAGGCTTGCCCCCCTATTGAATCACTTTCGTTTTGACGAACGCTAAGGCTGACTTCATCCAAGGAAGAATCAATCCAAAGCAAGCCAACACCAAGACTGTCCCAAACCAATCGCCCACCATCATGACGGCAGTGCTGGTGAGAAAACTCTCAGTCCGCCCAATCCAAAAATACCAAAGCTGATGAATCAACGAACTGATGATGGCAAACAAAACAGACACCTTGAAAAGCCCTAAGGCACGCAAGTTCAACAAATCTTTATCGAGCTTTAAGTAATCGATCGCAATTTGCCGTGCCATGAAAGGCGCGAAACCAGCAAGCGAACCACCGATCAAAAGGTTCAGATAGCTGCCGTCGAAATATAAAAAATATGTCAACAAGGTCGACGCAAGCATGATGCCGATGGCACCGTCCAGCGCAAATAAAAGTACGAACGTCAACCGCAGACCACTTGGCAAAAACACCCAATCCACACGGTGAGAGTAATTGAGCGAGCTAAACAGTATCAAGTTAACTTGATACAAAACGAAATAAACGATTGCCGTGGTACAGACAATGAAAAACCGGTTTTTATAAGTCACGACAATTCCTTCTTTCAGAAATTTTCGTCATATTGATATGCCAAGCTTGCAGTTGGCTTATTCCTAATGAATATAAATTCGACCCAAGGAAAATAAATTACCAAACGGTCACCGGATGTCCACCAAGCGAGATCGGCATAAAGAGCTGCAAAAACGAAAAAGTCCTAGAACATTACTGTTCTAGGACTTCACGTTTGGTGCGGCTGGCAGGAATCGAACCCACGACCCCTTGGTTCGTAGCCAAGTACTCTATCCAGCTGAGCTACAGCCGCTCTGGAAAACCGAAAGTATATCACAGATATTTGGTAGGGCGTCACGGACTTGAACCGTGGACCAAAGGATTATGAGTCCTCTGCTCTAACCAACTGAGCTAACGCCCCAACCGAAGCGACAGATTGTAGGGGCTATGCAAACTATCATTCTTCAAATGAAACTCTCCCCTAGAGCCCTCGGGCTCGCCGCTGCAGTCGTGACGGTGCTGATTTGGTCGTCCTTCATCGTTGTGGCGCGCGCCTCTGCTGCGCATCACCTGCTTCCCCTCGATATTGGCTTTCTGCGCATCATCGGCGCGGGATGCGTGCTGCTCCCTTGGGGCTGGTGGCTGATGCGTTCGCAGCGCCATTCGGGTGACCGCGTGGGTTCGCTGATGGGTTTGTCTCCACTGCCCTTGCGCATCACGGTCTTGGCTGGGCTTTTCGGCAGCATGCTTTATGCAATGTTGGTTTATTCTGGTTTTTTCTTTGCGCCTGCAGCACACGCTTCTGTACTGATGCCTGGCAGCTTGCCGCTGTGGACATCACTCTTGGCCCTCGTGGTGCTACACGATCACATCACCCGCGCACGCGCCATGGGCTTGGCTTGCATTGTGTTGGGCGATATGTTGGTGGGCGGTACAAGTTTGCTCAAAGCATTGGATGGCGGCGAGGTTTGGAAAGGCGATGTGATGTTTATGTCGGCAGCCTTTTGCTGGGCTTGCTACAGCGTGCTGGTACGCCGCCATGCGCTAGAACCTGTGCGCGCCACCATCGCCATCACGGCTTTTTCTTGCGTGGGCTTTGTGCCGGTTTATGGTTTGGCCGCTTACGCAGGCTGGGTGCCTACACACTTAGACACAGCCCCTGTTTCTGAGATGTTGTTTCAAGCCATATTCCAAGGCGTAGGTTCCGTCGTGATTTCAGGCATCACCTTTAACGTGATGATCCGTCACTATGGTCCCGTGCGCTCCACCATGATCACGGCGCTGGTGCCGGGCTTGTCAGCGCTGGGGGCGGTGGTGTTTTTGAATGAACCCATGAGCCTCAACTTAATTGCAGGTCTTGCCCTAGTGACTTGCGGTATTTTGTTTGGCGTACGTTTGCCAAAAACTTAAACGCCCTATTTGTGGCTGAGGGCGTTGCTCACCAACTTGGACGTGATATCCACAATTTGAATCATCCGGTCGTAGGCCATGCGCGTGGGGCCGATGACACCCAGCGTACCCACCACGAGGCCGTCTACCTCGTAGGGAGCGCTCACCACCGACAGCTCTTCCATAGGCACGATTTTGCTTTCGCCGCCGATGTAAATACGTACACCTTCGGCTTGAGCGGAGCTATCGAGCAAACGCACCAGCTGTGCTTTTTGTTCAAACAAATCAAAAGCGCGGCGCAGGTTGCCCATGTCGCTGGAAAAGTCACTCACCGACAGCAAATTACGTTCGCCACTGACCACCACATTGTCTTGCGCTTGGGTCAAGGCCTCGGTGCTTACCTGCACCGCCGCTTGCATCAAGGTGGCAATTTCGCCGCGCAGTGATTCCACCTCGGCCAAGAGTTTTTCGCGCACCTGCTCAATCGCCATGCCCGCGAAATGGTGGTTCAAATAGTTAGATGCTTCCACCAGCTGCGAGGCCGAGTAGTCGGTTTCGGTGAACAGCACGCGGTTCTGCACATCACCCTCGGGCGACACGATGATGACCAACAAACGCCGGTCCGACAGACGCAAAAACTCAATGTGGCGAAACACCGAGCTGCGGCGCGGCGCAATCACCACCCCCACAAAATGCGACAAATCAGACAACAGATGTGCGGCATTGGCGATCACTTTTTGCGGCTGATCTGGGGCCAACGTCGGGGTTTGCATGTGGCTGCGCTCAGCGGTGAGCATGGTGTCCACAAACAGGCGATAGCCCAGCGCCGTGGGAATGCGCCCTGCTGAGGTGTGGGGGCTGGCAATGAGGCCCAACTCCTCCAAATCCGACATCACATTGCGGATGGTCGCGGGCGACAACTCGATGCCCGTGGCGCGAGACAACGTGCGCGATCCGACGGGTTGCCCGTCAGCGATGTAGCGCTCTACCAGCGCTTTGAGCAATAACTTGGCGCGATCGTCTAGCATGGTCATCCTGTTGTCGAATTTTAGTGATGTAATTTGCCTATGAAATCGAAGTTTCGTCAGATTGCCTTGCTTGGGAAATACCACTTGAACTCAGGTTCAAGCGCTAACCCATCTTCCCGCAAAACCCTAGAGGAAATTGCGCAGTTCTTGCACACGCTGGGCTGTGAAGTCATCCTAGAGCATGACACAGCAGCCGGCTCGGGCCTGAGTGGCTACACGGTGATGGGCATCGAAGAAATTGGCACATCTTGCGACTTGGCCATTGTGCTGGGTGGCGACGGCACCATGCTGGGCTATGCCCGCCAACTGGCACCACACAACGTACCGCTCATTGGTATCAACCAAGGTCGCTTGGGTTTCATCACTGACATTCCTTTGAATGAAGTCAAAAACACACTGACCGCCATGCTGGGCGGCGGCTATGAGGAAGACCGCCGCGCATTGATGCGCGCCAAGGTATGGCGCGATGGCCATTGCGTGTTCAATGCCCTGGCCCTGAACGACGTGGTGGTCAACCGTGGCGCCACCAGCGGCATGCTGGAAGTACGCGTCGCCATTGATGGCCGGTTTGTGGCGAACCAACGCGCTGACGGCGTCATCATTGCAACGCCCACAGGCTCTACCGCTTACTCTCTATCCGTCGGCGGCCCGCTGCTGCACCCGTCCTTGCCAGCCTGGGTCATGGCACCCATTGCGCCGCACACACTGTCCAACCGCCCCATCGTGCTGTCCGACACCGGCGAGGTGACGATTGACCTGGTGGCTGGCCGTGACGCCAGTGCCAACTTTGACATGCAGTCGCTGGCATCGCTGCTGATTGGCGACCGCATCACAGTCAAACGCTCCAACTACCACGCCACCTTTTTACATCCACGCGGCTGGAGCTATTACGACACCTTGCGTCAAAAACTGCACTGGAACGAGGGTGTGGCATGAGTCTGCAGCACATCGTTTTGCGCGATTTTGTGATCGTGCGCGAGCTGGACCTCGACTTGTCAAGCGGTTTTTCTGCGCTCACCGGCGAGACCGGTGCTGGCAAATCGATTTTGATAGACGCCCTGCAACTGGTACTGGGCGCGCGTGCTGAAAGCAGCGTGGTGCGCGAAGGCGCAGCCCGTGCCGAGATTTGTGCCGAGTTCGACACCACATCCGACATCTTGAAATGGCTAGATGAAGAAGGCTTTGCCGACATCGCTGCCGACGACCACCTGCTGCTCAAACGCACGATTGACGCGCAAGGCAAAAGCCGCGCGTGGATCAACGGCAGCCCCGCCACCGCCACCCAGCTGCGCGCTTTGGGCGACATGGTTCTGGACATCCACGGCCAACACGCGTGGCAAAGCCTGACCCGTCCAGACGCAGTGCGCGGTTTGCTAGACGCCTATGCAGGCGTGAGCCTGCAAGGCATGACACAAACATGGACGCAATGGCGCCAAGCCACCCAAGCCCTGCACGAGGCGCGCACCGCGCAAGCCACGCTGCAAGAAGAGCGCGAGCGTTTGCTGTGGCAAATTGCCGAGGTCGACAAGCTTGCGCCCGCCGCAGACGAATGGGATGAGCTCAACAGCCAGCACACGCGCCTGTCGAACGCACAAGCCTTGATGGATGCCGCGCAAGCCGCCATCCAAGCCTTAGAAGACGACGACAGCGGCGCACTACGCCTGTTGACCAAAGCCCAAGACACGCTGCAAGACCAAACCGATGTGGAGCCCGAATTCACCGCGCTGGTGGACGTGCTGGCCTCTAGCCTTGCACAAGCGGGCGATGTGGCGCATTCGCTCAACGCCTATTTGAGCCGCACAGAGCTCGACCCTGCGCGATTGCAAACACTGGACGACCGCATGTCGCTGTGGATGTCTTTGGCGCGCCGCTTCAAGCGCACACCGCAAGAACTGTCTGCGCTGTACCTGGAGTGGAAAACGCGTTTGACGCAGCTCGATGCCGCCACAGACCTTGAAGCCCTGGAGGCCACAGAAGCCAAAGCCGCAGCGGCGTATCAAGTGCAAGCCCGCAAAATTTCCCAAGCCCGCACACAAGCTGCGCCCAAGCTGGCCACCGCCATCACCCAAGCCATGCAAGGCTTGGGCATGCAAGGTGGTCGCTTTGAGGTGCAGTTGGACAAAACTGAGCAACCTACGGCCAGTGGCCTAGAGAGCATCACCTTCTTGGTGGCAGGCCACCCCGGCAGCACACCGCGCCCCGTGGGCAAAGTGGCTTCGGGCGGCGAGCTGTCGCGCATTGCCTTGGCCATCGCCGTGACCACCAGCGAACTGGGTACGGCGCAAACCCTCATCTTTGACGAGGTGGATTCAGGCGTGGGCGGTGCTGTGGCTGAGACTGTAGGCCGTTTGATGAAGCAACTCGGCATTGACCGCCAAGTGCTGGCCGTGACCCACTTGCCACAAGTTGCCGCGTGTGCCGACCACCACTTGGTGGTGTCCAAACACAGCAATGCGCAAGGCACATCGAGTCAAGTTACGGCCCTGAGTGCCGATGCACGAGTCAACGAAATTGCACGCATGTTAGGCGGCGAAAAGGTGTCAGACACCACCCTCGCCCACGCGCGTGAAATGCTTCAAACCTCTGCAAAGACTGGCAAAAAATGAAACAAGAACTGGTGCTCATCACAGGCATGTCGGGCTCGGGTAAATCCGTGGCTTTGAACGCGCTGGAAGACGCAGGCTACTACTGCGTAGACAACCTGCCGCCCGAGTTGCTGCTGCCCTTTGTTCAGCTGGAACAGCAACAAAGCATCGGCAAAGTCGCCATTGCGATGGATGTGCGCAGCGCCAGCTCATTGCCTTTGGTGCCTGCGCAACTGGCCCATTTGCGCCTGATGGACGTGGATGTGCGCTTGCTGTTCTTAGATGCCACCACAGACATTTTGGTGCACCGTTTTTCCGAAACACGTCGCCGCCACCCGCTGTCGCGCCAAGATGGTCAAGACGTGATTCGCGATCAGCAACGCGACTTGGTGGAAGCCATTGAGCTAGAACGTGAACTGCTGTCTGAGCTGCGCGAGGAATCACACATCATCGACACCAGCTTGTTGCGCAGCAGCAAGTTGCAGGGCTACATCAAGTCGCTCATCTCGGCCCCTGCCACACAGCTGACCTTGATGTTTGAATCTTTCGCCTTCAAACGCGGCATCCCCGTGCATGCCGACTATGTGTTTGACGTGCGCATGCTGCCCAACCCACACTACGAACCCGCCTTGCGCCCGCTGACTGGGCGCGACGCCCCCGTAGCCGATTGGCTGACCGAGCACGGCGCGGTCGAAAAAATGGCCAGCCAAATCACCGACTTCATGAACACCTGGTTGCCTGACCTCAACCAAGACCACCGCAGCTATGTGACGGTGGCCATTGGTTGCACCGGTGGGCAACACCGCTCGGTGTATTTGGTGGAGTTGCTGTCCAAGCGTTTTGCACAAGAGTGGGTCACGCTCAAGCGTCACCGCGAGCTGGACGTCGCGCCTTAACCTGCTAGCAGCTTTCGGATAGGCGCGGGCAGCCCCAATGCGGGCCAATCAACGCCTGCCACCCATTGCCCCTCCCCCATCGCAGCACCCAACTTCACGGCACTGGGTAAGTTCAGCTGCACCGGATGCAAATGCAAATCTTTGTGCGTCAGCACATGTTTGAACACCCCGCCCTCCTGCAACTGCGCGTGGTACTTGGCTGGCAAAGCAGCCAGCAAGGTGTCAAAGCTTTCAAACACCGGCAAGCAATACAAACCCGCCCACACACCCTTTTGTGGGCGCTGCATCAGCCACACATCGCCATCACGTGTGACGGCGTGCAACAACCACAACTGCTCTGACGTGCGTTTGAGTTTGCGTGTTTTGAAGGGATACGCTTCGGGCTGACCTTCAGCCCTGGCTACGCACGCATCCGCCACGGGGCATTGCTCGCATTGCGGCTTTTTAGGCGTACACAAGGTCGCACCTAAATCCATCACACCCTGGGTGTAACGAGGCATAGCGCTTGTCACATCTCGCTGGGGCAACATGGTTTGGGCGATGGCCCATAGATCTTTTTCCACACGCGATGAAGCCAAGTCTTCTTTGAAACCCAAATAGCGGGTGAGCACGCGCTTGACGTTGCCATCCAAAATCGCAATCGGCTCGCCAAAGCACAGCGAGGCCACGGCTGCTGCCGTGGAGCGGCCAATGCCAGGCAAAGTTTGCAAGGTTTCAGAGCTGCGCGGAAACACGCCGCCATGCAAAGCCACCACGTCTTGCGCGGCCCTGTGCATATTGCGGGCGCGGCTGTAGTAGCCCAAGCCGCTCCACAGGCCCAACACCTCGTCTTGGTGCGCGGCAGCCAAATCAGCCACGGTGGGAAAGCGCGTCATGAAACGTGCAAAGTACTCGCGCACGGTGACCACCTGCGTTTGCTGCAACATGATTTCTGACAGCCACACGGCATACGGGTCTTGCGTGTTTTGCCACGGCAGATCGTGGCGACCATGTTTTTTTTGCCACGCCACCACGGTGTCGCCAAAGCTTTTGTTTTTTGCAGTCATGGTTTTTGGCATGTGGGGCAGTAATAGGTAGAGCGTTGGCCTTGTTGGATGCGGCGAATGGTGGTGCCGCACACGCGACACGGCTCGCCTGCGCGGTCATACACATGGGCTTCGAGCTGAAAGTACCCCTGCTGGCCATCGGCATTTGAGAAGTCACGCAAGGTGCTCCCCCCCTTTTTCACCGCACGCGCCAACACATCGATGATGGCCAAACGCAGCTTTTCGGCACGCGGGCGGCTGATGCGGTCTGCGCGGGTGGTGGGGCGAATGCCCGCCAAGAACAATGCCTCGGACGCATAAATATTGCCCACGCCCACCACCAGTGCGCCGCCCAACAGCACTTGTTTGATGGCAGTTTTGCGTTTTTTCAAACCCGCATGGAAAGTGTCCAAATCGAATGCCCCATTCAGCGGCTCCACCCCCAAGTGCCCCAGCAGCTTCACGGCTTCAGCGCTTTGCTCGCTCGGCGCGTACACCACCGCGCCAAAGCGGCGAGGGTCGTTGAGGCGCAGCAAGCCATGCGTCGTGTCTAAATCGAAGTGATCATGCGTTTGTGGCGGGCTTCGGTCATCACTGAAGCGCAAGCTGCCTGACATGCCCAAATGCCACAGCAGCAACCCTTCATCCAAATCAACCAGCAGGTATTTGCCACGTCGACGCACCCGTAACACCTGGCGCCCCACCAAAGCCTCAGGCTTGCATCCCAAAGGCCAGCGCAGTGGCTTCCCCACCCGAACCGCCGTGATGCGCGCCCCAGCAATGCGATCAGCAAAGCTCAACCGGGTGACTTCAACTTCGGGTAATTCGGGCATAGCGCACTCAAGAAAAAACAGTCAGCGATTATGATGCGAGCATGAAATTCCCCTTGCCTGCAGCCCGTCTTTGGGCCTTGCGCCTTGCCCTATTAACAGCTGCCACGTGTGCGCTACCTGTTGTGGGGAACGCACAAACCGATGGCACGCAAGCCGCGCCCAACTCGGCAATCACGGGCGAGTTGCTGTACGAGATCTTGTTGGGCGAACTCAATTTGCGCCAGGGTGAGCCCGCCGCTGGGTTCTCACTCCTGCTCGATGCGGCACGTAAATCCAACGACGTGCAGCTGTATGACCGTGCCGTCGAGATTGCCTTGCAAGCCCGCTCGGGCGATGGTGCTTTGATGGCGGCACGGGCGTGGTCACAAGCTTGGCCACAGGACCGCAAGGCCAACAACCAAGTGCTGCAAATTTTGTTGGCACTCAACCAAGTCAACGAAAGCTTAGAGCCTCTGAAAAAGGATTTGGCGTTGGCGCCCGAGATGGAGCGTGAGGCTGTCATCAGCCTGATTCCTCGCCACTACGCACGCGTCACCGACAAAAAGCGTGCAACCAACGTTGTGACGCAAGCGCTTGAACCCTACTTGAGTAAATCAAACACCGCCGCCTCGGCATGGACCACGGTCGGACGCATGCGCATCAGCAGCAACGACATGGACGGCGCACTCGATGCAGTCAAAAAGGGGCAATCCGCCGATGCAAAGGCACAAGGCCCAGCGTTACTGGCCTTGGAATTGATGGGCAAAAAAGTGTCCGGCGCAGAAGCATGGGTGACGCAGGCCTTGAGCCGCCAACAAGGCACAGAGTTAGCCATGAGCTATGTGCGTGTGTTGATTGAATTAGAACGTTACACCGATGCGTCTGAGCAGCTGCAAGCCATCACGCGTAAAGACCCTAAGTTGGCTGATGCTTGGTTGGTGCTGGGTTCGCTGCAATTCGAACAAGGCCAAGACAAACTCGCCGAAGCCTCATTGGCTCGCTATGTGGCATTGGCCACACAAACCCCCTCTGACAACAGCACACGTGGTCTCACGCAAGCGCAAACACGTCGCGCCACACTGCTTGCTCGCCAAGGCAAGATCGTCCAAGCACGTGAGCTGATTGCCAAACTACCGGCCAACAATGCGGAGGAACAACGCAGCCGCTTGCTCGCAGAAGTGCAACTCTTGCGCGATCACAGCCAATGGCAAGCCGCGTTTGACCTGCTCGCCGCCAACAGCGGCGATGACATCGACTTGATGTACGAGCAAGCCATGCTGGCAGAAAAGCTCCACCGCATCGACGAGATGGAAAAGCTCTTGCGTGCCGTGATTGCCAAAAATCCAAGCTATTACAACGCCTACAACGCGCTGGGCTTTTCACTGGCTGATCGCAACTTGCGCTTGCCCGAAGCCAAGCAACTGATCGTCAAGGCCCTGACATTTGCCCCTGATGACCCTTTCATCACAGACAGCTTGGGCTGGGTCGAGTTCCGTTTGGGCAACCTCACCTCGGCCTTGAGCCATCTGCAAAAAGCCTACAAAGACCGCGCCGATGCCGAGATTGCGGCCCACCTAGGCGAAGTGCTGTGGCGCATGAAGCGCCAAGACGAAGCCATTCAAATCTGGCGTGAAGGCTTGAGCACGTCACCAAACAACGAGACCTTGCAAGAAACCCTGCAACGCCTCAAACCAGCCCTGTGACGATGCGCGCTTGGTTGCTGGGTTTGCTCACGGGCTTCATGCTGCTTGGCTGCGCCACGCCCAGTCGCCCCGCCAAAGCGCTGGGTGCGGAACAAGTCAGCCCCACCGAGTGGCAAGGCCGCATCAGTGTGCAGGTGCAAGGCGAAGCCCCTTCTTCGATGAGCGCCAGCTTTTTGTTGCGCGGTGACGCAAAGAACGGCGAGCTTGATTTGTATTCCCCCCTCGGCACCACGCTTGGCGCTTTGCAGTGGACGCCCCAATTCGTGCAACTCAACGATGGCAGCAAGCGCCAATACTTCAGCTCTTTGGCGGAATTGACCGAAAAGACCACGGGCGCAGCACTGCCGATTGACGCCATTTTTGCGTGGCTGCAAGGCCGCGATGTGTCCACCACGGGCTGGACAGCCGACTTGTCAGCCATCTCACAAGGTTCGCTGAGTGCACGCCGTACAGCCCCGTCGCCTGAAGTGACGCTGCGCATCAAACTCGACCAGTAAACCATGCGCTCGCTCCACCACCTTTTAGCCCCGGCCAAGCTCAACCTGTTTTTGCACATCACAGGCCGACGTGACGACGGTTATCACTTGCTGCAGTCCGTCTTCATGTTGATCGACTGGTGTGACACCCTGCACTTTGATGTACGCGACGACGGCCTGATCACGCGCGAAGACCTCACCGTGGCATTGCCCGCAGACGATTTGGTCACGCGCGCCGCACGCGCGCTGCAACAAGCCAGCGGGACCACGTTGGGTGCGCACATCGCCATTGAAAAACATATCCCTGCGCAAGCCGGCATGGGTGGCGGCTCGTCTGATGCAGCCACCACGTTGTTGGCACTCAACCGTTTGTGGGGCTTGAATTGGCCGCTGCCCAAGCTCATGCCGTTGGGACTCACTTTGGGTGCAGATGTGCCGTTTTTCATGGGTGGCCACAACGCTTGGGTAGAGGGTATTGGCGAAAAAATCACACCAATTCAGCTGCCTGCCAGTCGCTTTGTGGTGGTCAAACCGAACGCCGGTTTAGAAACTTCAAGAATTTTTCGTCACCCAGAGCTGCAACGTGCCACAGAAACTGCTACAATGCCGGTCTTCGCTGTTGATCCTTACGGTTTCGGTCGTAACGATTTGCAGCCAGTGGCTCAGGCGCTGTGCCCAGAAATAACCGAAGCCCTTCAGTGGTTAGGCTCTTTTGGATTAAGCCCACGCATGACCGGTTCTGGCAGCGCAGTGTTTGCCCAGTTACAAAACGGTGTGCTGATTGACTCAGCACCGCACAACTGGCAAATGCGAATATGCAGCAATATGGCAGTTCATCCACAAGCGGGGTGGGCAGCCAGCGAAAGTTAACGGTTGGTCGCTGCAAAGCGCCTGACCTGTGTAGGGGAGTCGCCAAGTTGGTTAAGGCACTGGATTTTGATTCCAGCATGCGAAGGTTCGAGTCCTTCTTCCCCTGCCAAATTTTTTCAGAGCACATCAGTGCTAGGTTTGCAAGTGACGGCTTTTTGCGTCATTGGTCTTGAAGCGAAAGTCATACGTCATCATGTCGAACCACACCCCCGACTTCATGGTCTTTACCGGCAATGCCAATCCCACTTTGGCCGCCGAAATTGCAACCCACCTCGGTATCGAAGTTGGTGCAGCCCATGTGGGTCGCTTCTCTGACGGCGAAGTCACCGTCGAAATCAACCAAAACGTCCGTGCCCGCGATGTGTTCGTGGTGCAAAGCACTTGCGCACCCACCAACGAAAGCGTGATGGAGTTGCTGATCATGGTCGACGCTTTGAAGCGTGCCTCAGCGGAGCGCATCAGCGCAGTCATCCCCTACTTCGGCTACGCCCGTCAAGACCGTCGCCCACGCTCAAGCCGCGTGCCGATCTCGGCCAAACTGGTGGCCGATTTGCTGCAAACCGCTGGCGTAGCCCGTGTGTTGACGATGGACTTGCACGCTGACCAAATTCAAGGTTTCTTCGACATCCCAGTCGACAACATCTACGCCTCCCCAGTTTTGTTGGGCGACTTGCGTACGAAAAACTACGAAGACCTGATCGTGGTGTCACCCGATGTAGGTGGCGTGGTGCGTGCCCGCGCTTTGGCCAAGCAACTCGGTTGCGATTTGGCCATCATCGACAAGCGTCGCCCCAAAGCCAACGTGTCTGAAGTAATGAACGTCATTGGTGACATCGAAGGCCGCAACTGCGTGATCATGGACGACATGATCGACACAGCAGGCACTTTGGTGAAAGCCGCTGAAGTGTTGAAAACACGTGGTGCCAAAAAGGTTTACGCCTATTGCACACACCCCATCTTCTCTGGCCCTGCGATTGAACGCATTGCCAAAGGCGATGCCCTCGACGAAGTGGTGGTGACCAACACCATTCCTTTGAGCGAAGCTGGCCGCGCCTGCAAAAAAATTCGCCAACTCACCGTGGCTCCGTTGATCGCCGAAACGATCCAACGCATTGCCAGCGGCGAGTCGGTCATGAGTTTGTTCTCCGACCAAGACCAGCTGTTCTAAACAGCTGACGCTTTCGTCGTCGAACATCACCTCGGGCTGCCTTCCTTGTGTTGTGCAGCCTATTTTTGAAACTGGAGCCACACTGGTCGCGGTGGGTTCTTACTGGAGTTAATTATGAAATTTGTCGCTTTTGAGCGCGCTAAGCAGGGAACGGGTGCGAGCCGCCGTCTGCGTATCACTGGCCGTACACCTGGCATCGTCTATGGTGGCACCGCTGAACCCACATTGATCGAACTCGATCACAACGCTTTGTGGCACGCCTTGAAGAAAGAAGCTTTCCACGCTTCTGTCTTGCAGATGGAACACGCCGGCAAAACAACCGAAGTGTTGTTGCGCGACGTGCAATACCACCCCTTCAAGCAACTCGTCTTGCACATCGATTTCCAACGCATCGATGCCAACACCAAGATGAAGAAAAAAGTGCCTTTGCACTACTCTGGCGAAGAAAACTCTCCAGCTGTGAAAGTTGACCAATGCTTGATCAACCACATCGCCACTGAACTGGAAATCTCTTGCATGCCAAAAGATTTGCCAGAGTTCATCGCTGTGGACTTGAGCAACTTGACCAAAGGTCACTCTTTGCACGCCAAAGACATCACCCTGCCCGCAGGCGTGACCGTTGTGGCGCCTGGCAGCTCCAACCCTGTGTTGGTTGCTGTGGTGGCAACAAAAGCTGAGGCACCTACACCTCAAGAAGCCGCCGCTGCTGCTGGCGACAACAAAAAGAAGAAGTAATCTCGTTTAGAGATCGCTTTGAACGGCCCACTTCGGTGGGCCGTTTTGCTTTTGGAATAATCCTCACATGATCAAGCTCCTCGTTGGCCTGGGCAACCCCGGCACTGAATACGAAGCCACGCGTCACAACGCTGGCTTTTGGTGGATAGACACCGTGGCACGCGACCTAAAGGTCACGCTGCAACCCGACCGTGCGTACCACGGCTTGTTGGCTCGCACCTCGGTCAAAGGCGAGAACGTGTGGCTGCTAGAGCCCCAAACCTTCATGAACCTCTCGGGCAAATCGGTGGGGGCGTTGGCGCGCTTCTTCAAAATTCAACCGCAAGAAATTTTGGTGGTGCACGACGAGTTGGACATCACGCCTGGCGAAGCCAAACTCAAACTCGGTGGCAGCCATGCGGGCCACAATGGTTTGCGCGACATCCATGCACAACTTGGCACAGACCAATACTGGCGACTGCGCATTGGGATTGGCCACCCTGGTGTGAAATCAGAGGTTGCGAATTGGGTACTGAAAAAACCAGCCCCCGACCAACGCACTGCGATTGAAGACTGCATCACACGCACCAGCTTGGCCTTGCCGCATTTGCTTGCGGGCGACATGGTGAAAGCCACGCAAATGATTCACACCGCCAAGCCGCCCCGGCCCAAACCACCTCGGCCGGCCACGCTGCCTGGCACTGAGAAAACAGGGGCTATCCATGCTGAAACAACGCCAACCAAAGGAGCTGACGCCAGCTAGTTTGCAGATATTGCCGCTGCACGGCAGACGTGCTGACGATGCACCCACGCTCAACACGCGCCTCTTCATCAGCCTCACCTTCACTCTGAGCGCATGGTGCATCATCATGCCCACGCATGCAGACACGGTGTACCGCTGCGGCGAGGCCTACAGCACCTCAAGCCAATGTGGCAACACTGTCGCGACAGAAGTCAAACCCTCTTCAGTGCTACACGCTACGGGGCAAGATAAAAGCATCACAGCGACCAGTGACTTGCGCGATGCACAAGCCCTCGAAAGGCAAAGGCTGCAAGCTGAACGCCAAGCAGCCCAAACAGCACCCGTGCGAATCAGCGCACCCCATACACCACCGCCTATCGCCACACATAACGAGTCTTTAGCGGCTAACGGCAAGCGCCAAGGCAAACACGCACGCAAACCTGCAAGCCCTTACTTCACAGCTGTAGACCCCAACGCAGCACCCAAAAAGAAAAGCACCGCCAAAGCGGTGCCTGTCAAAAATCCTTAAAGCCAATGACAGCAGAGGGCTGGCTGGGTGGCTAATTACTTCAATTACTGCGCGGTCTGCTGCAACAGTCGAAACTTGGCCAGCAACGCATCGCGCCCCTCCACCCGCTCGGGGTTCACAGGGATACACGCCACGGGACACACCTGCACACACTGAGGTTCGTCGAAATGGCCCACGCACTCGGTGCATTTGTCGGGGTTGATTTCGTAAATTTCGGGCCCTAAGAAGATGGCTTCATTTGGGCACTCGGGCTCACACACATCGCAGTTGATGCATTCGTCGGTGATCATCAAGGCCATAAAAAAATCCGTCAGTGGGCTAAAACAAGAACTTAATTATCCCAGCTTGCCTAGTGCCGCCATATGGCGCGGTGTTTAGGCCACACCGTTGGCGTGTGTTTCAAGCGCTTGGTCATGCGTTTGACCACGCGCGTCTAGCAAGCGCTTTTGGCTGTACACCGGTTGCTCAGGCAAATCGGCCAAATGCGTGGCATCCGCCCACCCTTGAATGTGCAGCCCACCATCGCGCCAAGCCACTTGGTTGAGGCCTGCATTGGGAATGTCACACACACGAGGCCCACTCAGCGACAAAGCTTGCGCATGACGCCAGACCATGTCGAGGACGCCGCCATGTGTGACCACCACCACATGCTCACCGGCGTATTGCTGCGCCAGCTCTTGCAACGCGGCAATCACGCGGTCATGGAATGCTCGCGTGGTCTCCGCGCCTTCCACCGCCACATCGGCATCAAAGGCCAGCCAGCGCTGCCATGCCTCGGGGTGTTGCGCTTGGATATCGGGGCTGCGCATGCCTTCAAACACGCCGTAGCACTGCTCTCGCAGGCCCGTGTTCAAGATGCAGGTGTGCCCCAACACCTCGGCCACGGGTTGTGCGGTTTGTTGGGCGCGCAACAAATCGCTGCTGATCAGTCGGGTGGGCACACGGCCCTGCGCTTGCCATTCGGCAAAGGCTTGCGACATTCGGGTTTTCAAGCGCTGGGCTTGCGCAAAGCCCATGTCATTGAGTGGTACATCCAGCTGGCCTTGAAACCGCAGCTCTCGGTTCCATGCGGTTTCGCCGTGGCGAATGAGCAAAAAATCAGTCACTTCGCCGCACGCTTGGCCAACAAGCGCTTGTAAACACCCGCCGACACCAAGTTCTGGCCATCGTCACCCGCACCCAGCAAAGAGATTTCGCGCACAAAGGTGCTGGAGATGAATTGGTATTTGGCGCTGGGCGTGAGGAACACGGTTTCCACCTCGGGCATCAGCTCACGGTTCATGCCCGCGAGTTGAAACTCATAGTCAAAGTCGGTCACGGTGCGCACGCCGCGCACCATCACGGTGGCGTTGTGGCTGCGCACAAAATCGCGGGCCAAGCCGGTGAAGGGCACCACTTCCACTTGGGGATGCGCGGCCATGGCCTCACGTGCCATGTCCATGCGCTCATCCAAGGTAAACAGAGTTTTCTTGTGGTGCGCCGTGGCCACTGCCAAGATGACTTTGTCAAACATGGCCGCCGCACGCAACACGATGTCTTCATGGCCCAAGCTGATGGGGTCAAAGGTGCCGGGATAAATGGCCACAACTTGCTTGGACATGGGACGCTCCTACGTATTTCTAAAAATCAAAACTGATTATGCAATCCGGCGCAGCAGGTGGGCATGCACCGCCCCCGCCTTGAGGTGGCGGTGCAATGACAAGCCCATGGGCTCAAGCTGCTCATCCGTCCACGCCACAGGGGCTTCGAGGTACACATAGCCATCGGCCTTCACCGCTTTGGCGGCAGCTTGCAAAGCGGGCTCAAACAACCCGCCATCAAACGGCGGGTCGATGAAGATCAAATCCACGCTCGCTGCGCTGAGCTGCTTCAAGCAAGCCACGCCATCGGTGCGAAGCACATGTACGTTGGTCGCCTTGAGGCGGTTCACTTGGGTGCTGAGCTGCGCCACCAAGGCGGGGTCAAGCTCACACACCTGCACATGGGCAGCACCGCGTGAAGCGGCTTCAAGGCCCAAAGCACCTGTGCCCGCAAATGGGTCCACACAGCGCCAGCCCAGCAGCGACTGGCCCAGCCAGTTGAACAAGGTCTCGCGCACGCGGTCGGGCGTGGGGCGCAGGCCGGGCTTCAGGGCCACGGGCAGTTTGGTGCGGCGCCATTCGCCGCCGATGATGCGCACCTCGCCTGCACCTTTGTGCCGTTTTTCAACGACGGGTTTGGCGGGGGTGGCATTGAAAGATTGTGGTGTGCGGGTTTTCATAGAATGGACTGATTCTAGAAACCCCCACACATGTTTAGCTTCTTCAAGAAAAAAATCACTGGCCAGCCTGCTACCGAAGCAACGGGCAACAGCACAGCCACACCTGCGAACACCTCGGCTAGCGCCGTCCCATCTGAAGTCACACCACAACAGATGCCAGCCGAGCGTCCCCGCGCGAGCTGGATGGCCCGCTTAGGCCAAGGCCTGCGCCGCACCGGCCAAACCATCAGCACCGTGTTCACGGGCACCAAGATTGATGACGCGCTCTATGAAGAACTCGAAACTGCCCTGCTCATGGCCGATGCAGGCGTGCAAGCCACCGAGTATTTGCTGGCCGATTTGAAGAAACGCGTCAAAGACACCAGCACCACCGAGCCCTCCGCCGTCAAGGCGCTCTTGGCCGCTTCAATTGCCCAGCTACTCAAGCCTTTAGAAAAGCCCCTCACCATCGGCGCGCACAAGCCCACCATCATCATGGTGGCTGGCGTCAATGGCGCAGGCAAAACCACCTCGATTGGCAAACTCACCCGCCATTTGAGCGACAGCGGTGCCTCGGTGCTGCTGGCTGCAGCCGACACCTTCCGCGCCGCGGCACGTGAACAACTCGCCGTTTGGGCCACACGCAACACGGTGGAGATCGTCAGCCAAGAAGGCGGCGACCCGGCTTCTGTGAGCTTTGATGCCGTCACCGCAGGCCGCGCACGCGGCAAAGACGTGGTGCTGGTCGACACCGCAGGCCGCCTGCCCACGCAGCTGCACCTAATGGAAGAGCTGAAAAAAATCAAACGTGTGGTGCAAAAGGCCGAAGCAACTGGACCACACGAAGTGTTGCTGGTGATTGACGGCAACACCGGCCAAAACGCCCTCGCGCAAGTGAAGGCGTTTGACGAAACGCTGGGTTTGACCGGCCTCATCGTCACCAAACTCGACGGCACCGCCAAAGGTGGCGTGCTGGCCGCCATTGCGCTTTGGGGCCAAGGCCGTGTGGCAGCGGGTGGCTCGGCCGTGCCGGTGTATTTCATCGGCGTGGGCGAAGCCGTGGAAGACCTGGAAACCTTCAACGCCCAAGAGTTTGCCGACGCCCTCTTGGGCTAAGCTATTCAGGGCTTTAAAACGCCCTTCAGGCTATCGCGCCAGCGGCCACAACGTTCATGCGCCTCCACCACGGGGTAACTGTCCATGCGGCCCTGCTTGCGCGTGAGCGGCGGCTGAATGTAGTAGCCCAAACCACAACGCAGCTGAGTTTCGGATGAGTCGGAATTCAGCACATGCGCGCAGCTCTTGCAGCACTGCATGGTAATTCGCTCCAAGGTCATGGGGGGCATAAAGGGCTCCTTAAATACTGTGATTATTTTCAGTATATGTTAAAAAACACAGTACTCAAAGCGAACCTTTACCAAGGGTTAACCCATAAACTTAGCAGGGTTTAGCACTCTTAATGCAGGAGTGCTAATATACGTTTTAGTTATCCGAAAGGACTAATTCCATGACTGCAATCACCCATCAGCCACTCGCTATGACCAACCCTTGGGGCTTGGTTCCGTCGCTGGGCAACTTGGATGCCTACATCACCGCTGCCAACCGTTTGCCTATGCTCACGCTAGAGCAAGAGCAGGAGTTTGCGCGTCAACTCAAAGACAACAACGACATCGAAGCCGCTGGAAAGCTGGTGCTCTCGCACCTGCGTTTGGTGGTCTCGGTGTCGCGCCAATACTTGGGCTACGGTCTGCCACACGCCGACCTGATTCAAGAAGGCAACATCGGCTTGATGAAAGCCGTCAAACGCTTTGACCCTGACCAAGGCGTGCGTTTGGTGAGCTACGCCATGCACTGGATCAAGGCCGAGATTCACGAATACATCTTGAAAAACTGGCGCATGGTCAAAGTGGCCACCACCAAAGCCCAGCGCAAACTGTTTTTCAACCTGCGCTCCATGAAACAAGGCTTCAAGGCTGACGCAGCCGATGCCACACACCGCAACACCCTCAACCCACAAGAGGTGAACGCGGTCGCGACCAAACTCAACGTCAAACCCGAAGAAGTGCTGGAGATGGAAATGCGCATGTCCGGCGGCGACGTGCTGCTTGACCCCACACCCAACGAAGACAGCGACGAAGCCTTTGGCCCCATCGCTTATTTGACTGACACCAACCACGAGCCCACCGCCATGATGGCCGCGCACCAGCGCGATGTACTGGCGTCTGACGGCATTGCCGCAGCACTGAACGTGCTCGACGAGCGCAGCCGCCGCATCGTGGAAGAGCGCTGGCTCAAAGTGCAAGACAACGGCTCGGGCGGCATGACGCTGCACGACTTGGCCGCTGAATACGGCGTGAGCGCTGAGCGCATCCGCCAAATCGAAGTCGCTGCCATGAAGAAAATGAAAGCGGCGCTGGCTGAATACGCGTAAAGCAAACCAACCAACGCAAAGGGCCGCCATGCAAAACATGGCGGCCCTTTTTGTTTAGCTCAAGCCAACAGCGTCAAGGCGTTGTTTTCAGCAAAGTCTGAATGTCCTGCGCCAACACCTGCGGGCCCACACCATAGCGGCTGTAGAGACGCAAGTTGCCTTGGGTGTCGTACACATAGCTACCGGCAGAGTGGTCCATGGTGTAGCTGGTGGGCGTTTTGCCATCCACCTTTTTGTAATAAATCTTGTAGTCCTTGGCAACCACTGCCAATTGCTCAGGTGTGGGAATGAACGCTACAAATGTGGGATCGAAGTTGGCCATGTAGGCCTTGAGCAATTCTGCTGTGTCACGTGCGGGGTCCACCGTCACAAACACGCCTTGTAGCTTGTCACCATCGGCACCCATCAAGCGCTTCACTTCAGCTAGCTCCACCATCGAGGTAGGACACACATCAGGGCATTGCGTGTAGCCAAAAAACAGCACCACCACTTTGCCTTTGAAATCAGAGAGGCTGCGGCTTTGGCTGTTGTGGTCGGTCAGGGTGAAGCCCTTGGCGTAGTCGGCACCCGTGATGTCGATGGCGTTGAACTTTGGCTTATCGGGGCTGCACGCCACCAAGGCGAACACGGCCAAGGCAGACAACAAATATCGGCGTGTGTGTGAAAACATCAGAGGTAATGGTCAATCAAAAGCGCTGCAAACAACAGGCTGAGGTGAATCAAAGAAAAGCGAAAGGTCTTGCGTGCCAGCTCATCCGAGTAATTGCGCCACAAGGCCCAGCCGTAGCCGCAAAATCCTAGACTCAAAATCACTGCGCTCACCAAATAGAACCAGCCGCTCATGCGATAGATGAAAGGCATCAAGCAAGCCGCAAACAACACAAAGGTGTAGAGCAGAATTTGCAAACGCGTGAATTCATTGCCGTGTGTCACAGGCAGCATGGGCAAGCCAGACTTGCGGTAGTCTTCCACGCGGTACAAGGCCAACGCCCAAAAATGCGGCGGCGTCCACAAGAAAATGATGAGAAACAAAATCAAAGCCTCGGGGCTCACCTCACCCGCCATGGCGGCCCAGCCCAACACCGGTGGCATGGCCCCTGATGCACCACCAATCACAATGTTTTGTGGGGTGAGTGGCTTCAAGATGACGGTGTAAACCACCGCATAGCCCACAAAGGTGGCGAAGGTCAGCCACATGGTGAGCGGGTTCACCCACACATACAAAATGAACGAACCCACAGCGCACATGAGCGTGGAAAACAGCAAGGTCTCACGGTCGCTTAACTCACCTTTGGCCGTCGGCCGCCAAGCGGTGCGCTTCATGCGTGAATCAATGCCCTTCTCCACCAAGCAATTAAAGGCGGCGGCGGCGCCGGCCACAAACCAAATGCCCAAACACGCCAGCAGTGCCAACTGCACCTCAGGCCAAGACGGCACACCGGGCACGGCCAAGACCATGCCGATCAGGGCACAAAACACAATGAGTTGAATCACGCGCGGTTTGGTCAGCGCATTGAACTGGCGCAAGCGAGACATGAAAGGGGAAGCGAGGCTCATAAACAGGGTCTCTTCACAATCAATTCAACACCGTGCTGCGCGAGGCACGCGCACCGGTCAAGATCCACATCAACACCACCACCAGCGCCGCAGCGCCACCGGTGTGCAACACAGCAGCCGCCAAAGGCCAATCGAACACGACGTTCGACAAACCGGTGAGCAGCTGCAGCAACAAGCAAGAGAGCAACACATGCGCAGCCATCTTCAAAGCCGGCACCCGGTGCAAAGAAAAGGCCAAGCCAGCCAGATAAACCAGCACCACATAAGCAGCCAAACGATGCGCATAGTGAATGGCTGTCAGCGACTCAAACACCAAGGGCTGACCCGACGCATCTAAGCCTAAGTGTCGCCACAAAGTAAAGCCTTGTTCAAAGTTCATCAGCGGCCACCAACTGTTTTGGCACATTGGAAACGTGTTGCATGCCAGCACCGCGTAGTTGGTGCTGACCCAACCGCCCAACAGCACCTGCACCGTCAACAGCAACAAGCCCAGCAGCGTGGCGCCAAACAAACCAGGGCGCAACAAAATGGACTGACTACGCGCACTGCCTAAAAGCTGACGTTGCACCTGCATCGTGAGCAATGCGAGCAACACCAGACCGCCCATCAAGTGCAAGGTGACGATGAGCGGAAACAATTTCATGGTGACCGTCAAAGCACCAAACGCACCTTGCACACAGACCCAGACCAATGTGAACGTGGGCCACAGCACACCAGAGGTTGCATCGCCACGCCTACGGCGCACCCACGAAAATGCCGTCAAGGTCAATATCAGCCCACCCACCGCCATGGCCATGTAGCGATGAATCATTTCAATCCATGCTTTGGTGTGTGTCACGGGGCCATGTGGCATTTGGCTCTGCTCTAAGGCAATGGCAGACTGGGCACCCACAGGGCTGGCGTGGCCGTAGCAGCCTGGCCAGTCTGGGCAACCCAAACCTGAATCAGTCAACCGCGTGAACGCGCCGAACAGTACCAAATCAAACGTGATGAACAAGGTGATCACCGTCAGCGCCTGCACACGGCGCGCCGTTGAGGCCTGCGGGTTGCGCAACCACACCCAACACAGCGGCACCATGGCCACCAAAGCGCCCATGATGAGCAGGTGTAACACCGGCGTGAGGTTGTACAGGCTTTCAGTCATGTGTATGAGGTTTGAACGCTACGAGGCCTTAACGGCCAGCCTCATCCCACGAAGCGGCGGCACGCAACAAACGTTCAATGTCACGCTTGGTTTTCAAAGCCGCTTCAGGACTGAGCTTGGCAGGGAAACGCATCATCCATTGACCATGCGGATCGACCAAATACAAATGGTCTTGTAAAGCTTGTCCTTCGGCGGGCTGTAGCCATTGCGCCAAGGCATCGGGATTCACGCGCAACACCGTGGCTTCTTTCAGGCCGGGCATGATGCTGCTAGGAATGTCTGCGCTGTCAGAGACCAGCCACACCCAATCGGTGCGTGCACGGTCTTTGCCGAGGCCCGCCAAGATTTGACGCTGCAGGTACAGCTGTTGTTGGCAATCGGCTTGGCAATCGCCGCCACTCACGCTGATCAAGAGCCATTGGCCTTTGAGCGAGGGCAGTTGCAACACATCGCCATTCAATGCTTGGGCTTTCACATCGGGCAAGGCGCGCACAGGCTCAATCAAATCGCCAAAGTTGCGACGACCTTCGGGACGCACCACGTAATACGTGAAGTACGACGCCACCACGGGAGCTGCACAGATAAGCAGCACCAAGATCATGCGCAAGCGGCCCATGGCCGTGCGCTTGGCCTCTGTATGCAGCGCATCTGAGGGCGAAGGCAAGTCATACACCGTCATGCCCAAGGGGTGCTGAGATTTAGAGCGAGGAGCGTCTTGCATGGCGATAAGGTTGAATGAATTGGAACCAAATGTAGAGCATCAGCTGCAGCGCGGCGAGCGCAAACCACTGAAAAGCATAAGCCAAGTTTTTTTCGACCCCTGCCACAATTTCTGGCCAGTCACGCAGCAAACCTTCAGAGGCTGAATCGGTTTGCAACACAACAGCGGCGAATGCCCCACCTGTTTGAGCGGCATAGGCTTCTAGGTTCAGATTTTGCCGAATCTTCGAAGGCACTGATGCCTGTGTTGTCACTTCTGGCTCGCTACTCAAGGCCATCAAATTCGAAGGCGGTGGCGCAATGCGCCCATACACTTGCACCACACCTGAAGGGGTTTGAATCGCGGGCAGCAGGGTTCTGTCCAACTGGTGACGAGGCACCCAACCGCGCTGCACCAACACACGCGTCGAGGCGTTCAACTGCAGCGGTGTTAGCACCCAAAATCCAGCCCGCCCGTTCATGGGTCGGTTATCCAAATACACGGTGTGCTCTGGCAACCATTCCCCTTGTAGCGCAACACGCTGATGCAACTGTTCAAACTGTGCAGGTTGCGCCAACAAAGCGGCTGTATCGCGCACAGGCGAGGTCATCTGCGCCACGATGGCGGCATGACGGGCTTCTTTTTCAGCCGCACGCGACAGCTGCCATAACCCTAAACGCACTGTCAAAGCCACCCCCACCAGCATGGCCAGTGTCACCCATGCAAAAGCACGGGTGCGTGGGATGGAGATAATGATGCGCATGAAATTCATTGTTGCACTTGCCTTCTTAGCCATTCTCGCCAGCTTGGGTTCTGCCCTGGTCTTCATGATGCGCAATGGGCGCAGCGGCAAAACACAGTCGGGCCACATGGTGAAAGCTTTGGGGCTTCGGGTGGGTATTTCGATTGTCTTGTTTATTTGTATTTTGATAGGGTGGCATCTGGGCTACATACAGCCCACAGGCATTGCACCTGGGCAGTAAAACTACATCACCAAAAACAAAGGCCGCACATGCGGCCTTTGTTGCATTCAAGCAGGCAGTTACATCCAGTACACCAAGATGTACAAGCCCAACCACACCACGTCCACAAAGTGCCAGTACCAAGCTGCGCCTTCGAAACCGAAGTGCTTGTCAGCTGTGAAATGGCCTTTTTGCAAGCGCAAGGTAATCACCAGCAGCATCAACATGCCCAAGAACACGTGGAAACCGTGGAAGCCTGTGAGCATGTAAAACGTAGAGCCATACACACCCGAGGTGAGCTTGAGGTTCATGTCGCTGTAGGCGTGGGCATATTCATAGCCTTGCACAAACAAGAACACCACGCCCAACAGCACCGTGAGCCACATGAACTTGATCGTGGTGTCGCGCTTGTTTTCAATCAACGCATGATGCGCGATCGTCAAGGTCACGCCCGAGGTCAACAACAACGCGGTGTTGATGGTGGGCAACCAAAACGGCGTCATGGTTTGGAAGGGCTCGATGATGCCAGCAGGTGAAGCTGTCATGCCTGCCGCGGCTGTGGGCCACACGGCTTTGAAATCAGGCCACAACAAAGCATTGTCCAAATTACCCAACATCGGCACTGAGTGCACACGCGCCCACCACAGAGCAGAGAAGAACGCGCCAAAGAACATCACCTCAGAGAAGATGAACCAGCTCATGCTCCAGCGGTAGGACAGGTCAATCTTGTGACCATATTGGCCACCTTCGCTCTCGGCGATGGCATCGCCAAACCATTGGTAAAGCACGCCCAACCAAAACACGAGGCCAAAGAACAAGCTGTACTTGCCCCACTCCACCCCATTGACCCACTGGCCTGCGCCAAGAATCACGAAGAACAATCCCAACGCAGCCATCGCCGGATGGCGTGACGCATGAGGTACGTAGTAGTAAGGCGTTGAGCCGTGTGAGGTGCTACTCATATCCACTCCTTCTTTATTTCGCGACGACCAGATTGACCACAACGATCAAACCGATCACAAACAACAAACCTGCCACCAAGCCCACACCCAGCACATGCAAGGGTGTGATCTTGTCGATATCTTCTTGAAACTCGCTGCTTTTGCGAATTCCCAAAAATGACCATGCCACCGCCTTGACCGAACGCATGAGCGACACCTTGTTACTCATACGCCCACCCCTGTTTTGTAGGACACACCCAGCGCAGCCGTCGGTGCTGCTGGTGTTTTGGATCCCACTTCAAAGAAGGTGTACGACAAAGTAATGGTGGTCACGTCTTTGGCCAACTTAGGGTCAATCACAAACACCACGGGCCATTGCTTTTTCTCGCCTGGCGCCAAGGTGTATTGGTTAAAACAGAAACATTCCAACTTGTTGAAATGCGCCGCCGCTTGGCGTGGCGCATAGCTGGGAATGGCTTGGGCTGACATGACACGGTCTTGCACGTTTTCAAACTCGTACATCACCGTCATCATCTCGCCCGGATGCACTTGCATGGAGCTTTGCGCAGGCTTGAACTTCCAAGGACCACGCGCATTGGCATCGAACTCCACCGTGATGGTGCGGCTCGCGTCCACTTGCGTGTTTTTGGCTTTTGCACGTGCGTTGCCAGAACCTGGGATTTCACGCTCACCCAGCGCCAAGATGTTGATGCCTGTGAATTCACAAATTGCTTTGTACATGGGCACCAAGGCATAACCGAACGCAAACATGCCAGCCGCCACGACGACGAGCTTTTTGAACATCAGCAGGTTATGACGTGGTGCAGCCATGATCTCAGCGATTCAAAAGCATGATCTTGGCAAAGAAGCCCACGAAGAACACCACCGCCACCGAGGCCAAAATCAGGCCTAGGCGAAGGTTGTTTTTACGTTGGTCGGGCGTCATGCTTAACCAATCACGCGCGTTGCAGTGGCGTCCAACTTGGGTGGGTTCTCAAAGGTGTGGAAGGGTGCAGGCGAAGGCACTTCCCACTCCAAACCTTCAGCAGCTTCCCAAGGCTTGGCAACCGCTTTTTCGCCGTGGCCGCGCATCGCTGGCAACACCACGAACAAGAAGAAGTACACCTGAGCAAAGCCGAAGAAGAACGCACCGATAGATGCCAACGCATTGAAGTCCGCAAACTGCATGGGGTAGTCGGCGTAGCGACGCGGCATACCGGCCAAACCCAAGAAGTGCATCGGGAAGAAGGTGACGTTGAACGAAATCAAGGTCCACCAAAAGTGAATTTGACCGCGTGTTTCGTTGTACATCACGCCGGTCCACTTGGGGCACCAGTAGTAGAAGCCCGCAAACATGGCAAACAACGAGCCCGCCACCAACACATAGTGGAAATGCGCCACCACGTAGTAGGTGTCTTGCACCTGCGTGTCAATCGGCGCCATCGACAAGATGAGGCCCGTGAAACCACCCATGGTGAACACAAAGATGAAACCCACTGCAAACAGCATAGGCGTTTCAAACGTCATGGAGCCGCGCCACATGGTGGCAATCCAGTTGAACACCTTCACGCCTGTGGGCACAGAGATCAACATCGTGGCGTACATGAAGAACAACTGGCCGGTCACAGGCATGCCTGTGGCATACATGTGATGCGCCCACACGATGAACGACAAAATCGCAATGGACGATGTGGCGTACACCATGGAGGCGTAACCAAACAATTTCTTGCGAGCAAATGCGGGCACGATGTGGCTGATGATGCCGAAGGCCGGCAAGATCATGATGTACACCTCAGGGTGACCGAAGAACCAGAAGATGTGCTGGTACATGATGGGGTCACCACCACCAGCAGGGTTAAAGAAGGTCGTGCCAAAGTGGCGGTCTGTCAGCGTCATGGTGATCGCGCCAGCCAACACAGGCATCACAGCGATCAACAAGTAAGCGGTGATCAACCAAGTCCAGACAAACATCGGCATCTTCATCAAGGTCATGCCAGGGGCGCGCATGTTGAGGATGGTCACGATGATGTTGATCGAACCCATGATGGATGAAGCACCCAAGATGTGCATGGCAAAAATACCAGCATCCATGGAGGGGCCCATTTGCAGGGTCAACGGTGCGTACAAGGTCCAACCAGCAGCGGGGGCGCCGCCAGGCATGAAGAACGAACCTGCCAACATGGCAGCCGCAGGAATCATCAGCCAGAAGCTGAAGTTGTTCATGCGGGCAAAGGCCATGTCAGAGGCGCCGATTTGCAACGGGATCATCCAGTTCGCAAAACCCACGAAGGCCGGCATGATGGCGCCAAACACCATGATCAGTCCATGCATGGTGGTGAGTTGGTTGAACAACTCGGGATTGACCAACTGCAAGCCTGGCTGGAACAGCTCAGCGCGAATCAACAGCGCCAAAACGCCGCCAATCATCAGCATGGTGAAGGCAAACAACAGGTACAAGGTACCAATGTCTTTGTGGTTGGTGGCATACACCCAACGGCGCCAGCCGTGTGGCGCGCCGTGGTGGTCATCGTGACCGTGGCCGTGGGAATCGAGTACTGCGCTCATGATGTGTTCCTTCTAAACGCTAGTTTTAACGGGCGGCCTTGACATCGGCAGGCTGAACCAGCTGGCCGGTCTTGTTCGACCAATTGTTTTTTGTGTAAGTGATCACAGCCGCAATGTCGGTGTCGCTGAGTTGCTTCCATGAAGGCATGGTCAAATTGTTTTGACCGTTCAACAGCACTTTGATCTGCTTGTTCTTGTCAGCATCCAACACCACGGCAGCACCGTCGAGTGGTTTGATAGGGCCAGCGCCCTTGCCGTTGGGTTGGTGGCAAGCGGCACAGTTAGCCGCATACACCTTCTCACCACGCTTAGACAAATCGGCCAAATTCCAAACCTTGGAAGGGTCGTCTTGCTTCGCAGCCATCTTCTTTTGCTCTGTGGCCACCCAGGCGCTGTAGTCAGCAGCACTGAGCACCTTCACGTGAATCGGCATGTACGCGTGTTCTTTGCCACACAACTCTTGGCATTGGCCGTAGTAGTCACCCACCGCTTCAGCGCGGAACCAGGTGTCGCGCACAAAGCCGGGAATCGCGTCTTGCTTCACGCCGAGGGACGGCACAGCAAACGCGTGAATCACGTCATTGGCTGTGGTGATGATGCGCACCTTTTTGTTAACGGGCACCACCAGTGGGTTGTCCACTTTCAAGAGGTAGTTGTCGATGTCCACGCCCTTGGCGCCGTTGTTTGACATTTCGCGATGCGCGTTATCGAGGGTCGAGATAAAAGCAATGCCCTCGCCCTGGCCCTTGAGGTAGTCATAGCCCCACTTCCACTGGTAGCCCGTGGCTTTGATGGTGAGGTCGGCGTTCGACGTGTCTTTCTGAGCCACCACTGCTTTGGTCGCAGGCAAGGCCATCAAGATCACGATGATGAAAGGAATGACGGTCCATGCGATTTCGACTTTGACCGATTCGTGGAAGCTGGCCGACTTGTGGCCCACCGATTTGCGGTGCTTCCAGATGGAATAGAACATCACACCGAACACCGCCACAAAAATAACGGTACAGATGATGAGCATGAACCAATGCAGCCAGCCCTGCTCTTGAGCAATTTTGGTCGCGCCAGGTTGGAGGTTCAGTTGTCGAACGGCAGGGCCACCCGGCAAATCGTTCACCGCCCAAGCGGCTGTGCTCGCCCAGGCGGCGAGGAACAACACACCTGAAGTCAACTTTTGGAAAAGATTGTTCTTCATCACTTTGATTGCCTCAATGTTTTTTGTCTTCAGGACTACAAACCCCCTCAAACACTGATTTAACTCAAAGTGTTTAAGCATGATTTGCGCTACAAGCTTACAAAGAAAATCATACAGAGCGACCACTAGGGGATTGCCCTAGTAGGGTTCGCATGTCTTGCAAAGACACCGAACTGTGCTGCTGAACTTTGAGGCGCGGCAAGGGCTTCAAAGCGTGGCCATAAATCACTTCCACCGTCAGCGTGATGCGCCCATCTTGCGCCGGCTTGGCCAACAAAAGCAATGCGGTTTTGAGCTGCGCCAACCACTGCTTGCCACGCAAGCCGGCAAAGCGATCCCGATGCAGGTTGCGGCCTAGCGCACGAAACTCAGCCAACAAACTCTCGGCATTGGCATAGGTCAACGTGATGCGTTCCATATCCATCACGGGCTCTGCAAAACCGGCTTGCACCAGCATGTCACCCCAATCGTGCATGTCGGTAAACGCATGACACGCAGGTGGCCAACCCTTGCCTTGGTACACGTCGGCCAACTCGCGCAGGGTGTCCGGTCCGAGACACGAAAACATCAAAAAGCCATCCACCGCCAACAGTTGGTGCCATTTTTGCAACAAAGCTTGCGGATCGTCGCTGGTGTGCAACGCCATATTGGCCCACAACATGTCGGCACTGCCTGCGGCAGGTGCGCCAAATGTCAAAGCATCCGGCTTCAGCCAGCGCTGCCACCAAGGCGCTTGCAGCGCCTGACGCGCCAACTGTTCGCGCTGGGCGCTGGTCTCTATCACTTGGCAATGCGCCTGCGGGTAACGCGCACGGAGCTTGGCGTGTGTTTCTAAACCACCGCTCAAGGGCGCCCAATCCACCCACGATGTGGGTTGCAAACGAATCCACTGCAAACGGTCTTCCATGCGTCGGCCAATTTCCTCGTTCAACCAAGGCGATGCGGCATGCGGCCATGCGGCCCAACGGGCACAGGCCACAGGATCGAGCGAGGGAGGCGTATCAGAGGGAGACGGTTCAGACATGGCCCCTATTATCGACACCGCGCCCTTCGCAAACATTGCCCTGCGCTTCAACCCAAGCCCGCGCAATGTCTTTCCAATGCGGGGCATGTTGCGCTTACCCAGCCTTTGCCACATTTGCCGCCGCTGGCCCAGCCAACCTTTGTGCGTGCCATGCATCGAGCGCTTTGCGCAGCCCACGCAGCGCTGTCCCACGTGCGCCCTCACGCTCAGCCACAAAAGCACCTGCCGCAATTGCACAGAGCACCCCAGCCCCTTAGACGCTTGTGTGGCCGCCGTGAGCTACACCTTCCCATGGGCGGACTGCATTGCCCGCTTCAAATTTCAAGCCGACCCCAGCCTCGCACGCGCCTTGGCCCACCTCATGCGCCATGCCCCGTGGGTCGAACCCGCACTCGACGCCGCCACGCTGGTGGTGCCCATGCCTCTGGCCCCGTCACGCCTGCGCGAACGCGGTTTTAACCAAGCGTTCGAGCTGGCTCGTCACTTGGCCCCGCTCAAAACTAACGCTCACACCTTGCTGCGCCGCGGTGACAGCGCCCACCAAGTGGGTGCCTCTCGACAGGAGCGGCTAGACCATGTGCGCGATGCGTTTTGGGTTGCACCCGAACACGTATCTGCCGTGCGCGGTCAGCGCGTGGTGTTGGTGGACGATGTGATGACCACGGGAGCGTCGATGCACGAAGCAGCGCGGGCGTTGCGGGTAGCAGGCGCAGCGCACATCACAGGATTGGTCCTGGCACGTACCGAAGAACGAGAAGCGCATCATTGATGCAAAGCTGTCGACAGCGGCTCGCACCGCACAGCGCGAGTCCCGTCTCTCATGCGGGACAATGTGCGCATGTTCCACCTCGTCCTCATCCACCCCGAAATTCCGCCCAACACGGGCAACATCATCCGCTTGGCGGCCAACACAGGTTGCACCTTGCATTTGATTGAGCCCTTGGGCTTCTCGATGGAAGACAAGCACATGCGCCGCGCGGGCTTGGACTACCACGAGTACGCGCCCGTGCTGCGCCACGCCGACTGGGCCACGTTTTTGAACGACGCCAAGCCCGACCCTGCCCGCATGTTTGCCATGACCACCAAAGGCTCCAACACCGCGCATGACATGGCGTTTCAGCCCGGCGATTGGTTTGTGTTTGGCTCTGAGACCAGTGGCTTGCCTGTGGACATCCGCGAAAGCTTCCCGCTCGCACAGCGCCTGCGCCTGCCCATGCGCGCCGACCAGCGCAGCTTGAACCTGTCGAACTCAGTGGCCGTCATCACCTATGAGGCTTGGCGACAAAACGGCTTTGCGGGCAAGGCATAGATAGCAAACGTCAACAGCCTCAAAGCCCCGTTGATGCACGTCAAGGCTTATAGCGTTCTGCATAGCAACATATAGCCCTAGGTTTTAAGCCCTCGCCTACACTAGAGGGCTTGATTTATATCGATTTATTACTGTCATGAGTGCATTCCTAGACGAAGAAGTTTTGTCCGTCCACCACTGGACCGACCGCCTGTTCAGCTTCACCACCACACGCGACACTTCGCTGCGTTTCTCCAACGGTCACTTCACCATGATTGGCTTGCGCGGCGAAAACGGCAAACCGCTTCTGCGCGCCTACAGCATCGTCAGCGCCAACTACGAAGAGCATTTGGAGTTCTTGAGTATCAAGGTGCAGGACGGCCCCCTCACCTCCAAGCTACAACACATCAAAGTAGGCGACAAAATCGTGGTCGGCAAAAAGCCAACAGGCACCTTGCTATGCGACTACTTGTTGCCCGCCAAAAACCTGTACCTCATCGGCACCGGCACGGGCTTGGCCCCGTTCCTCAGCATCGTGCGTGACCCTGAGACGTATGAGCGTTTCGAAAAAGTCATCTTGGTTCACGGCGTGCGCGAAGTGAAAGAACTGGCTTACCGCGACTACTTGACCGAAGAGCTGCCCAAGCACGAGTTCTTAGGCGAGATGGTCAGCAGCCAAATGTTGTACTACCCCACCGTCACCCGCGAGCCTTTTAAAAACCAAGGCCGCGTGACCGACTTGCTCACGTCAAATAAGCTCACCCAAGATTTGGGCTTGCCCAACATCGACCCCGCCAACGACCGCATCATGATTTGCGGCAGCCCGGAGCTGAACAAAGACATGCGCGCCCTGCTGGAAGAGCGCGGTTTCAAAGAAGGCTCCACCACCACCCCTGGCGACTTTGTGGTGGAACGCGCCTTCGTCGAACAGTAAGCCTACCAACGCTTGGCCTGTAGCTTCAGGCCAATCAAGGTTTCGAGATCTGCGTGGGCCAAACCATCCACCACGTCGATCAACTGCAAGCCTTGGTCAGTGACTTCTAAGGTCGCCAAATCGGTGTAAATACGGCTCACGCACGCCAAGCCGGTCAATGGGTAAGTGCAATCGCGCACCACTTTGCTCTCACCTTGTTTGGTGAGCAAATCCATCATCACCCAGGTCTGTTTGGCACCAATAGCCAAATCCATCGCGCCGCCCACGGCAGGAATGGCATCGGCTTCGCCGGTGTGCCAATTGGCCAAATCACCGCGCTCGCTCACCTGAAATGCGCCCAAGACGCAAATGTCTAAGTGACCGCCACGCATCATGGCAAAGCTGTCGTTGTGATGGAAATAGGCACCACCGGGCAACAAGGTCACTGGCTGCTTACCCGCATTGATCAGGTCAAAGTCTTCATCCACTTGGGCTGGCGCTGGGCCCATGCCCAAAATACCGTTTTCGCTATGCAAAATAATTTCCAGCCCCTGCGGCAAGTGGTTGGCCACCAAGGTCGGCATGCCGATACCTAGGTTGACATACGCGCCATCAGGCATATCTTGCGCCACGCGGGCGGCCATTTGGTCTTTGGTGCGACGGGTGTAGGTCATGATCAAGCCACCTTCTTAAATCCAGCACCTTGGGTCGCCTGACGCGGCACTTGAACCACGTGGCTGACATAGATGCCGGGGGTCACAATGCTCTCAGGGTCTAAGGCGCCCAACTCAACCACCTCATGCACAGAGGCCACGGTGCGCTTGGCTGCAGCAGCCATGACGGGTCCAAAATTGCGAGCCGATTTACGGTAAGTCAGATTGCCCCAGCGATCGCCCTTTTCGGCTTTGATCAACGCGAAATCGGCATGGATTGGGTACTCCAGCACATGCATGCGGCCATGTATCTCCCGGGTTTCTTTGGGCGAACCGTCTGGGTATTTGGCGAGTTCTGTACCGTAACCTGTGGGTGTAAAAAATGCACCAATGCCAGCGCCCGCTGCGCGAATGCGCTCAGACAAATTGCCTTGGGGCACCAGCTCAAGCTCCAGCTTGCCCGCGCGGTACAAGCCATCGAACACATGGCTATCTGCTTGACGCGGAAAGCTGCAAATGATTTTGCGTACACAGCCCGTTTTGAGCAGCGCCGCCAAGCCGGTATCGCCATTGCCCGCGTTGTTGTTGACCACTGTGAGCCCACGAACCTGGCGCTCGTGAATCACGTCAACCAAGCCATCCAACAGTTCGCTTGGAATACCTGCAGTGCCAAAACCGCCCACCATCAACGTCATGCCATCCGTCAAGCTCTGTAGCGCTTGTGCAATGGAATCGGCTACTTTATTGATCATGGCCTACCTCTTTGTGTCTCGTGTGATTCACGAACTGTAACGACTGGAATTTTCTGCCCGCAAACGCCCGACACCTGGGTGACAATGACGCCTATGTTTGAACCCAGCCAAGCCGACGTACGGCGCTTTTTTTGTTCGGTCTATGCCAAGTGGCGCAACGCCCAACCCATGGACGCGCTCGAAACACTTGCCAGCCAATGGGTGGCCGAGCACCCCGAGTACCACGCCGACTTCACCGATGTCGATGCCGCGCTTGAGCGCATGTACGAAGTCAAAGACGGCCAAACCAACCCCTTCTTACACTTGTCCATGCACCTGTCGGTGAGTGAGCAATGCTCGATTGATCAACCCCGTGGCATCCGACAGGCGGTTGAGCTGCTCACCGCCAAACGCGATTCACTACACGAGGCCCACCATGAAACCATGGATGCTTTGGGCCAAATGATCTGGGAAAGCCAACGCAGCGGTCGCCCACCCGATGGCCACGCCTACATCGACGCGGTGCAACGGCGCGCCACCAAAGACTAGTGCGCCTTGGCATTAAGATCTCCAAAAATACAAACTGGAGATCCCCCATGCGTCACATTCAAATCAAGTCAAACTTTCGCCGCACCCTGTGTGCCAGCTTTGCAGTCTTCGCATTAGGCAGCCTGGTCGCGCCTGCGACGCACGCACAAAGCTACCCCAACAAGGCCATCAAATTTGTTGTGCCTTTCAGCGCAGGCAGCGCCACTGACAACGTGGGCCGCATCATTGCGCAAGCCATGAGCGACGCTTGGGGCCAGCCCATCACCATCGAAAACAAAGCCGGCGCCAATGGCATCTTGGGCGCGGAAGCGGTCAAAGCGGCCCCAGCTGACGGCTACACCTTCTTGGTCACCACCAGCACCACGCAAGCGGCCAACGTGCATCTGTACCGCAAGCTGCCTTATGACCCCGTGAAAGACTTCACACCTATCGGCAAGATTGGTGAGGTCGGTTTTATCTTGATGGTCAACAACGACTTTCCTGCCAAAGACATGAAAGAGTTTGTGAGCTACGCCAAAGCCCACCCCGGAAAACTGGCCTACGGTCACGGCTCCTCAGGCTCGTTGGTTTCAGCGGCCATGCTCACCGAGCTGGCTGGCTTGCAAACCGTGGGCGTGCCTTACAAAAGCATCCCACCTGCGCTGACTGATTTGTTGGGCGGTCAAATCCAATTCGCTTTTGCCGACACCGGCAACGCGGTGTCACAAATGAACGGCGGCCGCATGCGCGGACTTGGCGTGACCACCAAGAAACGTGCGGGCAAAGCCCCCAACGTGCCCCCGATTGGCGACACCGTCAAAGACTACAACGTGAGCGCTTGGTTCGGCTTGATGGCCCCAGCCGGCATGCCCGCTGACGTGCAAAAGAAAGCCACAGCCACTTTGATGGCGGTGTTGGCCAAACCTGAAGTGCGCGAAAAAATTCAAGGCGTCGGCATTGACCTCGACGTGGAAGATTCGGCCACCCTCGCCAAAACCATTGACAGTGAAATTAAAAAATGGGGTGGCTGGGTCAAGTCAGCGGGCATCACACCTGAATAAGCCATGAGCCTCACTGAGAACGCCAACCTGCAAGGCGCCCTCGCGGGCCTGCGCGTGATCGACCTGACGGGCGTGGTGCTGGGCCCCTACGCCACGCAAATTTTGGGCGACTACGGCGCAGACGTCATCAAGATCGAGCCACCCAGTGGCGACATCATGCGCCACGCGGGCCCGATGAAGCACCCAGGCATGGGCCACATCTTCATCAACGCCAACCGCAACAAACGCTCGGTGGTGCTTGATTTGCGACAGCCCGAGCAACGCGAGCAGTTGCTGGCCTTGTGCAAAACCGCTGATGTGTTGACCTACAACATTCGCCCGGCATCCATGGCGCGGTTGGGCTTGTCGTTTGACACCCTGCACGCGATCAACCCACGCTTGGTGGTGTGCGGCGCGTATGGCTATAGCGAAGGCGGCCCCTATTCGGACTGGCCTGCGTATGACGACCTGATTCAAGGCGCGGCCTGCATCCCTTGGTTGATGACACAAAGCGGTAGCCCCGAGCCACGGTATGTGCCCGCCACCTTTGCCGATCGCGTGACCGGACTCAACATGGTGCATGCCGTGTTGGCTGCCGTCATCGCGCGTTACCGCACAGGTTTAGGCCAACACGTCGAAGTGCCCATGTTTGAATGTTTGCTGCAGTTTGTGCTGGGCGAGCATTTGAGTGGCGAAACATGGCAACCGCCCATCGCCCCCATGGGCTACACGCGCATGCTGTCGGCCAACCGCAAACCGTATCAAACGCAAGATGGCTACATCTGCGCGCTTATGTACAACGACGCACATTGGCAAGCGTTTTTAAAACTCGTGGGTCAGACTGATTTATTTCAAACCGATGCCCGCTTCAGCACCCACGTCGAACGCCTCAAGCACATCGACGCGCTCTACGCCTTTGTGGGCGAGCACATGCGCGCCCGCACCAGCGCCGAGTGGATGAAAGACTTCACCACGCACGACATTCCCGTCATGCCCATGATGAAGCTGGATGATCTGCTGACCGACCCGCACCTGGCCGCCACACAAGCGTGGCTGGACGTGCCGCATCCGTTTGAAGGCATGTTGCGTCAGTTGCGTCCGCCTGTGCGCATGAGTGGCACACCCACAGGGGTGTGGCGCCCTGCGCCGCGTTTGGGTGAACACACAGAAGAAGTGCTGAACAGCCTCAGAACTTAACGGTCTGTGCTACAACTGTTGCGCCTACCGTCGCAGCAATTGGAAAAGCACATGCACACCACCACCCAGCCACTCAGCGCCGCCACAGTGCCAGCCGCAGACTTGCGGCTGACCATCCACCCCACAGAGCTGGGCTTTGGCAACACCTCTGAATTGGTGACACAAGCCCTGCCGTGGATTGGCCAACAACGCGCTGAAACAGCAGCGCGCTTTGGCTTGGAAATGGAGCAAGCCAACTACAACCTGTTTGTGTTGGGCGAAATCGGCAGCGGCCGTTCCACCCTGCTTCAACAGATGATGCGCAGCGTGGCCGCCAAACGACCTGTACCACCCGACCTGTGCTACTTGCACAACTTTGACACACCCGAGCATCCTCACGCCTTACACATGCCTGCTGGTGAAGGCCGCAAGCTGCGCCTGCACATGGCACAGCTCACCAAGATGCTGCTCACAGAAATCCCCAAACGATTGAGCGCGCAAGACTTCAAGGTGGAAAGCGAACACATCGAGAAAACCTACAAACAGGAAGAAGACCGTGCCTATGCCGTGCTCGATGCATTTGCCGAAGCGCGCAGCTTCTCGCTGTTTCGCGAAGGCGGGCATTTGGTGTTCACCTTGCGCGATGACAAAGGCATGCCCCTCACCGAAGCCGAAGCGCTGGCACTGCCCAAAGAACGCCGCATAGCCATAGACCAAGCCGAGTTAGAGCTGCGCGCCGAGATTGCCAATTTTCTCGACAAAACACGCCCAATTGACCGTGTGAAAAACGAAGGCTTGGCAGCCCTGCGTCGCCAAACCATCAAACCCATGTTGACCCAAGAATTAGGACGCATTCAAGAGGCCTTGACCAAACAAAGCCAAGACAACACAAAGCTCACGCATTATTTTCACAAGGTGATGACCGACGTGTTGGAACACATCGAACTGTTTGAGCCGCATGACGACGATGAAAGCGAAGAAGAAACACGTCTCGAAGCCCTCGACACCCTGCTGCTGCGCTACCGCGTGAACGTGGCCGTGGACAACCACGACACACAAGGCGCGCCCGTGTTGGTGGAAGACAACCCCGTGTTTCGCACCTTGTTTGGCAGCGTGGAATACCAAACCGAAGACGATGTGTTGATGACCGACTTCTCGCGCATCCGTGCGGGCAGCTTGCTCAAAGCCCATGGCGGTTTTTTGATGCTGCATGTGCGCGACTTGCTCACCGATGCGCTGGTGTGGGAAAAGCTCTCACGCTTTTTACGCAGCGGCCGTTTGCAGATTGAAGAATCGGGCCTGCACCTCTCACCCATTGCCGCCGTGGCACTCGAGCCCGAGGCTGTTCACATTGACGTGAAGATGGTGTTGATTGGTACTGTCGAGGAATACTACGTGCTGCAAGAAGGCGCACCCGAATTCTTCCGTCGCTTCATGTGCAAAGTGGAATTTGCTGAGAGCTTTCCTGCCAGCGCAGACACACACCGTGCCTCCGCCGTCTTTGTGGCGCACAGCTGCCAACGCTTAGGCTTGCCACACTTCAATGCCGATGCGGTGGCCCGCTTGATTGAATGCACACACCGCGAGGTGGATGACCAAACACGCCAAAGCGCGTTGTTCTCGCACACCGAATCGCTCATCATTGAAAGCGCCAACCACGCACGCCAACGCGGCGCAGACAAAGTGCAAGCCGCCGATGTCGATGCAGCCATTGCCGCACGCGACTTTAGAAACGGCTACATCGAACAGCGCTTGCAAGAGTCCATCACCGATGGCGAACGGCTCATTTCTTTGCAAGGCGAAAAAGTCGGCCAGCTCAATGGCCTCACCGTCATCGAGCTGGGTGACCATTCATTTGGCTTTCCCGTGCGCGTCACGGCACGCACCTACGCGGGCAACGAAGGTTTGGTCAACATCGAACGCGAGGTGAAGCTGTCAGGCCCGATTCACGACAAGGGCGTGCTCATCTTGCACAGCTATTTGTCGGCACTGTTTTCGCACATCGCACCTTTGGCGCTCAACGCCTCGGTGGTGTTCGAGCAAGAG
Organism: Limnohabitans sp. INBF002; assembly: GCF_027924905.1. Taxonomy (NCBI): domain Bacteria; kingdom Pseudomonadati; phylum Pseudomonadota; class Betaproteobacteria; order Burkholderiales; family Comamonadaceae; genus Limnohabitans; species Limnohabitans sp. INBF002. The sequence continues at coordinate 1,927,927 of NZ_AP027055.1, forward strand.
TACAGCGGCGTCGAGGGTGACTCTGCCTCGTGCGCCGAGCTGTACGTCCTGCTGTCCTCACTCTCAGGCTTGCCGCTCAAGCAAAACATCGCGGTCACAGGCGCGGTGAACCAAAACGGTGAAATCTTGCCGGTGGGCGGCGTGAACGAAAAAATCGAAGGCTTCTTTCGCACCTGCAAAACCCAAGGGCTCGATGGCACGCAAGGCGCTTTAATTCCACGTCGCAACCGCCACCACTTGATGCTCAGCCAAGAAGTGGTGGATGCAGTGACCCGAGGTCAATTTCATATCTACACCGCAGACCACGCCAGCGAAGGCGCTGAGCTTTTGATGGGTGTGGCCTTTGGCAAAGAGCTCAAAGGGGGAAGCTATGAAGCGCAAAGCATTCTTGCCTTGGCCGATAAAACGCTGCAAGCCTACCGACGCGCCTGCCACAAAGAGCCCACACAAAACATACGACACATGAGTCACAAATTTCAAAATCAATCCGACGGTAAATAAAAAAAGCCCCACAGAGTGGGGCTTTTTTTTGAGCAAACCGTCGACTTAGCGGAACTTGCTTTGCGGCACGGTTTTCAAATCGCCTTGCTGTGCAGCCATGTAATTGGCCAGCTCTTTCAGCTCAGCATTGCTGAACTGCTTGGCCACACCACCCATCACACCGTTGCTGCGGCCCCAAGTGGCAGCACCTTCCACTTTGTAGGACTTCAAAGCCACAAACAAGTAGTCGGCATTTTGGCCAGCGATCTTTGGATAGCTCGGGTCAATCGTTTTGGCAAAGTTTTCACCATGGCATGAAGCACATGCACCTTTGGTCAGCAAGGCGGCCACTTTGGCATTGGGCTCTTTGGCTTTGTCTGGCAACGGTGCACCTTCAACTTTGCCGTGATTGGCGTAGTAGGCAGAGATGTCTGCCATGTCTTGGTCACTCAGGCTGTCAGCAATGCCGCGCATGGTGGGGTGCTTGCGTTCGCCTTTTTTGTAGGCGTTCAAAACAGTGGTGATGTATTTTTCGTTTTGGCCAGAAATTTTGGGAACCTTATAAACTTCGGGAAAACTGGCCTGGTAACCGACGATGCCGTGGCAGCCGATGCACATGGCAATTTTCTTTTCACCTGCGTTAGCATCACCTTTGATGTCTTGCGCAAATGCCAGTGAAGACACGGCAGATACAGTCAGAGCAAACGCGATCGAAACAATCTTTTTCATATGCAAACCACAATCCCTAGAGGTTGATGTAACCCAAATAATAGACGGAACTACCCATGAAATTCAAAGGCACTGACACCTACGTTGCAACCCAAGACTTGATGCTCGCAGTCAACGCAGCCATCGCGCTCAAGCGGCCCTTGCTGGTCAAGGGTGAACCAGGCACAGGCAAGACTATGCTTGCAGAAGAGGTGTCCCAAGCCCTGGGTTTACCCCTGTTGCAATGGCACATCAAATCCACGACCAAGGCCCAGCAAGGCCTGTACGAATACGACGCCGTGAGTCGTCTACGTGACAGCCAAATGGCTGATCCCGAAAGTGCAGCACGCGTCAAAGACATCAACAACTACATCCTCAAAGGTGTGTTGTGGCAGGCGTTCACCTCCGAGCAACCGGTGGCCTTGTTGATTGACGAGATCGACAAAGCTGACATCGAGTTTCCCAACGACCTGTTACGCGAACTCGACCGCATGGAGTTTTATTGCTACGAAACGCGCCAGCTCATCAAGGCAAAAAACCGACCTTTGGTGTTCATCACCTCGAACAACGAGAAAGAGCTGCCAGACGCGTTCTTGCGTCGCTGCTTCTTTCACTACATCAAGTTCCCAGATGCCGACACCATGCGCCACATCGTGCAAGTGCACTTCCCCACCATCAAGCAAGACTTGCTAAGCGTGGCGATGAAAACCTTCTTTGACATCCGTAACTTGCCCGGCTTGAAGAAAAAGCCATCGACCAGTGAGTTGATTGACTGGCTCAAGTTGTTGGTGGCCGAAGACATTCCGATTGAAGCCCTGCAAACCGCAGACGACAAAGTGTCCATCCCGCCACTCGTGGGCGCACTGCTGAAAAACGAGCAAGACACCACACTGTTTGAAAAACTCGTGTTTATGCAAAGCCGCAACCGTTAAAAAGAGAACATCATGTTTGCATCCCTCATCGAAGGTCTGACCGACGCCATTGGTTTCGTCGTCGGCGCATTGCTCGGCTATGGCTTGGGCGTGGCATTTGGCTTGAATTTGTTTGCCGAAGGCTATGGCACGGGCAGCATCATTGCCATCTTGTTGGTAGGCATTGGCGGCGGTATGGGCTTGCAAGCTGCTCGCCACTTCCGCGCCAAACCAAGTGATTCTGAATCCCTATGAACCCATTTGCTGCGCCTGCCACGCTGAGTGGTCAATATGTGAAATTGGTACCACTGCACCACTCGCACCATGATTCACTGGTAGAGGCGGTTCGCGATGGTGAGCTTTGGAATCACTGGTACACCACCATTCCTCGCACTGAAAACATGGCTGGCGAAATTCAACGTCGCTTAGACCTGCAGACCAAGGGCAGCATGTGCGCTTTTGCTGTGATCGACACAGCAACAAATCAGGCTGTGGGTATGACGACCTAGATGAACATCGACGCAGTCAATCGTCGTGTCGAAATCGGCTCAACGTGGTATCGAAAAAGTGTGCAGCGCTCATCCATCAACACCGAGACCAAGCGCCTCTTGTTAGGGCATGCCTTTGAACAGCTGGCATGCATCGCGGTCGAGTTCCGTACGCACTTCTTCAATCAACAAAGCCGTCGCGCCATCGAGCGCCTAGGTGCCAAACTCGACGGCATTCTGCGCAGCCATCAAATCAATCCGCATCCATTGGCTGCAGGCGCACTGCGTGACACCTGCGTGTACAGCATCATCGCCAGTGAATGGCCCAATGTGAAAACGCATCTGGACTACCAACTTGCACGCTTGCGTGCTTAAGGACGAAGACACAACATGCTGATCGACTTCTTCTACACCCTGCGTGCCGCCAAGCTGCCGGTTTCGGTGAAGGAGTACCTCACCCTGCTTGAGGCGCTGCAAGCCCAAGTGGTGGGCCCCGGCAGCGATGCCTGCAGCATGGACGACTTTTATGTGTTGAGCCGCCTCATCTTGGTCAAAGACGAAAAGCACTATGACAAGTTTGACCGTGCGTTTGGTGCCTACTTCAAAGGCGTGGAGCTGCTGACCGACTTCACCAAAGAAGTACCACTCGATTGGCTAGAAAAAATTCTTCAAAAAGAACTCACGCCTGAGCAAAAAGCAGCCATCGAAAAAATGGGCTGGGACGAGTTGATGGAGACGCTCAAAAAACGCCTCAAAGAACAAAAAGAACGCCACGAAGGTGGCAACAAATGGATTGGCACGGGTGGCACATCACCCTTTGGCAATGGCGGCTACAACCCGCAAGGCATCCGCATTGGCGGCAAAGGCGGCAACCGCAGCGCGGTCAAGGTGTGGGACCAACGCGCCTACCGCGACTACGACGACACCCAAGAGCTGGGCACACGCAACATCAAAGTGGCGCTGCGTCGCTTGCGCCGCTTTGCACGTGAGGGCTCGGCCGAAGAGCTCGATCTAGACGGCACCATCCACAAGACCGCGGCCAACGCGGGTTTCTTGGACATCTTGATGCGCCCCGAGCGCCACAACAATGTGAAAGTGTTGCTGCTGATGGATGTGGGCGGCACCATGGACGACCACATCGCCCGCGTGGAAGAACTGTTCTCTGCTGCCAAGGCCGAGTTTAAGCACTTAGAGTTTTATTACTTCCACAACTGCGTGTATGACTTCATGTGGCGCAACAACAAGCGCCGTTACGCCGAGAAGTTTGAGACGTGGGACATCATTCGCAAATACAACAAAGACTACAAGCTCATCTTCATTGGCGACGCCACCATGAGCCCGTATGAAATTGTGCAGCCCGGCGGCAGCGTGGAATACAACAACGAAGAAGCCGGTGCCGAATGGCTACAGCGCCTGCTTCACGCTTTTCCTAAATTTGCGTGGATCAACCCAGAGCCACAAGGTGTGTGGGAGTACCGCCAAAGCATTGCGATGATTCAACAAATCGTCAGCAACCGCATGTACCCGCTCACACTCAAAGGCTTGGAAGAAGCCATGCGAATGCTGAGCAAATAATTCAAATCACGCGTGGATTCAGTCTTTGCCGTAAGCGGCCATGAACACCGCCACAGCGCGCTTCACCGTCAGCAGCAGCTCCTTTTTAGGAAGCTCTTGCAGTGTTTGAAAAATAAAGCCTTCAATCCACTCGGCCTCTAACAAACCCTTCAAGTGCAAGCCCGCTACGCGTGGATTGGCCTTGCGTAACTGGCCTTGATCCATGGCGGCTTGAATGAATGCAGTGATCGCAGCCTCACTGCGTGCGGGCCCCAACTCAAAGCACTTCTTGCCTAAATCTGATCGTCCAGCCTCAGACGACACCAAGCGACGCACGGCCTGAACTTGCGGTGAATAGAGCAACGTCAACAGACCCACACCAAAGTTTTCTAGCGACTTTGTGATGTCATCCATCCCTGTGTCCAGCGTTTCAAAAATTGTTTGAAATTCAATTTCTGTCGCTTCAAACATCACCGCAAAAAACAATTCCTCTTTAGAAGGAAAGTAGCTGTACAGCGTAGGTTTGGAATAACCCACGCGCTCGCAAATGTCTGACATCGAGCTGCGCTCAAAACCCGACTGTTGAAACACCTCAGTGGCGGCTTGCAGAATCGCCTGCCTTCTTGTCTCTGTTTTTGTTCTCATGTCCAGTATTTTATTTTTAAACCAACCGGTTTATTTTTTAGTTTAACCCCGATAGAATTCCCATTACTAAACCAATTGGTTCAATAATGGAGTTTTGATGCTTAGACCCAAATCACCGCCATCGCCTTTGGCAAGACGACTCACTTTTCCACTCATCGGTCTTTGCTGTGCCGCCTACCTGACGGGCTGCGCGCAGTTGCCAAGCGACACAGCCACATCACAAATCAGGCGAGTAGACGAATTCCAATCGCATATGTCATTCCAAGCGGCCAATGCCGCTTGGCCTGCCGAACAGTGGTGGCACGCCTACGGCGATGCACAGCTCAATGCACTCATTGAAGAAGCCATGGCCGCCTCTCCCACCCTCATGGCGGCCACAGCCCGCGTGCAGCGCGCTGATGCAATGACACAAATTGCAGGTTCCTCTACAAAGCCTCAGGTCAGTGCGAACGCATCCGTCAGTCAAGACAAGCTGAGCACAAACTACTTGACCCCCAAAGCTGTCACACCATCGGGCTGGAACGACTACGGTCGCGCCACGGTGAACCTGCAATGGGAGTTGGACTTCTGGGGCAAAAATCGCGCATCGCTTGCCGCTGCCACCTCGGAATTGCAATCTGGACAAGCCGAATTGGCGCAAGTTCGGTTGATCCTCGCTTCGGGCATCGCCAGCCACTACGCCGAGCTGAGTCGCTTGTTCGCGTTACGTGACATTGCCAAAAGATCCGTCGAGCTGCACAGCCAAACAAGTGCTTTGGTTAAACAACGGCTGGACAGAGGCTTAGACACGCGTGCCCCCCTGCACGAAGCAGATGCCCATCGCGCCGAGGCAGAAAGTTCAGTGCTGGCATTAGAAGAACAAATTGCCTTGCAACGCAACCGTCTAGCCGCACTGATGGGCGGAGGTCCAGATCGCGGGCTCAGCATTGTCAAACCAACACTCAAGCTCGAACACAGCTTTGGCCTGCCCACTGAACTCGCGGTGAACTTGTTGGGCAGACGCCCCGATGTGGTGGCTGCACGCCTACAAGCCGAAGCACAAGCCAGCCGCATTGAACAAAAGAAAACTGAGTTCTACCCGAACGTCAACTTAAATGCGTTCATTGGTGTGCAGTCGCTCGGTATCGACATGCTGAGCAAAGACGGTTCCAGCATTGGCAGCGTAGGCCCTGCCATTTCTCTGCCGATCTTCACAGGCGGGCGTTTGAGAGGTGAACTTCGGGGCGCACAAGCCCGCTACACCGAAGCCGTAGCAAATTACAACGCCGCCATTGCACACGCACTGCAAGAGGTGGCGGATGCTGCCGTCAGCCAAAAGGCATTGAACCAACAAACCTTGAAAGCGCAAGAAGCGTTTGAAGCCAACAGTGAGGCCTATCACCTCACCCGTCTGCGTTATGCGGCAGGACTGGCCAGTGCCATCGAACTTCTTTCAGTGGAAAACAGACGCCTTCAAAGTCAAACCGAATTGACCCATTTACGGTCCGTGTCTTTCTCGCTCGACATCGCACTCAAACGCGCCCTGGGCGGTGGATTTCAAACAGCCCAGCGTTAACCAAGACATTTATTCAGGAATTTTTATGACTCAAAACAACACGGCAGAACACACATTGAAGCAGCGTCGTAACCAACTGTTCATGCTTTTAGGAAGCTTGGTCGCAGTGAGCGCCATTGCAGTGACCACCTATTGGACCTTGTATGCCTCGCACTTTGTGTCCACCGACAACGCCTATACCGCTGTAGAAGTGGCTCAAATCACACCTGCGGTGAGCGGTACCGTGCAACAAGTTCTGGTGAAAGACACACAAGTGGTCAAGGCGGGAGACATCTTGGTCATGATCGACCAGACCGATATCAAATTGGCCATGGCTCAGGCCAACGCACAACTCGCCGCAGCCCAAGCTGACTTTGAGCGTGCACGTACAGACCTTGAGCGCCGTGCGCCCTTGGTGTCATCAGGCGCGGTGTCAGGCGAGGAATTCACACGTGTGAAAAGTACACAGGCAACCACCGAAGCGGCACTCACCGTAGCCCGTGCCCGCCTTGAGCAAACCAAGGTTGATTTAGAGCGAACCACCATCAAATCATCGGTCGATGGCGTGGTCGCCAAGCGTCAAGTACAACAGGGGCAACGCGTGCAAACGGGCATGCCTCTGATGGTGGTGGTACCGGTAGGCGATATGTATGTAGACGCCAACTTCAAAGAAGTTCAATTGGAAAAAGTACGCGTCGGTCAACCCGTCAAATTGCACGCCGATTTGTACGGCAAAGGCGTGACTTACACCGGCGTGGTGGAGGGTTTCTCTGGCGGATCCGGCTCGGCCTTCTCTGTTATTCCTGCACAAAATGCCACCGGCAACTGGATCAAGGTGGTGCAACGCCTACCTGTGCGTGTGAAGCTGGACCCAGCACAACTACAAACCAACCCACTCAAGGTTGGACTCTCGATGAGCGCCGAAATCGACACACGCCAGTCAAAGAACTGAACCCAACGAGGCGTCTATGAATGAAACTACACATGCATCACCTGGGCTTGATGCACCACTGACAGGCGGCATGCTTTGGTTGGCCGCACTGATGCTGGCAGCAGCCAACTTCATCGCCGTGCTGAATATGACGATTGCCAACGTGGCAGTGCCCAACATCGCAGGCGCGCTCGGCGCAGCCACCAGCCAAGGCACATGGGTCATCACGTCTTATGCCGTGGGTGAAGCCATCACCGTCCCTTTGACAGGTTGGTTGGCTTCCCGTTTTGGCGCCGTTCGTGTGTTCACCACCTCCATGGTTTTGTTTGGTGTCTTCTCCATCATTTGTGGCCTTGCACCCTCGCTGGGAATTTTGGTGGTTGCGCGCGTGTTTCAAGGTCTGTGCGGTGGCCCGTTGATGCCGCTGTCACAAACCTTGTTGATGCGAATTTTCCCCAAGGACAAAGTAGCGGCAGCCATTGGCTTGTGGTCGATGACCACGCTCGTCGCGCCGGTGATTGGACCGATCTTGGGTGGGTATTTGTGCGACGACTTCAGCTGGTCATGGGTATTTTTGATCAATGCACCGATTGCCATTGGTTTTGGTTTTTATGCATGGCAACTGCTCAAGCGTTACCAAGAGTTGGGCGCTCGAAGTCCGATTGATTTGGTCGGCATGGGGTTACTCATCATCTGGGTTGCTGCTTTGCAGTTGATGTTGGATGAAGGCAAAAACTTAGACTGGTTTGCATCGGCTCAAATGATTGCTTTGGCCCTCATCGCAGCCATCGCCTTTGCCGCATTCTTGATTTGGGAATTGCACGAGGCACACCCCATTGTGGATTTACGCGTCTTCCGGCATCGAGGCTTTACGATAAGTGTGCTGACCATCAGCTTGGCCTTTGCTGCCTTCTTTGCCGCCAGCGTTCTCACGCCACTGTGGTTGCAAAGTTTCATGGGCTATACCGCCACAGATGCGGGTTTGGCCACAGCGTGGACAGGTGTGACCGCCTTGTTTGTTGCCCCCGCAGTAGCCAACAGCAAACGCGATCCGCGTTTATTGGTGTTCATCGGGGTCATCTGGATGGGGCTTGTCACGCTATGGCGCACCGTGGGAAACACCGACATGAGTTTTTGGGACATCTCAATTCCGCTGATGGTCATGGGTTTTGCGCTGCCCTTCTTTTTCATCCCTTCCACAGGCCTCGCCTTAGGCTGTGTGGACGAACGGGAAATGGATTCAGCCGCGGGCCTGATGAATTTCTTGCGAACACTCTCGGGTGCTTTTGCAACATCCTTGGTCACAACAGTGTGGAGCGATCAAGCAACACACAACCATGCTGAATTGGTAGGCATCACCGACGCCGATGGACGTATGCGTGACTTGCTATCCCAAGGCGGTGCCACGCCTGATGCCGCCAATCAAGTCATAGATTACATGATTACCTCACAAAGCATCATGCTGTCCACGAATCAAATCATGACTGTCATTGGCTTCATTTTCATCTTCGCCGCCACCTTAATTTGGCTGGCACCCAAACCCGTACGCACCATTGAGCCCGGCGCAGGCGGGCATTGACGTTTAAAGGAAAACTCATGTTCAAACATCTACTTGTACCGACAGACGGCTCCGATTTATCACTGCAAGCTGTTGCGCGTGCGGCCTCGTTTGCCAAAGAGGCAGGCGCTCGCATCACGCTGTTTTACGCAGAACCAGACCCCCCTGCTGCTTACATGGGCATGGGCACCATCAGCGCCCCGCACCTCGACCAAGACATGCACAACCGCTTGGACAGTGCGGCCAAAGAGATTCTTAATGCGGCCGAGGCATTGGTGCGTGATGCAGACGTTGCTTGCCAACAAGTGGTATCAATCGGCAACAAACCTCACACTGTGATCATTCAAGCTGCTGAGGCCCATGGGTGTGATTTGATTTTTATGGCATCACACGGCAGGCGCGGTTTAAGCGGTTTACTGCTCGGCAGCGAAACGCAAAACGTATTAACGCACTCTCAAATTCCTGTGTTGGTTTATCGAGGCCCGAAAGACGCAAGCCGTGAGTCGTAAAATACACGCCGGTTGCCACCGTAGTTCAATGGATAGAACTCTCCCCTCCTAAGGGAGTGATACAGGTTCGATTCCTGTCGGGGGCACCAACAATTATCGTAAGTCGTTGTTTTTAATAGACATTCCCTTAGTCCATAACGTAGAATTAGGACATTAGAGGGGACAAAGTGGAAAAACAACCAAAAACACACATTGAAAAAAAAGGTTCTGGCTGGCGCTTCGTCATGCGTCTAAACCCCAAGAAAGGGGCTTTTTACGGCCTAGAAGAACCGATAAAGCTAACTAGACAGCTAGAAGCCTCCACAGAACAACAAGCCCGTCTAGACGCTTCTGACATTGCCTACAAGCTTAGAACCCTGCAAAAGGTAGCCAAAGGCGATAGAACTACCACTTTCAGTACGCATGAAAAGCTTTTAGCAGTCGAGGGATTTCTGTTCTTCCATCGTGATTACGACCCTAGAAAGTACGTTCAGAACAAAAACTCCATCGGTTACGTCGAGCAATCTCAAAACAAAATCATCGAAGATGGGTTCATTAAACAAGTCGAGGACTATTACCGAGTAGAGCGCTATGCCAAGGTGGCTTCTTACACCCCATTAGGTACTGTACTAATCGAAGCTCTAAGGGACAACAAGCGCCCACTGTTGGGTATGTCAGATGAACTTCCTACTTATATAAACAAAGAACGTGCTATCCCCTTTTCATCTAAGGCAATCTACGATTCAACACGGTACGCGCACTTATTCGAAAACTACATCGGAAAGAAGCCCTTCAATCTGATAGACCGTTTAGATGTGAAAAGCTACATTGAGCACAGAATGAAGTCCGTTAGTCCAAACAGCGTTCGTCGAGAGCTAAGAAGCCTAAGTGCAATCTGGAATTACAGCAAACTAAACGCTGATTTAGACATACGCAATCCATTTGCAAATCATTCGTTACCTAACCAACCAAAGAAAAATAGAGCAACGGCACAACCAGCAGAAGTACAACGACTGTACAAACTGATTATTGAAAGCGATAAAGCTAGCTATGTTGAGCATCTATGTTTGATAGTTTTATTAACAGGTTGCAGATTAGCTGAAGCGTGGGGTCTTGAACCTACAGATATCAATGAAGAACGCCTAGCTTTTAAAATACAACATAACGAGACAAGGCGCATTAAAAATCAAATCAGCACAAGAGAACTACCTCTGACGCCATCAATACATAAGGCAATCACCAAATATTTTGATTCAACAAAACCAAATTCTGCTGCATCCGCATCTGCTGCGCTGGGAAAATTCTACAAATCTAATGGATTTGAATTTAGCTCTCATAGCTTGAGACACTTTATGCGAGACACGCTAGATAAACTTGGGGCAAGAGCTTCAGAGATAGACGGCATATGTGGCTGGAGTAGCGGCACCATGCGAGACCAATATGGAAACAGAGACCTTACTGAGTTGCTGCGTCAGCGGTTGCAAGCAGTAGAAAACCATATTTCTGAATTGAACTCTTAGTCTGAACAGCAAAAAACAATATAAATACATTAATACTATGTAACTAAATTATCAATAGTTAAGTATTTTAGATACTAACCTCTATACGAAAATATTGTAATTTATGCTTTTTTCTGGTATAATCCAAACTGTCAAAAGTCATTAAAATAAGACTGCGACTTGAGAAAATATAGATAGTTAAATTACCAATTCCAACTACATATTCAAATACATTTTTGTAGTTGCTTTTAAATTAATTTTTAATAATAATTCATCATACAAATCACCATCTGGCAAGCCTTTCAAGAGCAAAACCTCTTAAGAATCAATTAAACATTAGGTTCAGATGTGTTTACTGTTTAAATTAAACAGGTTCAAAGCATTTCACGGATAAGTTAAACATTAAAATTATCGCCTCTATTAAAGAGAGGTAATTTATGTACATTATTAATTGATTTATTTAGCTATCTCCACTTTACTAAGGAGATTTACATGCCAAATATTGATTTCACTAATTACCCACTAAACAGCTCTGAGAAGACAGAAGAAGGGTTTGATGAAACCATACTCAAAAATATACAACTCATTTTATCTGAATCCGTAAGTACGCATAGGGAGCCTAGACTTGCTCATCTTGTGGTTCAGTCGCCTAATGAGTTAATCTTCGAAAGACTTGGAGCTGAGATTAGAAGATGGTTCACACAGAGGAAGCCTAGTTGCTCTAGTAAACCGTTATGGATAGCAGTTTATGAGCAATCTAGCAGCAGAGGGTTTCATCTTCATATAGCTGTTATCGCTGACGGCATCGCTTACGTTGACTTGCAGATTCTCAGTGAGCGACTGTCTAAGTTCAGCAGAAAGGGAAAAGCAAAAGTATTGAAACGAAAGCGAGTTTTCCTTACGGATAGTGACGGCGTAATTCGTAAAAATGAAGATGGCGGACTCATTCGCAAAGGTCATTCGGATTATCACACCTTAAAAACAGAGCTAGCTGATGGCTATGAGAGGCTTAGCTATTTTGCAAAATCAATGACCAAGCGTTTAATTCCAAATAGAAAAAAATGTTATCTGGTATGCAGGTTAAGCAATGCGTTAGCGGCCCAGCGGCCTGAGCTTTAAGCTGGACAGTCAAAGCCAATAAGTTGTAACTTTCTTGCCTATGGCTATTAATTAACTATTGACTATCTTTTTAGCTAGCTATAAAATTACCCTATCTTTTTATCCTTAGTAACTATGTCAAAACACTTTGCCTACTTCAGAGTCAGTACCAATTCCCAAAGTATTGAAGCTCAACGCCAAGCCATTGGCAGCAACTTTGATGCTGAGTTCATTGATTCAGGAATTAGCGGTAGTGTTATGGCTAAGGATAGAAAGGGGTTATCAGAACTGATGCTCGTTGCCAGAGCTGGAGACTTAGTTAGCTGTTATGCCATCGACCGTCTTGGTCGCGACTCAATTGACGTTCAACTAACCGTCAAACAACTTCTAGAAAAAGGAGTAGAACTAGATATCCACGGCATCGGAAGGATTCATGGCGATATCGGAAAAATGATAGTTGCCCTGCTAGCTCAAGTTGCAGAAATGGAACGTAGCAAAATCAGAGAGCGTACAGCCGCTGGTCGTGCTGCCGCTAAAGAAAGCTTCGAGGCTACTGGAAAGACTCACAAAGGTAAATCGTCACTAGGTCGACCCAAAGCAGCTGACCACGCAAAAGTTAAAGCGTGGAGAGAGCTAACCAGCGCCAGCATAAGTCAAACGGCTAAACACTTCAAAATCAGCGAAGCCACTGTTAAGAACTACTGCAAATCTACAGTTTGACATTATTTTCTAGCAATGCCTTCCTAAGTTCTAAATAGCGTTTCTCGGGAGTGTTCAAATCTGGAATCGCTATTACGTTCATATTAGTAATTCTGAACTCCCAACCTTCTGTCTGTGGGTATTTTTTTCTATACACTTCTCCTCGATAGGTCCCCACTGTAGAAAGTAAAAATATTTTATTTTTATAGTCTATGGTTTTACCACCATCAACTGTGAAAATCACTTTCACAATACCGTCAGATACTAAAACTGGTTCGGCTCGCCCTCTTCTACCGTATCCATCAAGCGTCAATCGACCTGCTGAGGGAATGGCAAAAGAAAATGTAGTTTCCTCCATTCGACTGCCATAATCTTCTTTACTAATGATTCCGTTTTTGGCTGCATCGGCTTGAAGTGCATGAATTCCACCTGCGATAAATCCCAGTCCTAGCCCAGCACCAATGTTATATCCCGCACCCTGAGCTGGATTTATTGCAGAACCACTACTTACTGAAGTAGCAACAACTTGACTACCGCCAGTAGCCAACGCTGAGGATATAGCTGGTTCTGAGGTTATCTGAATCATGCCTGATACCGATACAGCGTCTCCCTTCTCACTTTTTAAGAACCCGCTCGTTCTTTTATCTAGGTCTGCACTTAGCCTCAATACTTGCCCAACCCTGTGGTTGTAAGTTATACCGTTTAATGCCTCTAAGCTCTCTGAACTATGTTGTTTAATCGGGTAATTTCTCTCAAAATTTATACGCTCTGTAGACCTATCTGGACTAATAAATCCCGTCTTATCGTTGCCAACACTCAGTGAAATATCTTCTAGCGATTTAGTCAAATCTATTTTGACTGTATTTGAATAGAGATAATTCTCTGGTTTAATGTTTTTCACGTATTCTGGTGTCGAGGCACAACCAGTAAAAAACACAGACACAGCCGATACCACTACCATGGTATTCAGTAATTTATATCCATTAAATTGAAATTTATGCATATTTAAGTCGTTGTTGCGTTTTATTTCTTCCAATTGACAAACTCCAATATAGGTCAATTTGGACTATATCAGAATGAACTTAACCATCAGGGAATGGTTATCTCTGTTCACAACGTTAGATATGCTCGAATGCGCTCAGCACTCAAGGAAGCAAGAAAAAAGGCTGGTCTTTCACAAGTGCAACTTGCAGAACAGCTGTACATGGAGCAATCAAACCTCTCAAAAATTGAACGGGGGTGAACGCTACATGGATGTGTTCTTTTTCATCGACTACTGCAAGGCATGTAACGCTGACGCTGCTGCAATCCTTAAGCAGATTGACACCTCTATTTAGTCATTGATATTTTGAAATCTACACAAGGTAGCTGGCCACATTTTGCGGTCTATCAAAGACATTTGACAGCCTTCTAAACGGGGACAAAATGGGGGACAAAACACGCAAAATCAGGGGACAGTTTAAAAATAATGTCCCCATATAATGTATAACATATTGATTTATATGAATTTTTCAGGAGTCAACAAGAAGGCAAACTCCTGTCGGGGGCACCATGTTCGCCTACGGGGCTATTAGCCCACGGGTCGCGTCTTCTCTTGACCGATCCAATAGCAATCACACGAGAGCGCTTCTAAGCCTTTGCGGTTGATGACCTCAATCTCACCTCGCCGCGATTCGATGTAGCCCAAACCTGTCAGCTTTTTCAACGACAACGTCATCGCCTCGCGTCGAAATCCCAAAATGCCGGACAGCTCTTTGTGTGTGATGGCAATTTTGGATGTCGAGATGCGGTCTAAGGTGATGAGCATCCAACGAATCAGCTGCTGCTCCACACTGTGGTGTTTGCCGCAGGCAATCGACTGTGCGAGCTGCATGACCATGCGCCGCATCGCAGCCATGGCGGACTGCATGTAAAAAGGACAAAACGGGTACTCTCGCTGCAAGATGCACACAGGTATGCGATAGGCCAACCCGGAATTTCTGACATAGGCGCGGTAAAAACTTGGCGCGTTCAAAGCACCCACGGTGCTGGACTTGCTCAACATGTAGGTCTCCACGCTGTAGCCATCGGACATGTCAGTCATCATCGACACAATCGCGCCAACGGGGTAATACACATAGGCGGGCACCTCCCCAGTTCTAAAAAGTGTCTCACCTTTGACAAGTGACACAAGCTCCATATGGGGCGCTAATTTTTCATACTCAGACTCTGGTAATTCAGCTAGTAATCTATTGATTCGAGGGGTCATTCTTTCAAGCTAACAATATCTCAACAAGACAAAGCTTACCAAAGATGATTTCCTAACATGGCCTCTGCACAAGCAAGAAATAGCTCATGAAGAAAGATTCATGATCCATTTCACAATCTTTTTCGCCTCGTCGTTGCTGACCAAAGGACGCTCCTGCGAATTGGGCATATTGGCCTTTGAGCTCCAATGCTGCCCACCGCCGTCTTGTGTGCCTTGTTGAATCGTCGAAATCAGCAGCTGCTCAGCCACTGGATTACCTTTCCAACGTTTGGCAATGCGCTGAAATGAAGGCCCAATGCGCTCAGCCGTAACATCGTGACACTGCATGCATTGCTTGTCTTTGACCAGATTGACATCCGCAAAGGTGGATGTGCTCATGCCCAGCATGAGGATCAGCAAAATCTTTTCAACTCTGTCCATGTTTCCTGCTCCTTGAATGGCGAAATGCCATCTCGACGCTACCAGCGCGGCGCAAGAAACAGTGTGTGACACACCACATTAGGCCTGCCGCATCTCACGCAATTCAGCATTGGCATGGCGCAAGCGGTCAGCGATGGCCAGGGCCACCGAGCGCATGACGCTGATGCTCATCACAGGGTCGCCCGCCGCCACAGTGGCAAAGGCTTTACGGTCAATCGCGATCAATTCGGTTTCACGCGTCGCGTACACGTCTGCCGAGTGCGCGCGGCCATCCAAAAACGACATTTCGCCAAAGAATTGACCACGGCTGAACGTGGTGAGGTGAATCGTTTTGCCATTGGCCAAGGGCAAGCTCACCTTCACCTCGCCTCGGCTGATGAGCATCAGCTCATGACCAGTCGAGTCAGCACCAAACACCAAATCACCCGCTTGGTACACATGGTGCTGAGCGCAGCGTTCGAGTGCCGCAATTTCTTGCGCATTCAAACCGTGGAAGATTTCAAACTTGCCTAAAGGAATGCCTTCGTGCGACACATGCGCGTGGCCAGCAAGGGCCAAGGTTTCGTCTTCAATCCATTCCAACGCTTCGTCAAACTCGTCAAAAATTTTGGCCGTGCTGTCGGACAACAAGCCGATGTGGTCCACGTACGAACGCAAATCTCGCCCGCTGGGTAAACGCTCGGGGACGCGGGTGAGCACCAGCTTGGCATGGCGCTCGGCCAACATGTTACGAATCCGTTCAATCATGTGGCCTGCGGTCATGTCCATCGACTGCACGCGCATGAAGTCGAGCACCACAAACTTGGCATCGCTCAACTCGGGCTCAATGGCGGTGTACAACTGATCGGTGGTGCCAAAGAACAAGCTGCCTTGCAATTCAAAAATCACGGTATGGCTGCCCTTCTCGGTCAGCACGTCTCGTTCGCGTTGGCCACGCACGCGCGAAGAAAAAATCTTATCGCCAAACGACTTGCGCCGAATGGTGGAGGTGTGAATTTGCTCACGCAAAAACAGCATGATGGCCAAGGCCACGCCCACGCCCGATGCGGCAATCAAGCTGACCGTATTGGCCACGATGACCACCATCAAAATCACCGCAAAATCAACCATCGTGTCTTTGGACTTGAGCAACTGCAGCGAGTGCCAATCAATCATTCTGAAACCGATGACGATCAGCAATGCGGCCAAGGCTGACACAGGCACCCATGCGATGAGCGAAGTCAGCAACAAAATTGCCAACAAGGACCACGCGCCTTGGAACACACCCGACAAATACGTGGTGCCACCACTGGCCTTGTTCACCAAAGTCGCGCCCATGGTGCCCGCGCCGGGTGCGCCACCAATCAGAGAAGAAGCCAAATTGCCTAAGCCTTGGCCAATCAGTTCTTTGTTGGAGTCATGGCGTGAACCTGTCATGGCATCCAACACCACGCAGGTCTTGAGGGTGTCAATCGACAGCAACACGGCCAAAGTGATGGCAGGAAACGCAATGTGCGTCCAGTTAGGCATGCCAGATTCGCTCAAGCTGCGAAAGGGATCGAGCAACGATTCAAAGAAGCCCTCGCCACCAACCGACAGTGGACCAATGATGAACGGGTTGTCGTGCAGGTTGCGCAACTCCGGCCAGGCAGTAAAGGCCAATAGCCAATAAGAGAGCATTCCGCCTAGCAAGCCCACAATCACCGCAGGCACACGTTTGGAAATGCGTGGCGCCAGCAACATGAATGCCGCCGTTGCTGCACCGACGATGAGGCTTGGTGCTTGCCAAAGTTCCATCGCGTGTAGGCCCTGCCACCAGTTCATGCCCTTAGGCAGCGCCATCCACTTTGGCAATTGGCTCATCACGATGATCAGGCCCACGCCACTCAAATAGCCACTCACCACGGGAAACGGCATGTACTTGATGAGTTCGCCAATGCGCAGCAAGCCAAACGAAATTTGTACCAAGCTGCTGATGAAAGCCACCAAAAACAAGGTCAGCACCACAGCCCCCACACCTGAGCCTTGTTGCGTCATTTGGATGGTGAGGGCTGACAGCACCGCCGCTGCGGGCGCACACGGCGCAGAAATCAGGCGCTGCGTGCCGCCAAACGTCGCAGCGATCAGGCCTAACGCCGTCACCCCCAACATGCCAGCCAACGCGCCTTTGGCGCCAAAGTCTGCGCCCAGCGGCGAAAAGATGGTCACACCAAAAGCAATGGCCGAGGGCAATGCCACCAACATGGCGGCAAAACCACCCCAGATGTCACCAGATAAATTGGCGCGCGATAGTTGTAATTGAGCGGTAGTCATTGCTCAAGGTTATCACTGTCTACAGGCCTGACTTCAGTCACTCAGACGACTTCTTAAGGGTAATCACGCAAACCTGATCACGCATCATGGTTGGTATGTCCTCATACAGTTCTTGGTCACGTTTTTTCCCACTTGTCATGGGTGTTGCGACGCCAC